>JAVBQQ010000013.1:0-116381 GCA_031548875.1 Oscillospiraceae bacterium
TGCACTGCTGGTCTTCCTCATCGTGTGGGTGGTGCGTAAGCTGCGGGGCAACTAGTGCGCGCGTTCGCTTTTATGTGAATACGCCCTGGCTTGTGTGCCCTGAACACGCCCATTCCCTTACCCGCCGAAAGGAGACTGCCATGCCCACCTACGACAGGGGCTCCGCGCCCATCCCGAAGCCCAAAAAGAAGCCAGATCCGGCGCCCAAGCCCTTCCGGCCCGGCCCGGAGGAGGCCCCCATCGTCCAATGCGCGGGCGAGCTGGACGAGCTGGCGCTGCAAAAACAACAGGAAGAAGTGCAAACCCGGGGCCGCCAGCCGGGCTTCACCAAGGCGTCGCTGCCCAAGATCGAGGACGCCGAATGAACACAGGCGATCCCCTTTTGGACGCGGGCGCCCTCCTAGACGCCGGCGCCCTGCCCCGGACGCTTGCCGCGTACCTACAAAGCGTGCCGCGCGCGGCGCTGGCTTTTTCCGGCGGGGCGGATTCCAGCTACCTGCTGTGGGCCGCCGCGGCCTGCGGCGTCCAGCTGGACGCCTACTACGTGCAGGCTCAGCTCCAGCCCGCCTTCGAGCTGGCCGACGCCCGCCGGGCGGCGGACGACGCCGGGGTGCCACTGCACCTGCTGCCGCTGGACCTGCTTGCCGACCTGCTGGTAGCCACCAACGGCCCCGACCGTTGCTACCACTGCAAAAAACGCATCATGGGTGCCATCCTGCGGGCCGCCGCGAAAGACGGCCACACCCTTTTGTGGGACGGCACCAACGCCAGCGACGACACGGCGGACCGCCCCGGCATGCGGGCGGCGGCCGAGATGGGCGTGCGCTCACCGCTGCGCGCGGCCGGTGTGACCAAACAGGCATTGCGCGCCCATGCGCGTGCGGCCGGCCTTTTCACCGCCGACAAGCCCGCCTATGCCTGCCTTGCCACCCGTCTGCCCACCGGCATGCCGCTGGACACAGACACCCTGCGCCGGGTGGAGGGCGCCGAGGACGCATTGTTCGCCCTCGGTTTCTCCGATTTTCGCGCCCGGGTGCTGCCCGGTGGCGGGGCGGCCAACGGCGTGGGACAGCCCGGCTGTTTATTGCAGTTCCCTGCCGACCAACTGCCAGAAGCGCGCACCGGATGGACACGCATTGCCGCCGCACTGGCGCCCTGGTTCAACGGCATCTGTCTGGACGAACAGCCGCGATAAGGCGTGTACGTAAAAATCAAGCCCCAGGGATCAATTCCACCCTCCCCGAGCAAACACTAACACCCGATAAAATCCCTTCGTCAGGAGGCCCTGCATGGACCGCACCCAACTGCTTGCCGAACTGTGCGCTGTGCGCGACGGCGCCCTCGCGCCCGAGGAGCTGCTCTCCCGTCTGCACACCCGCCCCTTCGAAGACCTGGGCTATGCCAAGGTGGACCACCACCGCGCCCTGCGACAGGGCGCGGGCGAGGTGATCTACGGCGGAGGCAAAACGGCGGGGCAGATCTTCGGCATCGCGCACGAGCTGCGCTCCACCGGCGTGCGGGATATCCTCATCACCCGCCTTGCACCGGACGCCGCCGGGGCGCTGGCCGCCCAGCTTCCCCTGGAATACCACGAGGATGCGCGCATCGGCGTAGTGGACCGTGACGCTGCAAAGCCACGCACTGGCAGCGTGGTGGTAGCCTCAGGCGGCACCAGCGACCTTCCCGTCTGCGAGGAAGCGGCCCTCACCGCCGAGGTGCTGGGCAGCCGGGTGACCCGCCTGTACGACGTGGGCGTGGCCGGACTGCACCGCCTGCTGGGCGGGCTGGAAGAGCTTGCGCAGGCGCGCGTGGTGGTGGCTGTAGCCGGCATGGAGGGTGCGCTGCCCAGCGTGGTGGGCGGGCTGGTGAGCTGCCCGGTCATCGCCGTGCCCACCAGCGTGGGCTACGGCGCCAATTGCGGGGGCGGGGCCGCGCTGCTGGCCATGCTCAACTCATGCGCCAGCGGCGTCTCGGTCGTCAACATCGACAATGGCTTTGGCGCCGGGTTCCTGGCCCACCGCATCAACCAGATGGAGGGCATCCGCGATGAAAACGCTGTACCTTGAGTGCCGCATGGGTGCAGCCGGCGATATGCTGCTGGGCGCCCTACTGCATCTACTGCCCGACCCCGCCCCCTTCGTGGCCGAGATGAACGCGTGGCCTTTGCCCGGCGTACGGGTGGACGCCCAATCCGCCGAGAGCTGCGGCATCTGCGGCCTGCGTACCACGGTGTGCGTGAATGAGCAGGAAGAGCACAGTGTTGACCTCAACAATGCCATTCATCATGCACACAATGCTAAATTATTAGATGTTCCTTTACACGATGGACAGAGCCCTCATGGCCATGGCCAACCTGTGAGAGCCGGCCACACCCACGCCCATCACGGCGCGCACCCGGCGGACATCGACCGCCTGATCGACAAGCTTCCGCTCTCCGCCCGGGCAAGGACGGACACGCGCGCCGTGTACGCCCTGCTGGCCGAGGCAGAGGCGAAGGTGCACGGGTGCGCGGTGGCCGACGTACACTTCAGCGAGGTGGGCCGAATGGACGCCATCGCCGACATCGCCGGCGTGTGTGCGCTGATGGAGCGCCTTGCGCCTGAGCGGGTGGTTGCATCGCCCGTTGCGGTGGGGGGCGGCCAGGTGCACACGCACCACGGTGTGCTGCCCGTGCCCGCCCCCGCAACGGCGGAGCTGCTGCGCGGCATCCCCACAAGCGGCGGCCCCGTACAGGCGGAGCTATGCACCCCCACGGGCGCTGCGCTTCTGCGCCATTTTACCCACAATTTTGGCCCCCAGCCGGCCATGACCGTACAGGCTGTCGGCTACGGCTTGGGCAGCAAGGAATTTGCCGCGGCCAACTGCGTGCGCGCCTTCCTCGGCCATCTGGAGGGCGGGGAGGGCGAGAGCGAGGAGGTCGTGGAGCTCGCCTGCAACCTGGACGACATGCCCGGCGAAGAGCTGGCCTTCGCGCAGGAACTGTTGTTGGAGGCCGGCGCGTTGGACGCGTACATCGTACCTATCCAGATGAAAAAGGGCCGCCCGGGGCAGATGCTCTGCTGCCTCTGCCGATTGGAGGACGAGGTTTCCCTGACCACCCTCCTGCTGCGCCACACCTCCACTTTCGGCGTGCGCAGCCGCCGCTGGAGCCGCACGGTACTGGGCCGCAACATCGCCACACGGGACACCCCTTTTGGGCCGTTGCGCGTGAAGACCGGCGAGGGCTATGGCGTATCCAAGCGTAAGTACGAGTATGACGACCTGGCCCGCACCGCCCGCAAAGCGGGGCTGTCCATCGCCGAACTGCGGGAGGCGCTGGAGAGGGAGTAACTTCTTCGGCACATCGTGCCAGGGCCATCTCTTTGCGCATCGCGCCATTCGAACAGGGGGTGCCCGCATGGACACCGGATGCGACAGTTTTTTTGCCTATCTGCAGGAGGACCTGCCGCCCGGCAGCGGCTTTGCGCCCTATAGCGCCATCCACGTCGCTTTCCTTGCGGGCATTGCCGCCGTCTGCGTGGCTGCCTGCCTTGCCTTCCGGCGCACCTCACCCCGTCGCCGGCAGCTGGTCCTAAGAGTGGTTGCCACCGCCTGCCTTGCCCTGCAGCTGGGCGGCGTGGCCGTAGTACTGGCAACACTGCCCACCTTTCCGATCACCCAACTGCCGCTGCATCTGTGCGGCATCAACATCTATGTACAGTTCGTGCACGCCTTCTGGCCGAACAAGACGACCGGCGAGATCCTGTATTCCCTCTCGCTGCCCGGGGCCGCGGCCGCGCTGCTCTTCCCCGGCTGGACCATCTACCCCGCCTGCAATTTCTTTTTCCTGCAAAGCTTCCTCATGCACGGTTTGCTGGTCTGCTTCCCGCTCCTGCTGCTGGCGGGCGGTCTGCTGCGGCCCAGCGCGCGCCGGCTGTGGCGGCCTGCGGTCTTCCTGCTCATCGTCACCCCGCCGGTCTACTTCCTCAACCACGTGTGGAACACCAACTTCTTTTTCATCAACTTCGCCATGCCCGGCTCACCCTTGGCATTTTTGCAGCAACGCATGGGTAACCCCGGATACCTGCTGGGCTACGCCGGGCTGGTGGCCGCCGTGTGGCTGGTGCTCTACCTGCCTTGGAGCATCCATTCTCATATTATGCACAAAAAAGATGTATAATTTTAAGTGTTTCGTGTGATTGTTGTAGTATATTGAAACATATAAAATTAGAAAGGCCCCCATGCGCCCAGACGATCATGTCCGGATGCACGCGGGCTTCTTTTATGGTTCACTTGTGCCGAGCGCTCCTCACAGGGTCTTGTAAAACGCCGCCAGTTCCCGCTTGTCCGCTTCGGGCAGCGCGTGCCAACGCACGCCGCGCACGGCGCCCTCCAGCGCGTACAGCATGCTCAGGCAGGCGGCGGGGTCGGCCTTCATGCGGATGCGTGTGAAGGCCTCCCGACTGCCCAGCCCCCGCAATTGCTCCGGCGTGTTCACGCCTGCCTTCTGCAGATTCCGCTCGATGACTGCCCCTATATTTGCCATTTTTGTCAATTTGTCCATTTTTCTCCTTCCATCACAGCCCGCACAGCCACAACTGCAGCCGCCCCGACGGCGGCAGGGTGCGCAGCAATGTCTCCCGCGCGCGCTCCGTCTCCTCCCGCAGCACGCCGCACTCGCCGGGGCTAGGCCCCTGCCGGCTGAAGCGCGCCTTATTTGCAAGCGCGCGCGTCTCGTCGCCGGGCGTATACCCAAAGCGCTGCAACCGCAGCAGGTAGGCATACATCTCCAGCGCCGCGCGCCTGCGGTCCGCGCCCGCAAAGCGCTTTCGTCGCCGCGCGCGCAGGGCGGCGGGCACCAACAGCAGTACCGCCGCCACCGCCACCGCAATCACCACTACCCACAGCAGCGTGCGCAGTCCCGCCGGCTGGCCGTCCTGCCGCTCTCTGCTGGCGGCGTCCGCGCCGCGGGAACTGTCCGCCTCCGAGGAGGATGTCCCCCGCGATATGCTCGCGCTATTCGCCGCCTGCGTATCCGAACGCCCCGGGTCGTTCAGACGGCTGTTGGCACCCGCTGGTTCCTGCGGGGCGGATGGGGGCCGCGTGGCGTCGGGGCCCCCGGGGGTCACCTCCAGCGGCACCCAGCCAAAGCCCGGCTCCCACACCTCCACCCAGGCATGGGCGTTGGCGCTGGGCACGTCCAGCCATTTTCCATCCTCCGCGTAATCGCCGTCGGCCACCACCCCTTGGGTGCTCATGGGCATCACGAACCCCTCCACATAGCGCGCGGGCACGCCCAGCGCCCGCAGCATGACCGCGGCCGCCGTGGCAAAGTGCACACAGTACCCCTCTTTGGTCTGTGTGAGGAAATACTCGGCGAAGTCCACCCCGGGCGGCTGGGTACCGGGCGTGCGGGTGTAAACGCCCACCCCTTGTATATAGTTGCCCACGGCGTAGGCGGTGGCGTGCCAGTCGTCCCGGCCGCCGGCTGGCTGGATACCCGCCCCGGCCGCCAGCGCCTGGAAGCGTGGGGCCAGCCCCTCGGGCAGCTGGGTGTATTCCTCTTCGATAAACTCGATGTATGTCCGTTGCTCCTCGGTGAGCAGGTCGTCCTCGGTGATGGTGACCGTGACCAAATCTTCCATCTCATTGTTCAGACCGCTCCCGTCGCCCATCATACCGGGGTATTGCATCCTCAAGGGCAGCAGGGGCATCTCCATCTCCATGACCATTTCCGGCTGCGTAAACTCCGGCATGCTCACCCTGTATATTTCCTCCCGTTTCACGGCGCTCAGGTGGGCATCCTGTACAAAGGCCAAGTCCCCCCCGCCCACCAACGCCGCGTCGTTTATAAAATAGGGCGCCGGGGCGTAAGCCAGTACTTGCTGCGGGCGCATCTCAAACGCGTACGCGTATTGGTAATCCGAGTCAACCACAACCTCCTGCTCTGGGTAAAGCAATTGTACATATCTCTCGTTCATGATCTGGTAAAAAGAGCGCCAGTACGGTTCGGCCAGCGGCTGGAAGCCGCCTTCCAAGGCTTCATATCCCTCCGCGCCGCCCTGCCGCCAGGCGCGTCCAGTGTACTCCGAGCAGGAAAACCCCCGGTAGTAGGATACCATTGCCACCAGCATCCCCCGCACCTGGAAGGCCGTGCCCTGCCCTAACTGCAAATCACCCGTGCGGGCCAGGTTAACACGGGTGTTGGTGCGCGCGCCCAGCGCCCGCCCGCCGCTTCCCATGCGCAGGATGCCGGGCAGGCCGTTTTCCCAGTTGACGCTCTGCAGTTCACGGCGGGTTTGCAGCACGCCCTTGTCCTGCTCGTACCGCCCGGCGGGGAAGGCCGCCAGCAAGCCCAGCACCAGCACGCCCACAAGGCCCATGGCCGCCACACGCACCCGCGCGGCGGCCGCCGTTTTGCCCCGGATGTGGAACAAAAGCCCGCACCACCCGCAGATGAGTAAAAGCGAGGGCAGCAACGGCGGCAGCCCGGTGTTTGCAAACGCGAACCAGAAAAAAGGCAGGCAGAGCATCACCGTGAGCAGGAAGCTGCGCAGCCGCAGCGCGCTGAGCGCCAGCAGCGCTGCCAGCGCGAACGCCGCCATGGCAAGGAACACCGCAAAGGCCGCAAGGCCCGCTTCGTCGGCGGGCGGCGGCACGGTCTGGAAGCTGTCGAACACCTCGGTGAAGCGCGAGTATACGAGATTGGCCGCAAACCAGGCGCCCTCGACAAGCTGGACGCGCTGCCACAGGGCGGCTACCCCCCACACGCCCAGCGCCGCGCAGGCCAGCACCCACGCCCCCCCGCGCGGCAGGAACAAACACGAGCCAAACACCGCCGCCCCAATCAACGCGCCCAGCAGGGCGCTTTGCAGGGCGGGAACGTCATACTCCACCATCCACACCAGAACGGCGCCAAACAAGCAGCACAGATAGATGAGCAGGATGGCCCACCGGTCTGCGAGGGACGGCTTTTCCCGCACAGAGGAAAAGGCTCCATCCCCGCGCGTTCCTCGGGGCGGTTTCTCCGGCTTCAGCCGTTGCATCCAGCTCATTCCGTCACCTCCCGCTCCAGCAACACGCCCTCGCTATAGAGCGAAAGCTGCCCTGCATCCACCACCAGCAACGGCCCGTGCGCGTCGGGCAGGTTTTGGGCAATAGCCCGTCCGGTCTTGGGCAGGCGGGTGGTCATCAGCTCCCACAAGACGGCGTCATATTCGTCCCGGTTTTCCACATAGCGGCTCTGCAGGCTGCCGTCCTCGGCCAGCCAGTGGATGCCGTGCATCCGCTCCATCGCCCCCAAAGCGGCCGACAACGCCTCCACCCGCCCCAAAACACCACACACGCTGCCGGGCTCGCCAAAAAAGTCGAAGCAGAGGTGGGGCACCGAAAGGGCGCTGGGCCCCGCCTCCCGCACCATCGGCCTGTCCAGCTTGGCCGTCAACTTCCAGTGGATGGCGCGCACGGCGTCGCCCGGGCGGTACTCGCGCACGTCGCCCGGCTCGCGCAGGGCGCCGGGCTGTGGGTGCTGCACCACCCCGACGGCCAGTGTCCCCTGTTGCAGAACCGGGGGCGGCAGGCCGGGCATCTCTTCGGGCAGCGGCGGCCGCTGCAACAGCAGGGCCGGCGGGGGCGCCGTCCGCAACGGAAAGCGAAACAGCCCCAGCACGTCCAGCGCGCGGGGCTTTTCGATGCTGAAGCGCAACGCGCCGCAGCAGGCGGCCGTACAGCCCGGGCTCTTCCCACGCCCGGCGGCGCGCCTGTCTTCGTTTGCGGGCGCGGCTGCTTCATCTGGCTTTGGCCACCCCGGTGCGGCCGCCCGGAAGCTGGCCCGCGCACCGGGCGCCAGCCTGACGCGCGCCGTGCGCTCTTCGCCGGTGAAGAGGTTTTTGCAGCGCACCCGAGCGCACAATGCGCACACCGGCGTACGCGAACCGTCCGCCAGCTCCAGCAGGTAGTCTCCGTCCTCACCCTCGCGGCGCACCGCAAGGGCCAGCCGCGCCGCCCGCAGGCCGCGCGCGCTCAAAAGCAGCTCCAGCGGCAGCAGCGCCACAGCCACCACCACACACAGCCACGAAAGATAGCCCGTATGGAAGATGTAGAACCCGATGGCCGCGCCCAGTGCCGCGGCATAGGCCAGCCAGCGCCAGATCACGCGTCGGCCTCGCCGGTTCCCTGCCCGCCGGTAGGCTTGCGGCCGCCGGCCACCCACACGCGCGGCCCCTTGTCCATCATCGGATGGGCGCCCCCCACCTGCGCGCGCTTCCCGTCCAGCCTGGGCGCGGGCTCCTGCTCCAAAATCTCCTGTAGCAGCTCTTCGGCGGCCTGCTTCTGTCCCTCGTGCCCCTCGCCGGCGCTGCGCACAGAGGGCGCCAGCAGCAGCCGGTGGGCGGAGCAATCCACAAATACCGCCTGCACGTCTTCGGGCAGCACATAGTCGCGCCCTTCCATCCAGGCAAGCGCCTGGGCCAGCGCCATCACCGCCACCGACCCGCGGGGGCTGACACCTTGGCGGATACGCGCATGCGTGCGGGTGGCGCGGGCCAGCCGCACGATGTAGTCGTACACCTCGGCGGAGAGGTACACGCGGGACACCTCCTCCCGCGCGCGCAGGATGCCCTCTGCGTCGGTTACTTTCCGCACCGGTTGGGCGGGGCTTTCGCCGTGCTTGCGGCGCAACATCTCCACCTCGCCCGCCGCGCCCGGGTACCCCAGCGACAGCCGCATCATGAAGCGATCCATCTGGCTTTCGGGCAGCAGCTGGGTGCCGGCGGAGCCGGTGGGGTTCTGCGTGGCGATGACCATAAACGGCTGGGGCAGCAGGTGCGTCCTGCCGTCCACCGTCACCTGCTGTTCCTCCATCGCCTCCAGAAGGGCCGCCTGTGTGCGGCTGGGCGCGCGGTTCAGTTCGTCCGCCAACAGCAGGTTGCACAGCGCCGCCCCCGGCTGGTATTCCATCGAGTGCGTCTCCTTGTGGTACACCGAAAAGCCTGTGATGTCGGTGGGCATCACGTCTGGCGTGAGCTGCACCCGGTTGTACCGCAGGGTCATCGCCTGCGAAAAGGCGGTGGCAAGCGTTGTTTTTCCCACGCCGGGGATGTCCTCCAGCAGCACATGGCCGCCCGCCAGCAGCGCCAGCAGGATCTTTTGCATCACAGGGGGTTCGCCCACAAAGGCCTTGCCCACCTCCTGTATCACCTGTTCCATCTTGTGCATCCGGTTCCCTCTCCTGCCATCTCCAAATTTTCGGCCTTTCGCCTGCTTTCGCGGCTGTACCATGGTATACTGTTGTGGTATACTGGGTTCTGGAACTCTCGTGGGAAGGGGGCACCACCGTGCGCATCGCCATTGTTACCGGCGCGTCCAGCGGCCTTGGGCGCGAATTTGTGGCACAGATCGACCGCCGGGAAAGGCTGGACGAGATCTGGGTGATCGCGCGGCGGGAGGAGCTTCTGCGGGAGATGGCCACACAGACGGCCACACCGTTGCGGCCCCTGGCTCTGGACCTTGCCCGGCCGGACAGCTTTGAGCAGCTGGCCAACCTGCTGGAAAGCCACAAACCGGACGTCGCGCTGCTGGTGAACGCCGCCGGCTTCGGCCGCATGGGCGGCTGGCAACAGGTGTCTGGCAGGGACAACGACGGCATGATCGAGCTGAACTGCGCGGCGCTGGTGCGCATGACCACCCTCTGCCTTCCCTACATGCACAAAGGCGGGCGCATCCTGCAGGTATGTTCTTCGTCCGCTTTCCAGCCGGTGCCCTATCTCTCGGTGTACGCGGCCACCAAGGCGTTCGTGCTCAGCTACAGCCGCGCGCTGTGGTGGGAGCTCATCGGCCAGGGTATCAACTGCACGGCCGTCTGCCCGTACTGGATCAAAGGCACGGAGTTTATCGGCAAGGCGCAACAGGGCGACGCAAAGGTCATCCGCCACTTCCCGCTGGCCTCCCACCCGCGCAGCGTGGCCCGGCTTGCTTTGTGGGAAAGCGCCCTCGGCCTGGCCGTGGCGTCGGCGGGGCCGGTGGCGCTGGTGCAGCGCTTTTTCGCCAAGTTCCTCCCCCACATCCTGGTGGAGACAGCCTGGGAGGGCATCCGCCGGGTGTGAGACTGAACCTGCGGGGCATCTCTTCTTCCATTGTAGCGCGCAATGTATCAAAAACCTATCAAGCGCGGCCATCGTTACCTTTCATTATATACTGAATGGACACAAAAATCATCTCGTGGTTTTGTAGGCCGGACGCATACGACCAGCCCGCACGCTAGGCGCGCCCACCCGCATGAACGGCGCTCAAGCCGTATTCCTGCGGCCTGAGCCGGCATGTGCCTCGCTCAAACCCGGCGGCCATCCGCATAAAAAACTCACAAAAGGACCGTCCGTGCACGAGGGCGGGTACGGCAAGGAAGTATGCGCCGCATAAAACGGCCGCTGGGGCCACTTTTGCGGTTCGCAGAAGTTTTCCCCCACCTGTTTGATGCGGCATAGTAAAAGATGCCCCGGCAATCCTTCGTGGATTACCGGGGCATTTTGAGCGTATGATGACGCAAACAGGTACGGCAAAACCGATACTTCTTTACTGTGCCCGCCCTTCTGCCCGGGGCGGTTTCTTTTTTGTCCAAACAACAGCCGCGCCGTCTCAGCCGAAATATTTCTCGAACAGCGCGTCCACCTCGCCCTGCGCCTCGTCGGCGAACGCCTCGTACTTGCGGATGAGCTCCTCCCCCTCGGGCGTGATGATCGACTTGCCGCCATCCTTGCCGCCGGGCTGCCGCAGGATGACCTTGTGCCCGTACACCTGCTCGATTTTATCTATCAGCCTCAGGCCCTTGCTGTACGAGAGGCTCATGGCCTGGCAGGCGTGCCGCAGCGAGCCTGTCTCCCCCACCAGCAGCAGCAACTGGTTCACGCCCGGGCCGTAAAAGGCCCGCGTGCTCGCAAGCGAGATCTTCACTTCGGGGTGCAGTTCCCCCTGCCGGCGCTTCTCCAGCATCGAGCGCGAAGACGTCCCGCTATCCGACGACATACAGCACGTCCCCCTCCTTTATCTCGCCCCCGTGCAGCACCTTTGCAAAGATGCCCTCCCGGGGCATGATGCAATCGCCCACCTGGTGGTAGATGGCGCAATGGGCGTGGCACTCTTTGCCGATCTGCGTCACCTCCAGCTCGATGTCGCCGCAGCAAAGCCGTGTACCCACCGGCAGGGTACGCAGGTCGATACCGCTGATGAGTAGGTTTTCGCCAAAGGCGCCCTGCTCCACATGGGCGCCGCGCGCCTTGAATTCCTCCACCTTCTCGTGGGACAGAAGGCTGACCTGCCGGTGCCAGTTGCCGCCGTGGGCGTCGTTCTCCAGGCCAAAGTCCTCGATGAGGCGGCCGCTGCCCATGCTATTCTTGGCAACGCCCTTCTTGTCGCTCAGGCAGACGGCCACCACGCGGCCGGCGCCCAGTTGTTCGGGGGTTATAGTCATCTCTTGTGTCCTTCCTTTCCCTGTTCCTGCCGCACACAACAGGAACGCTTGCACATGCGGGCGGGCGCCCGCAAAAGTTTACGTCCTTTAGATTTATCCGCCAATGCCGGACATGCCCACCGGGGTGGCGATCAGGCTCGCTTCGCCCTCGCAGTCGGCCTGCTTGCGCGCGCCGGTGTGCTCACGGGGTTTTTTATCCACGGCCGCGCGCACCGCATCGGCGATCTCCTCGTCACCGGCCCCGCTGCGCAGCAGCCCCTTCAGCGGGATGCCCACATCGTAGAACAGGCAGAGCTTGAGGTCACCGGTGGCCGTCAGCCGCAGGCGGTTGCACTCGGCGCAAAATTGGTGGCTCATCGCCGGTATCATGCCAATGCGCCCCTGAAAGCCCGGTGCGCCGTACATGCGCGCGGGCCCCGCCCCGCGCGAGGGGGGCAGCTCTGTAAGCGGGCCAAAGCGCGCATCAATGGCGGCCAGCGCTTCATCCGCCCGCACGGCGCAGCCCGCACTCTCGCCGCCCATGGGCATCCACTCGATCAACCGCACGTCAAGTTTGTAATCCCTTGCCAGCGCCACCACGCCCATCCAGTCGCTCTCCAGGCTGTCGGGCGAGAGCACGCTGTTCACCTTCACCGCTTTGAAGGGCAGTTCCAGCGCCTTGTGCAGGCCGGCCAACGTGCGCGCCCATTCGCCCCGGCGGGTGATGGCCGCGTAGCGCTCAGGCTCGGTGGCGTCCAGGCTGATGTTGATGCCGTCCACGCCGGCGGCCAGCAGGTCTTCAGCCATCTCCTCCAGCAGCACACCATTGGTGGTGAGCCCCAGATATTGTATGCCCGGCACCTGCTTCACGCCGGCGGCCAGCTGCGTGATATCCTTGCGCACCAGCGGCTCGCCGCCGGTCAGGCGCACACGGTCGATGCCAAGGCCGGCCATGATGCGCACCAGCCGCACGACCTCGTCATAGCTCAGGATCTCTTCATGAGGGATGGGCGGCACGCCCTCCTCGGGCATACAGTAGCCGCAGCGCAGGTTGCACCGGTCGGTCACCGATATGCGCAGGTAGTGGATGTTTCTTCCGCACGCGTCGGTCATGGCTGTGTGTCCTCTCTTGTATCCACCCTTTGGTAGTGGCCGCTCTTGCCGCCCTTCTTTTCCACAAGACGAATGGCATCCATCTGCATGGCGCGGTCCACCGCTTTGCACATATCATAGATGGTCAATAGCGCCACGCTCACGCCCGTCATCGCCTCCATCTCCACGCCCGTCTTTCCGGTGATGGTCACCGTGCATACCGCCCGCACGCGCCGGGCGTCCGGGTCCAGTTCGAAGTCCAACGCGGCCTTCTCCACCATCAGCGGGTGGCACATGGGTATCAGCTCGCTCGTGCGCTTCACAGCCATGATGCCGGCCACCCGCGCCACGCCCAGCACATCGCCTTTTTTAGCGCTGCCGGTGCGCACGGCCTCGAAGGCCGCCCCGTTCATCGTGATACACCCCTCGGCCACCGCCGTGCGGGAGGTCTCGGCCTTGGCCGAAACGTCCACCATCACAGCCCTTCCGCTCTCGTCAAAATGGTTCAGCTGGTTTTGCCGCATGGCTGCCTCCTGGATGCGTTGTGCTTTTGTGAAAGATTTGAATAGGATACTTTTGTTTGAAGAAATGTTCAACAAGTGTCTTGATTCCGAGCCAAGGATACCTGCCATGCGCGAGTGGGGGGCATTCCATATCTCGGCTCGCGCTGGAGCAGCAACAGCTCCGAGCGGAGGAATGCCCGCCGCTTGCGTGTGGCACTGACAACACGTGTCAGACATAGAGATTCCTTTAAAATTGAGTTCCCTTTTCTAGCTCTCCCGCAGCAGCAGCACCTTGCCGGGCGCCACACACAGGTGGTCGGGCAGCTCGTCCGGCGCGTGCTCCTTGGCAAACTTCCACCAGATGTCCTCCGCCCCGGCGCGCTGGCTTTGGGCGCGGAACAGGATATCCCACTCGAACGGCGTCTCCACATGCTCGCCGATGGCCACCGCAAACCGGTTTTCGTCACCCTCGCTGTGCGAAGGGTGAAAGTCGTGTGCGCGCACGCCGATGTAGCTCACATCATCAGGCACCGGCCCGGCCACCTGCAGGCGCAGGCCCCAGTCCAGCGCCTCCACCTCGTCTTCGCCCGTCTTGCGCGCGGCCGAAAAGTTTTTGCAGCCGGTCAGCCGCGCCACGCCCAGCAGGGCGGGGTGCCTGAACATCTCCTGCAGCTTGCCAATCGCCAGCGTCCGCCCCTCTTCCAGCACCAGAAGGTCGCTGCACAGCTGGTACACCTCGTCCCGGCTGTGGGTCACCATCACGGCGTCGCCCGGATATTCCGCCAGCAGGCCGCCCATCTCCACCTGCAGCTTCTCGCGCAGGTGGGTGTCCAGCGCCGAGAACGGCTCGTCCAGCAAGAGCGCCTCCGGCTCGTACGCCAGGATGCGCGCCAGCGCCACCCGCTGCTGCTGCCCGCCCGAAAGCTGGGCGGGGTAGCGCCCCTGCAGTCCGTCCAGCGAAAACCGCCGCACCAGTGCCTCCACAGCAGCAGCCTTGGCCCGCTTTGGACCGGGCAGCGCGCAGGCGATGTTCTGCGCCACAGTCATGTTGGGGAACAGCGCGTAGCTTTGGAACAGGTAGCCAATGCGCCTTTTCTGGGGCGGCAGGTCGATCTTCGCCTCCGAATCGAACAGCACCCGTCCGTTCACCGAGATATGCCCCTCGTCCGGCGTCTCCACGCCGGCGATGCAGCGCAGCGTCATGCTCTTGCCGCTGCCCGAGGAACCCAATATGCCCAGCGGCGCGCCACCCGAGGAAAAGCGCACATCCAGCGTGAAGCCCTTGAACCGCTTTTTGATATCCACCTGCAAGCTCACGGCTGCGCCTCCCCTCTGCGGATGTTGGAACTGCTCACCGGCGGCGCAGCCAACGGCGCTCCCTGGCGGCGGCCCAGTTCATGCCCACCACCACCAGGAACGAGATGAGCACCAGGATGACCACATATTCGGTGGCCGCCTGTGCATCGCCCCCATTCACAGCCGAGTAGACGGCCAGCGGCAGCGTGCGCGTCCTGCCGTAGATGTTGCCGGCGATCATCACCGTGGCGCCAAACTCGCCCAAGCCGCGCGCAAAGGCAAGGATGCCCCCCGACGTGACCCCCGGCAGCGCCAGCGGCAGCCGCACCCGCCAGAAGATGGCCCCCTCGCGCATGCCGATGGTGCGCCCGGCGGCCAGCAGGTCGCCGTCCACCTGTTCAAAGGCGCCCCGGGCCGAGCGGTACATCAGTGGGAAGGCGATGACCACCGCCGCCAGCACCGTGGCCCACCAGGTGAACACGATCTTCACGCCCAGTACGTTCAGTAGCCACTCGCCCACCGGCCGCTTGACGCCGAAGATGTACAAGAGCAAGAAGCCGGCCACCGTGGGCGGCAGCACCAGCGGCAGCGTGAACAACCCGTCAATCACCATCTTCAGGCGCTCGCTGCGCAGGCTTACCACCCACCGCGCCGCAAACAGCCCCAGAAAAAAGGTGATGACGATAGACACACAGGCCGTCCGCAGCGATATGAGTATGGGCGACCAGTCCATCCGCGGGTTCTCCCTTCCATGCAATAGGTGGCCACATGGCCTGGGTGCGAAACGTCATCGTTCGTCATACCACCCCGGAAATGCTGCGCATTTCCCCGGCAGCTGCCAGATAAGGCGTTTCACCATCCAAAATTTTTGTATCGTATCGTGTTAAAAATCTGTCTTGAAGCCGTACTTCTCAAAGATGGCCAGCGCTTCGGGCGTTTGCAGGAACTCCACGAACAGCCGGGCGGCCTCGGGCTGGGGCGCGGCAGCGGTGATGCCCACCGGGTAGACGACCTTCGTTGCAAGAGTCCCCTCGGGCGCGGTGGCCAGCACCTTCACCTTGTCGGTGGTGGCGGCATCGGTGGCGTACAAAATACCCACCTCCGCGCTGCCCTCGGCCACCCAGTTCAGCACCTGGGTCACGTCGGTGCCCAGGCTGGCCGTGGCCGCCACCTGGTCGTACACGCCAAGGCTGGTCAGCACTTCCTGCGCATACTGGCCGGCGGGCACGCTCTCCGGGTCGCCAATGGCGATGGAGGCCGCATCGGTGATATTTTCAAAAGAGGTAACGGCGGTGGTCGAATCGGCCGCGGTAATGAGCACGACCTCGTTCTCCAGAAGATCCACCACCGAGCCTTTGTCAATGAGCTCTTCGTCCACCAGCGCGTTCATCTGCTTGGTGGCCGCCGAGAAAAAGACGTCGGCCGCAAGGCCCTCTTCGATCTGCATCTGCAGGTTGCCACTGCTTGCGTAGTTGCCCTCCACGGTGATCCAGGGATACCGCTCCCGGAACAGCGGGATCAACTCTTCCGCCATCGAATGCTCCAGGCTGGCCGCCGCCGCCACGAGCATCGTAACGGGCTCTTCGCCCGTGGCGTCGCTCCGCCCGGGCGGGGCCGAAGCGGGCGCGGGCATGTCAACCGCAGTGGACGAGGCGGGCGCGGCGGAACTGCAGCCGGCCAGCATCAGGGCCGCCAGCAGGACGCCGGCGGTGAGTACAGTCAAAAGCTTTTTCATCGTTTTCTCTCCTTGCGTGCGATTTGTTTTAGCGAGATAAACGATACGCCTTTTGCCTATGCGCCGGGCGCCTCGTCATCTTTTGGCGGGATGGCGGGCGCCCCAGTACGCGCCCTGATTTGCTCCTTATTCAAATAGCCTTATGGAAAGGTCCAGCGCTCAAACTCCGGCGCCAAAGCCGCAGTTTGGGAACACGCAGCAGGCGCAGTTCAGGCAGAGGCCGCCGTGGCCCAGCCCGGCCAGGTCTTCAGCCGTAACGGGCAGGCCGGCCATCAGCCGGGGCAGCACCAGGTCAAAGATGGTGCGCTTCGCGTACATCACGCAGCCGGGCAAGCCGCAGATCGGCACGTCCGGTCTTCCGCCCTCCCCCGGCAGGTACGCCAGCATGAACATGGCCCCCGGCAGCACCGGCGCCCCGTAAGACACCACGCGCGCCCCGGTGTTGCGTATGGCCAGCGGCGTTTTGTCATCGGGGTCCACGCTCATGCCCCCGGTGCAAAACACAGCTTCCGCCCCCTTGCCAACCAGCGAGAGGATGGCCTCGGTAACAGCGGCGGGGTCGTCGTCGCACAGCACCTGCCCCACCTCTTCGCCAGCGCCAAATTCGGCCAGCTTGTCGCGTATCACGGGGGTAAAGGTGTCCTCTATGCGGCCCTTGAACACCTCGCTGCCGGTGGTGACAATACCGTATTTCTTGGGCTGGTACGGGTGCAGCGCAAGGATGGCGCCCTTGCCGGCAGCGGTCTGCGCGCGCGCCATCTTCTCCTCGGCGATCACCAACGGGATGATGCGCGTGCCGGCCAGATGGTCGCCCTTTTTCACCGGCGAGCCGCTGTGCCGCGTGGCGATCATCATCTCGCCCAGGCTGTTCACCCGGCGCAGTTTTTCCACGTCCACCAGCAGCAGGCCGTCCGCGTCGGCCAGCACCTCTATCTTGCCCTCCTTCACCTCCGAAGGGCACAGGTGCGCGCCGTCGCCGGCGCATATTTTGTACAGGAGGGGCGCCGCGTCGTTCTCGTGCAGCATGCCCTCCTCTTTTTCCCACACGTACAGGTTTTCCTTGCCCAGCCGCAGCAGGTGGGGGATATCCTCTTTCGTAACCACATGCCCCTTGCGGAAGGCCGCGCCCTTGGTCACCCCGCGCACGATCTCGGTCACGTCGTGGCAGAGCACATGCCCTTCTGCGTCCTCGGTCCTGATCAGTTTCATTCGTCCACCGGTTTTCCTTGTGTAATGCCCCTTTTGGGGGGAGTTGTTTTGAAAAGCCACTCGAGTCAAACCATTATACTATACCCCCGCCGTGTTTTTCAAGCCCCAATTTTGCAGTCTCCTCTTTTTCACCATTTTAAGATTTCACTTTGCCGCAAATAATGGTACAATGGGGTTTGCGGCGTCGTGGCGTCTTGCAGATCCCCCATCGGCGGAGCTGCTGTCAGCTACGGCCCCCCGCGGGAAACGGACAGGGGAAGGGGGATGCGGCCCGCTTTGACAAAAGCCTATTTTAAAGAGATGATGGAAGAGATGGGCGCGCGCTGCCTGGACGGCACGGCCTTCGGCGTGGCCGGCCGCCCCAAACCCGCAGTTGCCCGGCAAACAGCAGCGCAGCAGCTGTCTGAGGACGACGGGTTCGGCAGCTCCCGGAACGTTGCCGGCTACCCTTACAGCCTTGAACTGGATACCGGCGCCAGGACGCCCGAGCTCACCTTGCGTCTCGTCGTCTCACAGAGCGCCCGGCCCGCCTGGCTGGCGCTGAAGGAAAAAAACAGCCGGCAGGTGCGCTGGTTCCACGAACCGGACGAGATGTCCGGCGGCGGGGTGCTGGGCGCGGTGCTGCGCCTGCCCGACGAGTTCTACGCCAAAGCCGCCGTGCACGGTGCGCTGGCCGACGCCGCGCAGGCGCTGCGGGCCGCCGGCCTTGCGCTGCCCGAGAAATGCCCCCTCTGCCAAAACGGCGGCTGCGATGTGTATGCCCAGCTTGGCGACGCATTCCGCCCGGCCCACACGGCCTGCCTGCAAACGCGGCTGGCTCTGCCCGAGGAAGACCACGTGACCCCCGTGCGCATACGCGGCAACTATTTCACCGGCATCCTCGGCGGCCTGCTGGGGGCGCTGGTCGGCGCGCTGCCCAGCTTTGCGCTGGCCATGGGGCAGATGCGCATCAGCGCGCCACTGTATGCGTTCATCCCCATTCTCTCGGCGCTCCTCTACCGGCTGCTGCGCGGCAAGGCAAGGCGCAACTTTTCGGCCGTGGTGGTGCTGCTGGCCAGCATTGGCACCGCCTTGCTGCTGGAGCTCATCTGGTACTGGCTTGTACAGGCCGTGGGCACCCAGTTTTCGGTCACCTTCTGGCAGACGAGCGCCCTGTACTTCGAAAACCACACCCTGGCCCTCTCCCTCAGCGAGATGTGGGTGTGCCTCGTGGCACTGGCCATCGGGTTCATCCCGGCCGGCGTACTGCTGCGCGGATACGCCCACAGCCGCACCGAGGGCGGAGAGACCATCCGCGGCGCGGCCTATGTGCGGGCCAGCGCCATGCCCATCCGCCCGCCAGAAGAAACACAAGAACCGCCCGCCCCCGGCAAGGCGCCCGTCGAGGCCACCTATCTGGGCGCAGGCATCTAGGCAAGCAAAGGAGACCACCCCATGGACTATCGACAGGATCCCTCCCAAAACCCTGCGCCGGGCCCTGCCCCCACACCCGGCCCCAGCCCCGCCAGCAGCAGTTCCGGCTACGGCGCTCCCGCTGCCGGGCGCGTGCCTTACACCGCAAACCCCGCCCCCAGTCCCATTTATGGCGGATCGCCCGCCCAACCCCAATGGCCCACCGGCGCACCGGGGCCATATACGCCAGCCTGGGCGCCCCCGCCGGCCGCCCAGGCCCACTCCAAAACCAAACGGCGCCCCCGCTCTCGCGCCATCGAGATCTCACTCATCGCCATTTCGCTGGTCATCGTGGTGCTGCTGGTGGGGGGCATCGCGGTGCTCCTCTCTGTGGCGGGCAGCCTTGGCAGCGCGTTCACACCCACGGCGTACAGCAACAACCCGCCCTCCAACAGTTTCTCGGTCATCCGCATCGAGGGCACCATCGCCGACACTGACGGCTCGAACGGCAGCTACAACCACAAGGCCACGCTGGAGCACATCAAAAGCCTTTCCGACAACACGAACAACAAGGGCATCCTTTTGTACATGGATACGCCCGGAGGCGGCGTGTACGAGAGCGACGAGGTGTACCGCGCCCTCATGAACTACAAGGAACAGACCAGCCGCCCCGTATACGCCTATATGGCCGCCACCTGCGCCTCTGGCGGGTACTACATCTGCATGGCGGCCGATTCCCTCACCGCCAACTACAACACCACCACCGGCTCCATCGGCGTGTACATCTCCCTCACTGACACAAGCGGCCTGTACGAAAAATTCGGCGTCAAATCGGTGCTGGTGCGCTCGGGCCCCAACAAGGGCGTGGGCACCCCGGGGGTGGAGATCACCCCCGAACAGCAGGCCGTGTACCAAAGCGCCGTGGACGAAAGCTATGCCCGGTTTGTGAGCCTGGTGGAAAGTGGCCGCGGGATGGACGAAAAAACAGTGCTCAAGCTGTCCGACGGCCGCTCCTACACGGCCAGCCAGGCGCTGGACAACAACCTTGTGGACGAACTGGCCGACTGGGACACCGCCCTCGCCTCCTTCGAGGAGAAGACGGGTGCAAACCCCTTCTACACCGATTTTTCCGGTGCCACCGCCATCAGCAGCCTGCTCAGCAGCATCTCCGACATGCTGCCCCGCAGCGAGGCGGAGGTGGCCGTGGACTATGTGGAGCAGCTGCCCACCGGCGTGCCGCTGGCCTACGCGCCGGGCCTTGCGGCGTAGGCGCTTGATGTTCAAGCCTGGCGAAGCGGATAAGACTGAACTTACAGCTCCCTGTCCGGCGCAAGTGGCGGGTATTTTTATCCGGACCCGATCCAGATCACTAGAATCCGGACCCCATTGGGCCAGCCGCTCATAAATCACTCATGAAAGGACGCCCCTCTCCATGACCCACATCGGCACCCAAACCATACAAACGCCCCATCTTCTGCTGCGGCATTTCCGCGAACAAGATGCCCCGGCGATGTTCCAGAACTGGGCCAACGACCCGCGCGTGACCCGGTGGATGCGCTGGGAACCGCACAAAGACGCGGACGAAACGCGTACCATCCTGCGCGGGTGGGTGCCGGAATATGCCCGGCCAGACTACTACCACTGGTGCATCGCGCTGCGCGAAGGCCCGGCCGGCGATTCTGAAATCCCAATCGGCTCCATCGGTGTGCTGCACAGCTTTGAATCGGACGACCCTCACCTGTGGGAGCCCGGTTACTGCATCGGCCTCCCCTGGTGGAACCACGGCTACACCACCGAGGCGCTCGAAGCTGTACTGGACTATTTCATACAAGGAACCGGCATCGCCGCGGGCGGGCCGGACAAGCTCATCTGCAGCCACGCCACAGAAAACCCCGCCAGCGGCCGGGTGATGCAGAAGGCGGGCTTCGTGTACGAGCGCGAGGGCGTCTACCACAGGTTCGACGGCACGCCCGTGCCCGCCTGCTATTACGTCTATCCCCTGCCGGGGGCAACCCCCGCCACATCCATGGAAGGTGCCCATGAGCGATGATCGCGATAACAACCCGGAAGACAAACTAATCGAGTTCCCGGCCGGCCCGGTCGACTGGGAGGCTGGCGAAGGCGCCCCTGATGAAGGGGACGCCCTGTTCGTTGTGGCCGGCGCCGGCGACGAGCCCCGCAAAGCCCTGCTGCTGGCGTTGGACACCGGCCGCTACGACGCCGAGCGCAGCCTGCAGGAGCTGGCCGCCCTGGCCGAGGCCGACGGGTGCCAGCCGGTGGCCGAGGTGCTGCAAAAACGCCGCGCGCCCGACCCCGCCACCGCCCTGGGCGCCGGCCGCCTCGCCGAAGGCAGGCTGCTGGCCCGCAACCTGGGCGCACAGCTCGCCATTTACGACGGCGAGCTCTCGGGCAGCCAGCTGCGCAACCTGGAAGAACACCTCGCCGTCCCGGTCATCGACCGCACGATGCTCATCCTGGACATCTTCGCCCGCCGGGCCACCACCCACGAGGGCAAGCTGCAAACCGAGCTTGCCACCCTGCAATATCGGTTGCCCCGGCTCTCGGGGCTTGGCGCCAGCCTGTCGCGCCAGGGGGGCGGCGGAGGCGGCGGAGGCGGCGCGCGCCGCGGCGGCGGCGAGACACAGCTGGAATACGACCGGCGGTACATCCGCCGCCGCATCGCGGTACTGAAAAAACGGCTGGAGACGGTCAGCGCCCGCCGGGGCGAGACCCGCCGCCTGCGCGAGAAGCGGGGGGTGCCGCTCATTGCGCTGGTGGGCTACACGAACGTGGGCAAATCCAGCCTGCTCAACGCCCTCACCGGCAGCTCCGCCACCGAGGCGGACATGCTGTTCGCCACGCTGGACCCCACCGCCCGCAGCCTCACGCTGCCCAGCGGGCAGGCTGTCATCCTCATCGATACGGTGGGCTTCGTCTCCCGCCTGCCGCACGAGCTGGTGGACTCCTTCAAAAGCACGCTGGAGGAAGCCGTCTACGCCGACCTGCTGGTGAAGGTGTGCGATGCGGCGGATCCCGAATCCACCCAGCAACTGCGCACCACCGATGAAGTACTGGCCGAACTGGGCGCGCGGGCACCGCAACTGGTGGTGTACAACAAGGCGGACATAGTGCCCGGCTTCCTGCCGTACGACCCCGCCGCCCTGCCCGCGAGCGCCAAAACAGGCGAGGGCCTGCCCGCCCTGCTGGCCGCCATGGACGAAGCCCTCGCCCACCGCATGCGCCGGCTCTGCCTGTTGCTGCCCTATGAAAAGCTGGCCCTGGCCGACACGCTGCGCCGCCACGGCCACGTGGACATGGAGGACTTCCGCGCCGAAGGCGTTTACTTCGAAGCCAGTGTGCAGGCCGCCCACGCTCACCTGTTCGAAGCGTACCTGTGCATGCCGGCCCCCGAAGCCTGAACTTGGCACAGCACTTGCCTTTGCACCCATTTTCGCGCTATACTGAAAACAGCAGGACAACACGTAAAACCGGACGGGCGGAGTACACCCAACAGGCCTCTGCGCCGAGAAAGGAGCCGGCCATGCAACCCACACAGGTCGTCGTCGCCGTCGTGACCGGCGCCATCTCCATCGCAGCTTTTGTCATCTGCGGCTTTCAGGCGCGGCAGCGCGGCCCCGTCTTCACGAATACCTGGCTGCTGGGCAACGCCCAGGAGCGCGAAAAGATCGATAAGCCCGCCGAGTACCGATTGGCACGCAACATCTTTTTTGGCGTCGGCATCGTGTTTGCGCTCTGCTGCGCCATGGTGCTCACCGGCCGGCAGTGGATCCTGTTCATCATCATCCCCGTCATCGTGGCTCTCGTCGCCTACGTCATCGTGGTGGGCGTGCGCAGCGGCGAGTGGCGCTGAATCTGAAAAAAAAGCGGAAGGCCGGGTGCCCATGCACCCGGCCTTCTTGCGTCCAGCTAACTTTCCCCACCCGCCGCAGGCGTATCCGCCACCATCTCTTTGATGCTGGATACCAGCCCCGCCAGATTTTGAAGTTCGCTCGGCACGATTAGCTTGGTCGCGCGGCCGTCGGCCACCTTGGCCAGCGCCTCCAAGCTCTTTAGCGTCAATACCTTCTGAGTCGGGTCGGACGCATTCAGCAGCTTGATCGCATCGGCCACCGCCGTCTGCACGCTCAAGATGGCCTGCGCCTCGCCGTCCGCCTCGCGGATGCGCTGCTCGCGCACGGCGTCCGCCCGCAGAATGGCGCTCTCCTTTTCGCCCTCGGCCACCAGGATGGCGCTGCGCTTCTCGCCCTCCGCCCGCAGGATGGCCTCGCGCCGCTGGCGCTCCGCCTTCATCTGCTTCTCCATCGCGTCCTGTATCTCGGACGGCGGTAGGATGTTCTTCAACTCCACCCGGTTCACCTTGATGCCCCACTTGTCGGTGGCCTCATCCAGCGTGGCTGTGATCTTGGTGTTGATGATATCCCGGCTTGTGAGCGTGTGATCCAGCTCCATCTCACCAATGATGTTGCGCAGCGTGGTGGCCGTCAGATTCTCGATGGCCGAGATGGGGCGCTCCACGCCGTAGGTGTACAGCTTCGCGTCGGTCACCTGGAAGAAGACGACCGTGTCGATCTGCATGGTCACGTTGTCCCGCGTGATGACCGGCTGTGGCTTGAAGTCCACCACCTGCTCCTTCAACGATACCTTTTTGGAGATACGCTCGAAGAAAGGTATCTTGAAATGCAGGCCGGCCTCCCAACTGGCATTGTACACGCCCATGCGCTCGATGACATAGCAGACACTTTGCGAGACGATGCGGATGTTGGTGACCACCAGCAAAATGATAATGAGCACGACGACGCCCAGTGCGATATAAGGCGCGATATTTGGTACGTTCATACAAAGCCTCCTCTACCCCTCTTTGTTTTCGGATGTGCTTTCCTCTTTTCCCAAAGGCGCGTCCAGCGGCGATACCAACAGCTTCACGCCCTCGATGCCCTCCACCCGGCACCAGCTTCCCACCGGCAACACCACGTCGGCCTTGGCCGTCCATTCCAGGCCCTCCAGCTTCACGCGGCCAAACCGGTCAGGCTGCACCTCAGCCACCACCTGTGCCGTTTTGCCAACATTGGCATCGGCGTTCGTCGGGGTGTGCCGCCCCCGCATAAAACGGCGGGCAAAGGGCCGCAACGCCAGCAGCGCCACGATGCTGACCGCCAAAAAAACGGCAAACTGTATCACCAACGCACCCGGCGCAAACAACGATACCAAAAATGCCACCAACGCCCCCAGAAAGAACCACACGCTCACCAGCGTGGACGTCAGCATCTCCACCACAATGAACAGGACGATGAGTACGATCCAGATGATCTGTACGAGCTCCACAAGCACCTCCCCTTCCCTCAGTCTTTAAGGAAAGTATACCAAACGCCCCGCCAAAACGCAAAACGGCCACCAAACGCAAAACCTCGTCCGACACTCGTTTGAGGACGTCTCCAACGCTCCAGCACCTCATCGCTCCCCCGGACGCGCCCTTGCACACACACGCTTGCGCCCACACGCAGATTGTGATAAAATATCATGAAAACTGGCGACAGATCATGCGCCATCATAAGCTGGTGTAGCTCAGTTGGTAGAGCAATTGATTTGTAATCAATAGGTCGGGGGTTCAAGTCCGTCCACCAGCTCCACGATGTACCGTTGAAACTGTATGGTTTCGGCGGTGCTTTTTTGTTGCCTATGGATGCAATGGTCAAGTTTTGGTCAAGTTGCCCACGCAAAAGTCCAGTGCCAGTGAAAGAGACGCATATCAAATTGATTTATATCTTTTGACTGTTTCTATTCATCTGACTAAAAAAATTAGCACAAAACTCACTGGATACCGCATGGTATCCAGTGAGTAGTATTGTTGATTCATTGAAAAAACGTAGATCTCTTGCATCTACTTGCCCACATTCCGCTTCGACGGCTTCACCCACCGTTTGTTTGAATAACGGGCAGCAAAGACGATTGCTCCAATCAGCAAGACACCCAAGACGCCATACATGATCCAATCCCCTGCTGTGAGGGCGGTGGTCTGCGTACCCTGTGTCCCAAGGCCCATCGGCATTCCTCCGCCACCTGCAAGCCTTTCTGGAAGACCCGCTCCAGTTTGGCCATCACCTGTGCCCTCCGGGGTTTCTCCATCGGCAGCGCCCGAGAACATCTGCCCAAACTGGTCGATCATCTCATCCGTTACACCCATCTGGCCCAGCTGTTCCCGCATCTCGTCTGTCATGTTTCCGCCCAGAGCTGCGTCCAATGCCCCGTTTGTGTCCGGAGCGCTGTCCGTTGCATCTGCTTCCTGCCCCGCATCCGGCACCTGATCTGGCGAGCCGGTTTGGTCTGTTGCACCAGCTGTGGCGTTGTTTTCGTCCGTGGTTTTGTTGCCAAAACCCTTGAAGTCGCCGAAATCGCCCATGGACATCCCGCCACCCATGCCACCGGCCATGCTGCCCAGCGCAGACATGTTGACACCCGAAGCATCCACCATTTTTGCGGACGCTTCTTTTTGCCCGTCGGTCGTTGCAGGGATGCTGCCCTCCAGCTGCCCCGCAACACTTTCAGCCCGCAGGGTGACGAGTTCCTTGAACACGGGGAGCGCTTCTTCATATTCTTCATAGGTGTAGAAGGGGTTCGTGTCGTTTTTCACATACCCATTGATCTTCGCATCCAGTTCGTCCACTGTCTGCTCAAACTGGCCGCTGTTCACATATCCCTCCACGATATCATTCAGGTATTCATGGTATTTCTGGGCATATTCCTCCACGGCCAGCAGTTGGCTCACTAGCGGCCGGTCTTCCATGCTCACGCCGCTGACGGGTGTGTCGATGGGGAAATTGACCACCGAGGAGGCATCCCCGCTTTGAAAGCCGCCAAAGGAGAGGTTATAGTCCCAGGGCAACACCGAGATAACGCCATCCTTCTCCAGCAGATAATAGTTCTGCTGCATGCTGGAGACATAGCTGTCCAGGTTCACCACAAAGGTATGGGCGGCAAGGTACCGCAGGATCTCATCTACATCCCAATATTGTTCCAGGTCTTCCCCTTCATTGAGTTTTTGGATGGCCGTGATGACCTGCTGCTGGTCGTTGTCCGACACCTTGCTGGACACGGCATTGTTAAAGATGGAGCCGTAGCTCGCTGGATCGTCGTCGGTGTAAACAAGGCTTCCCCCGCCCGACGAGAACATGTCGCCCATACCGCCCATGCCGCCTTCGGGCATCGACATACCTTCAGGCATGGACATGCCTGAAGGGAACTGGCTTGTTTCTTCATCGGTATCTTCCCCTGCCGGCTGGGCCATGTCTTCGCCCTTGGGTGCGGCATTTGCAGAAGCATCTGCAGAGGGTTGTACGCTTCCTGCTTCCGCGGGAGGCGTTCCACCCATCGCGCCAGAGGGTTGCCCGTTTCCAGAGCCTTCAGGCAGTTCACCCTCTTCCATGCCATCGGGAGGTTGCATATTTTCAAACCCCTCGGGTAGGTCACCCTCCTGCATGCCGTCGGGCGGCTGCATGTTTTCGAACCCTTCGGGCATCTGCATGCCCTCTGGGATCTGCATTCCTCCGGCGCTTTCGTCTGCGCTGCCCTGCGAGGCGCTTGCATCCCCGTTTCCTGCGGCATCTTCGCCGGTGCTGTCACTGGAACTGCTGCTTTGGCTGTTCTGCGCCTGGCGGTCGGGACGCACCGGCTCAAAATCGCCCGCTTCAAACTGGCTGCGCTCGCCCATGCCCATCTTCACATTGTACAATTCGCCTGTAGTGGCATTGTATACCCGGTCCAGGAAGGAATCGTCATACCGCTCTAACAGCAGGAACAGCCCATAGGGCTCGCCGTTCACGGTCACCTCGGCATAGTTGTGAAGAGGACTGGGCACTTCCAGGTATTCCATGACGTCGTAGCTGATGTAATCTTTCATATAGGTGGCATCACCCATCAGGTTGTTCAGGCACATGGTGTCCAGCCCATAAAAGCTCTGTCCGTCCACATATTTGTTTGGGTTCAGCTGGAGGCTGTACCGGCCGTTACTGCCACCGCTCATAGTCAGGCTGGAGTTGCCCTTGGTGCGGATGCCCACGGTAGAGAAGCGCTCCCCATTGATGACTAGGTCGGCGGAGATGTATTCTTTGCTCTGGGCGTTGTCCAAAAGACCCTGCCAGTCCTCCGGGTCGGCTTCGATCTCGATGGTGACCACCTCGTCATTAAACAGGTAGCGTTCATAATCGGTGGCGGCCGCCTGGGCACTGCCCGCCGCAGAGACCATGAATACACTCCCCACGAGCGCCAGGCCGACGAATACCGCCACGATGACGGAAATAAATCTGCTCTGAATCATAACCTATCTTCCCATCTGCATCACATGTAGTATTCGCCGTTGTAACTTACCAGAACGGCATTCTCCACGCCGGCCACAGCCAACATATCGTTCACAAGTTTGGCAGTGTCTTCCTTCAGCCGCACCTCCAGCGTCAGTTCAATGCCCTCTTTGGAGACGGACTTGCTTTTCATCATGTATTTTTTGGTTTGTGCCCCCACCAGATCCAGGGCGCTTTTTTCCGCTTCATCGCCGCTGCAGTTCACGATGAGGACGTAGGGCGTATCTGTTGTTTTCTTGCTGACAAAAACGAACAGGATGATCCCGATGGCGATGGACCCGATGACGGCGAGCGGGATGAGCCCCACACCCACAATGATGCCGGAGGTGATGGCCCAGAATAGAAACACCAGGTCCAGCGGTTCCTTGATGACTGTGCGGAAACGGATGATGGACAGGGCGCCTACCATGCCCAGCGATGCAATGAGGTTGGACGAGACGGCCAGGATGATGAGGCAGGTAATCATGCCCATGGCGATGAGCGAGATGGCAAAAGAGGGCGAGTACATCACGCCGTTGAAGGTTTTCTTGTACACAAAAAAGATAAACAGGCCCAGGGCAAACGAGATGAGCAGGGCCACAACGATGTCGGTGATGGAAATGCTGGCGGCCTTGCTTAAAAAGCTGAAGTTCAGGATGTTGTCTAGCACGGTTAGAATTCCCCTTTCGGTTCTTGTTATTATTCAGACTTTGGTTTCTTCTTTTTTCAGGTGACCAAGCGCGAAACAATGTACTTGGAAAATTCCGTCTCCCGCCTGTCCCCGATCTGCACGGCATCCCGCATGATATCCGGCAGGAATTCGTCAAACTTGATTTCCAGCAGGACGATGTTGGCCGAAGGGATCGTGACGCATTTCGGGTCCAGGAAATCATGCACATGCTCGCTCGTGCGGATGTTCGAGTCGATGGTGATGCGTACGTTTCCCGGTTTGTACACATACGCCTCCCGGTGGTAGTCCACAATTGTGCGGGGTCGCAGTTGCTGGGTCACAATCTTTGTGTATAGCTCGGCCAGCAGTGGATGGCTCGTATCCATCAGCATTCCATAGTCCCCGTTCAGGATGTCCGTGCACTCTGTGGCGCTCAGTTCGACGGTCTCCTTGCCTACAAGGCGTTTCAGCTTGCTTTTCTTCTCCAGCCGGATGAAGGAATCATCCTCCTGATAGTACCGGAACCTAAACTTCTCCCGGCGGCTGGCACCCATCAGCTTCTCCGTGACGGCTTTGTCCCGATAGTTGTCAAAGTACAGGCTGCGCACCATATAGCCGCCAGTGGGGCCGGTATTTTCGTCCGGCTTTGCCAGGTGCTTCAAACGGCCGCGCAACTGCATCCAATCGCTATAGTTGATGTAATGCTTTAGTTCATGCCTAAATTTTGTTTCATGCAAATCTTGTCTCTCCCCTCTAGGATGGCTGGCGCACATCCGAAAAATGCCAGTTCTATCTGAACGGTTCAAATGGTAGCAAGCCTGCCTTAAAAATAGCTTTAGCCAGTGGTGAAAATTTTGTGTTTTCTCGGGAGAATCACAGCAAAAAGAGGCCATGCATCCGCATGGCCTCTTTTCTCGATGAATAGCCGCATCCATCATGCAGTGGGCAGGACCACCGTGAAGGTAGTTGATTCTCCAAGGGTACTCACCGCCTGGATCTGTCCCTTGTGCTGCTGCACGATGGCCTGCGCGATGGAAAGCCCCAGGCCGTAGTTGTTTGTTTCCCGCTGCCGGGCATCGTCGCCGCGGTAAAACCGTTCAAAGATATGGGGCAGGTCCCGCGGGGCGATGCCGGCACCAGTATTCTCCACGCGCAGGTTGGCTTTCCGTCTGTCCGCACGTAGTTGCAGCTTGACCGCCCCGCCGACAGGCGTGTATTGGATGGCATTTTCCAGCAGGATATGCACCAGCCGGCGAACATCCTCCCGATCTCCCAACATCGTTACCTCCTCGGCCACTGATGAGGAAAACTGTAGATTTTTTTCGAACATGACAGCCTCCATGGGAAGGATGCAGCTCTGCACCGTATCCGAAAGGGAAAATCGCTTTCTTTCACGCGACGGTACATCAGAATCGGCTCTCACCAGGGTGAGCAGGCGGGTAGTGAGGTGCTGCATATGTGCAGTTTCCGCCTCGATGTTGCCCAGCCACTCCATCTGGGAGGCAACGCTTTCATCCGGGTGAGACGTGAGAAGCTCTAGATTTGTCTTGATGGCGGCTACCGGGGTTTTCAGCTCGTGGGAGGAATCTTGTACGAAGCGGCGCTGGTTGTCATATGCCTCTTCAATGGGCGCCACCGATCACTTGGCAAACCACCGGCTCACAAACCAGATGACCGCCAGCATACATATAAAAACGATTGCAGATACGATGACGAGGTTGACCCGATAAGCCCTCGACTCGCTTGTTTCAATAAAGGCAATGCGATAGGTGTTGCTGTCACCATCCATGGAAACCCGGTACGTCCAGGTATCCTCCCCCTGGGTGAAATGCCCTGTATACCCATCCTCTACACGCACCTGTTCCAGCATAGCGGGCACATCGATTGCCTCCATGTTGAAAAAAGGATTTGACCCGATGGGTGCATAGCTGCCATTTGTGACCCGGACAGCGAAGCCGGCCTTTGGAATACTCATGTCTGGGTCCAAACCTGCCGGTAATTCTGTAGGGTTCGGTTGCAGGGTAGATATCCCGGCTTCAGGCCAGGGCAGGGCGTTGTTGTTGGGCAGGGTAAGCAAGGTGTTCAATCCCACATCCAGCTCTCGTTGAGACGTCGAATAGGTGAGTGTGTATACAATGACAAATGCAGCAAGCATCAGCAAACTGATGACCAGCATGTTCATCCGGATGAACCCGCGCCGCAATTTTTCAAACATGGTCCTTCTCCAGTTTGTACCCCATGCCGCGGATAGTCACGATAGAACAGTCCGAGTGGAGATACTTGAGTTTTTTTCGCAAAAAAGAGATATACACCTCCACATTGTTGTCCTGGGTCTCACTTTCAAACCCCCAGGCGTTCACAATGATGGCTTGCTTGTCGCAAACGTTGGCAGCGTTCCGCATGAGGCACTCCATCACCAACGCCTCCTTGCGGGACATGGAGACTGTGCGGCCATCTTGTGTAAACAGCCGCAATTCCGGCACATCCAGGGATGTGTTGCCACAAAAAAGAGCGCCATCGCGGGTTATAGGCTGCCCTTTTCTCCGCGTGATGGAGCGAAGGCGGGCCATCAGCACCGTTGAAGAGAAGGGCTTAGTGAGATAATCATCGGCCCCTTTGTCCAGCCCTGTCACGACGTTTTCATCCTCGCCAAGGGCAGTGAGCATCAGAACAGGAGTCGCGACGCCTTGCGCGCGCAGCTGCTCCAACACTTCAAGTCCATTTAACTGGGGCAACATGACATCCAGGATGATTGCCTCATAACTGCCGGACAGGGCGTAATCCAACCCGTCACGCCCATTGTGCACACATTCCGCTTCATAATTTTTTTCGCGCAGCATTGCCGCCAATGGCAGAGCCAGATGCTTCTCGTCTTCGATAATCAGGATGCGCAGAGCTATCACCGTCCTTAACGCTTCTGGTGCTATTATACCAGAAACATCTTTAGGAAAGCTTAATTAGATACGCGTTAGCACTTTGACATAGTGTTTTTACAAACCATACAAACCGTAATTAATTGGTACTGTCCCTATTCATCTGTGCAGGGTTGGTTCACAAAAGGGGCAGATGGTCCATGCGCAAAGTGCCTTGCCTGTCATGTCTAATAACGCGTCTGCCACTCCGCACGGGAGTGGGCAACTGCCTATGCCCCAACGGCAAATGCCGTTGGATTGGCCCAGGCCATACGTCCGAAACGTGGTCGCCCTCGGCACCTGCGGCCTATACCGAATGCTTGCGATACGGGTGCAAAGTCCGTACGTAACAACAGTTCGGAGGTACAAGTGCCTGTTCCCGGCACGGACAAATCATTTCCAGCCCGGCTTGCTACCGGGCCTCCCGCGGGCCAGGTCTGATTTGTCTACGCCACTCATTGTGCCGCAGGTGGTACGTGCGCACAGCGCCCTGCCTTACGTTCGAGAACGCACCTGCAACAAGGGCGTTACTTGGAAGTCAAGCAACACCAACGTGTGGCCACCGTCAGCGCCAACGGCAAGGTAAAGGGCATTTGGAACGGCACGGCCACCATCACCGCCACCGCGAAAGACGGCAGCGGCATGAAGACCTACTGTAAAATCACCGTGAAGCAGACGTTCATCGCAACCCCGATGGTCACGAAGATGGCCCTCAGCAACACCAAAACCGTTAAAATCACTTGGACAAAATCCGCGAAGGCCACCCACTATCAGGTTTACCGTTCGACCAACTCCAACAGCGGGTTTAAGCGCATCGCCACCGTGAAGGGCACGTCGTACACGAACAAGAACCTGACCGCAGGCAAGACTTACTACTTCAAGGTTCGCGCGCTCAAGAAGGCCAAAAGCGGCAAGAAAACCTACAGCGGCTACAGCACCGCAAAGCCCGTCAAGATGAGTGCCGTAAAGCCCCGCAGCACAGCCGTATTATTATCAGGCCGCGCAACCACAGCAACCATACTATGCTTACCAAACCCCTCCCCCACTGCCACCAAATGGTAAGCCGCGCAAAGGCTTAGCGTTTCCCTTGACTACTTCAAAACTATGCGCGGAATTGTTTGGCCTGCATAGGATATAGTGACCACAGAACTATATATCATTCCGTTGACAAGCCCTTAATCGCATGCTATAATCCACTCGATATGTTTTTCAAAGAATATCGAGTGGATTGTGAGGCTACTCATGTGGAACTTGTACGACCAGCTCATTGACCCCATCCCCGAGGGTATTGGGGTGGAGTGGTACAACGCCGCCCGTGTGTGGACGGGCGTGGCCACTATTGGCGGCGTGGGCGTGGCCATGACCGTACACGATACCGGTATGCCGCGCCTTGTAGAGGGTTCAATTACCGGTATGGACCTACGCGCCTTGGCCGGGCTTTCAAAGTCCTGGCAGATGGTGGAAGCCTCTCTTGGCGTGGCAGCCATCAACGCATGGTATAACACTTGGGACAAAGCCTCCGCATTCCCCGGCTTTCATCCTTTGGCGTCTAAAAAGGACGACCTGCAAAGCCGCACCGAAAAAAACGCATTCTTCGCCTTTGCCGATGAAATCGCGGGTAAAAAAGTGGCTGTCATCGGGCACTTCCCACACATCGAGCAGCAGCTAGCCGATATCTGCGAGTTGTCCATCCTGGAGCGCAACCCCAGCCGGGGCGACTATCCCGACAGCGCTTGTGAGTATATACTGCCCCAGCAGGATTATGTCTTCATCACCGGCATGGCGCTCATCAACAAGACGCTGCCGCGTCTGCTGCAAATCTGCCAAACGCCAAAGGTGTCGCTGGTGGGGCCTTCGGTTCCTCTTGCGCCTGTTTGGAGGGACTACGGTGTAGACAACCTGTCCGGCTTTGTGTGTACCGAGCCGGATGTGGTGGACGAAGCGCTCCGGCGGGGCGGCCACCAAGAGATTTTCCTGGGCGGCCGCATGGTCAGCATCGACCTCGTCTAAACCATTCTACCTATTTGCTGCCGTCCGGCAGGCGCGGCAGTTTTATTACCACAATCGTATTGTTTTATCAAATATATCGAATTGACACTTGGGTACACATTGACATCTATTTCTACTCTTACGTGGGAGGTAACAATGCAACAGACCGAAAACAACAAGGCGTACGACTATGACGATATCGCCGAGCATATCTTCAAGTCCATCTATGGGGTGATTGCTGAGCAGATTGTGGCCCGCACCAGAGTGCATAGCGGCAACCTTGTGGACATTGGCTGCGGCGGCGGGCATCTGGGGTTTGCCGTTTTGCAGCGCACGCAACTGGAGGGATATTTTATTGACATCCAGCCCGCGGCGGCGGCCGTTTGCGAAGAGAGAGCAACTGCGCTGGGCCTTGCCCACCGGGCGCACATTACCACCGGCGACGTGCACGCCCTGCCCTACCCAGACGGCTTTGCACACCTCATCATTAGCCGGGGTTCGATGGGCTTCTGGGGCGAGTACGAGATTGCTTTTGCCGAAATCGGCCGGGTGCTGGCGCATGGCGGCAGGACCTACATCGGCAGCGGCCTGGGCAACCGGGAGACCCGCCTTGCGATAAACGAGAAGATGAGGGCGCGCGACCCCGACTGGCCTCATTCCATCCGCCGCCGCCAGACGCACCTGCCCACCGAAGAATTGCGGCGCATCATCGCGCAGACTGCACCTACGTGCGAACTGACTGTCATCGAAAGCGAGGACGAGGGACGATGGTTCCTGCTGTCAAAAAGCTAGAAAACGAACGCGCGCGTATGGGCGAAAGGGTCTCTCCCAGCTTGCGCACACGCCCTTCGCGGCGGCTGCGCTGGGTGCTCATCATCGCCGTGCCCTTGCTTCTATTCTTGTTCTCCTTTTCCATTGGCAAGTACCCCATCGGCCCGGCCGACCTGCTCTCCACCATTTACTATCACTTTACAGACCCCGCCAAGATTGCGGACAGCAACATGGAAACAGCACTGTTCAACATCCGGCTGCCGCGCGTGCTGGCCGCCATGCTGGTGGGGGCGGGGCTGTCGGTGGCGGGCGCTTCGTACCAGGGTATGTTCAAGAACCCCATCGTTTCGCCCGATATCCTGGGCGCGTCGGCGGGGGCGGGCTTTGGCGCCGCACTGGGGCTGCTGCTCTCGCTCTCCACAACCGGCATCCAGCTGTGCGCCTTTGCGGGCGGCATCGTAGCAGTTGTGTTCACGGTCGGCATCAACAAGGGTGTCTCGCACGACCCACTACTTGGCCTCGTGCTGGGTGGCGTGATGGTAACAAGCCTTTTTTCGGCTTTCACCTCCTACGTGAAGCTTGTGGCCGACCAAGACGACAAACTGCCCGCCATCACCTTCTGGCTGATGGGCGGCTTCCACTCGATGACCCGGGCAAAGCTTATAAGCATCCTGCTGCCCGTCGGCGTCTCCATCGCCATCCTGTTCCTGCTGCGCTGGAAGCTGAACGTGTTTTCCTTTGGTGAGGAGGAGGCGCGCACACTGGGTGTCAAGACGCGCAGTGTGCGGTATCTCGTCATCCTGGCCGCCACGCTCATCACGGCGTCATCGGTGGCCGTGGCCGGCATGGTGGGCTGGGTGGGGCTGGTCATCCCGCATCTGGCGCGGGTGTTCGTGGGACCCAATTTTCGCCAGCTCATCCCGGCCAGCGCGCTGCTTGGCGCAAGTTACCTGCTCTTGGTGGACGACATCGCCCGCAACGCCTGGGTGGTGGAGATTCCCATCGGCATCCTCATGGCGGTTGTGGGTGTGCCGGTATTCCTGCTCATTTATAGGGCAAACGCGCGGAGGTGAAATGGATGCTACAGGTGTGTGGTTTGCGTGCCGGATATGGCCGAGGCGACATCCTGAAGGATGTGAACGTCTCAATGGACAGCGGCGACTTTTTATGTGTTCTGGGCGCCAACGGCTGCGGCAAAACAACGCTTCTCAAAACCATCCTGGGCATCCTGCGCCCCACGGCGGGGCAGGTGCTGCTGGATGGCGAAGACATCCACAAGATGGACGTAAAACAGCTGGCCCGGCAGATTGCCTATATCCCCCAAGCGCACGTTCCGCCCTTCCCGTTCACCGTGCGCGACGTGGTGCTCATGGGCCGCACACCCTTCCTGGGGCATCTGGCCATGCCCCGGGAGAGCGACCGAAAGCTTGTAGACGATATCCTTGAAATGCTGGGTATCGGCTGGATGGCCGACCACAGCTACACCGCCCTCAGCGGCGGGCAGCGCCAGATGGTCGTCGTTGCGCGGGCGCTGGCCCAACAGCCGCGCCTGCTGGTAATGGACGAACCCACTGCCAGCCTCGACTTTGGCAACCAGTATGTCGTGCTCAGCCAGATGGTGCAGCTGTCCAAAACCGGCATCAGCGTCATCATGGTGACGCACGACCCCAGCCACGCCTTCTTCTGCGCCAACCGCGTGCTGGCCATGAAGGACGGCCGGGTGCTGGACGAGGGCACCCCGCGCGAGGTGATTGTGGAGGCGGCGATGGAAGAAATCTACCAGACGCCGGTGAAGATTGCAGACATTGCTCTTTCGGATGAAACCAGCGCCTCTATCTGCGTGCCGCTGCATGCCTGCGCAGGTGAAAGCACCTGTGCATCCGACATAGCCCGTCACAACCCCATTCCTTTCCCGCACTTTGCGGAAAAATATACCCAACAAGGAGATGCACAATGAAAAAACTTGCCCGTTCCCTCTCGCTCGCACTGGCTGCCGTGGTGGCATTGGCCTCACTCGCGGCCTGTTCCGGCCAGTCGGCCGGCAGTTCCGGTTCTGCCGTCCCATCCGGCGCGCCTTCTTCCTCGGCCGCTTCGCCGGCGTCCGCCTCCGAAACAGCCGACACTTCCACAATCACCGACCATGCGGGCCGCACCGTCACAATCCCCTCGCCCGCGAACCTTTCCAAGGTGTATGTGTCCAGCCCCATCGGGTTCATCTTCCTGTACACGCTGGATTTTGAAAAGCTGGCCGGCACACCCATGCAGTTTTCCGACCAGGAACTGACCTATCTGAACCCAGCCTGCGCCGACATGCCCTATCTGGGCGGCCAGCAGATGGGCGGGGAACTGAACAAGGAAGCCATCATCGAGGCGGGCACACAGGTGTTCTTCTCCATGGGCCCGTCAAAGCCCAGTGAGACGGACATCTCCTCCGCGGACGAACTACAGGAGCAGTTGGGCATCCCGGTCGTAGTGGTGGACACCAGCATGGATAACATCACCGAGGCGTACACGTTTATGGGCGGGCTGCTTGGCAAAGAAGACCGCGCCGCCGAACTTGCCGCCTACTGCACATCGGTGTTCGACGACGTGGTGGCCAAGGTGGCGGATATCCCCGATGAGGACAGGGTCAGCGTGTATTACGCCGAGGGCGAGGACGGACTGTCTACCGAGCCGGAGACATCCTCCCACGCGGCAGCGCTGGGGTACGCCGGTGCAGTGAACGTGGCCGACGTGGAAGCTACGCCGGGCAGCGGCATGTCGCCGGTGTCACTGGAGCAGATACTCGCCTGGAACCCGGACGTCATCATCAGCTGGGGCGCCCAGCGGGGCGGCGCGTATGATACCATCCGCGAAAACGCCGACTGGGCCAGCATTGCCGCCGTGCAAACCGGCCGGGTGTATGCCATGCCCAACACCCCCTTCAGCTGGATGGACCGTCCCCCTTCGGTGAACCGCTTTTTGGGCATCCAGTGGCTGGCAAACCTCCTGTACCCCGAGGTGTACGATGTGGACATGGTGGAGGTGACTACCGAGTTCTACAAGCTGTTCTACTCGGTGGAGCTGACCGAGCAGCAGGCCAAAGACCTGCTAGATGACGCTGGAGGCGCGGGCTGAACAGCTTGCGACTGACTGCCTCCTCTCTGCCGCAAAACAAGCGCCGGGCCGCCCTATCCGGGCGGTCCGCTATATTTTACGCATCCTGCATTCGGCTTAAAATAGCCCTGCCAAAAAGGAGAGACGAACCATGCAACTCATCGACCTGCCCAGCTTCGAAGACCTGCCCTCCCGCGAGGAGATGCTTGCTCGGGTCACCTCGCTATGGAACCCGCAGCGCCCCACCGAGGTCATCCCGGTGGAGGAGGCGCTGGGGCGCATCCCTGCGGCGGATGTATATGCCCGCGTGAACCTGCCGGTGGTGCGCGCCAGCGTGCGCGACGGCATAGCCGTTCCGTCAAGCCGTTTTGCACAGGGCGCGCCGGACACCTCCGGTTGGAAGCTGGGCGTAGATTTTGTACGCGCAGACACGGGCGACGATTTTGACGATGACTACGACGCGGTAATTATGATAGAAGACGTGAACCTGAGTGTGGACGGCAGCCTGCGCATCCACAAAGGTATAGACGTAACACCCGGTATGAACACGCGCGGGGCCGGCAGCACCGTGCGCGAGGGCGAGCGCCTTGTGCAAAAACACCTGCCGCTGCGCCCCAAAGACCTCGCCGGGCTTGTCATGGGCGGCGTGGGGGTCATCGAGGTGCTCAAAAAGCCGGTGGTGGCGTTCATCCCCAGCGGCAGCGAACTGATTGCCCCCGGCACACCTGTGGCCCGGGGCAAGAACATCGACACAAACAGCCTGCTGGTGCGCGAGACGCTGCACGAGTTGGGCGTGCAGCCGCTTTGCCTGCCCATTGTGCCCGACGAAGAGGCGCCCATGGAGCGCGCACTGGATGAGGCGCTGGCGGCGGCCGATCTAATAATCCTGAACGGCGGTTCCTCCAAGGGCAGCGAAGACTGCGGCGCCCGCCTTTTGCACCGCAAGGGGCAGGTGCTCTGCCACGGCGTAGCCGCCGCGCCGGGAAAGCCCCTGTGCGCCGCGATTGTCGGCGGCAAACCTGTCATCAACCTGCCCGGGCCGTTCATGGCCGCTTACCACGGGCTGGAGTGGTGCATCAATTCCCTGGTGGCGTATTACCTCTGCCAGCCCCCGCGCCAGCGCCCCACCCTCACCGCCACCCTAACCGAAGAGCTGCAGGGTTCAGACACCGTGTCTTTCCTCGCCATCGTGGAAGTAACACGCAAAGCGGACGGCAGCGGATATTGGGCCACGCCCTTCAGCTTCCGGAACATTCCCACCAGCCGCACCATCGCCTCCAACGCCCAGTATATGACGAAAATCGGCGAGGTGCTGCCTAAGGGAGCGGACATCGAAGTGCAGTTACTGCGCGGGGTGGAGCATATTCCTGTCGCCGGCATGTAATTGAGCCATCTATTTCAACCCTCATATATTTGTGCAGATGCAGCTATTCTAAGATATAATGCCTCAATCTGGCAACGGTATCATCCTTTGCCGTTTATATTCAACAATACAAACAGGCTCATCCACGCGATACGTTCAATAAGGCAATATTTTATTGTTAGAACGTTTGATTATTCTTATTTCATCACCCCACAAAAGTCGGGGGAAAAACCGGAGCCGGTCCACCAGCTCCAAAATAGCGCGATAAATCATTTGATTTGTTGCGCTATTTCGTGTTGAACCACCGACTTTTATGTGGCCATTCTCTGCTTCCTGTTTGTCGTCGCCCCCACTCATTAAACCATCAATGGTGCCTTTTCTTTGCACTTAACTCAAAAATGCTCTTCTCGGGGGACTCCCGCTCTGAAACTGTGCGCGGTATTGCATTGTCGGCGTTGGATATAGTGAATATCATTATGTGATAATTGACGATGGGTTAGGCGGCATTTGAAGTGATACCAATTGTAGAATATAGAAAATGAGAATCTGAAGGGCAGGCAAAAATCAAAACTCACACGTTTAAAACAAGGCAAATGGACAATATTGGCGCACGCTTAAGGATAAAAACATTCACCGCTGTCGCGGCTACACCGGCAGACCGTAATATCGCACTGTCCACCCGCTGCCCTTACTCCATCACCCCAAGCTCCCTCGCCCGTGCCACTGCCTCGGCTGCGCTGGCGGCGCCCAGTTTGCCGTAGGCCAGGCGGATGTGGGACTTCACGGTGTTGAGGCTGAGGCCGGTTTTCGTGATGATATCCTCCCGCCTGTATCCCTGCGCCAACAGTTGCAAAATGTGCTTTTGCTGCTTCGAGAGCTTCACCGGCTTTGTCGAAAGTCCCGCCGTGATGCCCGCGCGCTGCCTTCCCAAGGCGTAGGCTGCCAGGTACACACTGCTCACATAGAACCGGTCCAAGGCGCCCGCATAATCCGGGCGCTCTATTTTTGCCAGCACTTTTTTCAGCACCGGTGCCACCGCGGTGCCCTCGTCCGCAATCACCCGCACAAAGCCGCGCGGCTGCAGTTCCAGTAGGACGGCCTCCATAGTTTCCTGCGCCTCCTGCTTTTGGCCGCCTGCCCATTGCAGCGCCGCCAGTAGCGCCGCGGCCTCGGCGGCATCCAGCGGGCGGTTAAACTCCTGGCCCAGCCGGCGCAGCCTTGCGGCAAGGTCTTTCGCCTTATCTACTTCGCCCAGCACGGAAAGGGCGCGTGCTGTGGTGAAATACTGGTACAGCCGGTGGGGCGCAAGACGCGGGCTATCTGTAACAAAATAGTGGGCCAGCCATTCCCGCGCGGCATCCTCGTCACAGTCCCATAGCTTTATGCGGGCGGCGAAGGCGAGGAAGTTCGGGCGCAAAAACTGCGCCTCATCATCCACAAAACGCCCGGCCTCTTCCAGTACGTCCGTAAGCTCCGCGGCATTGCCTAGCGCCAGGTGTGCTGCCGCCAGGTGCATGTACGCCGCAAATCTCATCTCCTTGGCTGTATGCAGACCCAACAGCGCCACACCGGCCTCGGCCTCGGTCAGCGCCTCGGCGGGTTTGTCCTGCTCCAGCGCAAGGCCTGCGCTGATGTCGTGCATGATCATCTTGTAGTGGCTTTTCAGCAGCTTGCCAAAGGTTTTTTTCAGCTTGGCGTACAGGCTCTTGTCGGTCAGTTCATTAAAATCCCGGCAGCTCCGGTGCACAAAGGGCATTTGCAAGCTCATGGACGCCGCGCGCAGGGAATCCCCCTTTACGCTGATGGGCGGCAGCAAAGCCGCCTGGGCAATCTGCTTGGCAAAAGGGGTGCGATAGTCCATGGCGATGAGGGAGAAGGCCACTTCCCCGAATTTAGGGTACCGCAATAGAATAACAGGCAGGTTTTTGCGCAGCAGGTCTTCGTTTTTTTCAAAGCCCGCCGCGTCGCCGGTCAAAAACGCCACCCACACGCAGGAGATATACAGCACCGGGCATTTCTCACACAGCGCCTCTATGGACGGGGAGGTAAAAAAAGCCTGTGAGGTGTCGAGGTATTCGTCGATAGAAAACCCCCGGTTTTCCATGAACTCATACAAGGTGTCCATGATGGTCTTGGTGTCGCCGCTGGCATAAGAGTAATGCCGGGAGACCAGATGCTCGTTTTGGGCCATATAGTGCCTGGCCGCCGCGCGCCAGGTTTGGGTGTGGTCCGCCGCCAGATATTCTGGCTGGGTTCGCAAAAAGTCCAAAAACAGGTGGTGGTAGCGGTACACGCCGTCCTCCACGCGGGCCACAAATGCATTTTGGGCGCGCAGGTCTTCCAGCAGTTCGCCCGCGTCTTTTCTACCGGTGACGGCGGCGCACAGCGGCACCGGCATCTCGTCCAGCGCGGCGGACGCCAGCAGAAAGGCCCTTAGGCCGTCGTCCCACTCGGCCCAGATGTGCCGCGTGATGTAACACTCGAGCACCTGGCCGCCAGTGCCGTCGGGCGTTGGCCCGGCGCTGTGGGCCAGCGCGTTCACCCCGATGGCCCAGCCGCCCGTAAAATCCAGCGCCGCCTGCGCCTCCTCTTGCGAGAGCCCGCGCCCCAGCGCCGCGAAATAGTCCGCGATCTCCGCCCCGGTGAAGGCAAGTTCTTTTGGCCCCAGCACCGCGGCCTGCCCGGCCTGCACAAGGTCTGCAAAAGTGTCGCCTGGCTCGGTGCGGCTCAACACAAGGGTGACGAAGGAATGGGGCAGCCGCCGCAGGATGAGCGGCAGGCTTTTCAGCAGCGCCAGGTTTGTGACGGCGTGGAAATCGTCCAGCACTAGGGCGTACTCCCGCCCGTCTTGCCAAAACTCGGCCAGCAGGTTCACAGTATGCTCCACCGGGGCGGACGCAAAGGCCGGGCTGTGCAAAATGACCGCCATGCGCGGGTTGTCCGGCTGGGCGGCCAAGATGCCGGTGCAGAACATGCGGTAAAACACCGATGGGGAATCGTCCAGCGCGTCCAGCCCCACCCACACCGGCTGGCGGCCCGCCTGCCGCAGCCACAAAAGGGCCGTCACGGTTTTGCCAAAGCCCGCGGGCGCGCACAAAAAGGCCAGGCGTGTTTTGGCCCCCTGGCCCAGGCGTGCCAACAGCGCGGTGCGCGGTGCGCAAACCCCCGGCAGCGGTCCGGGCGTGTACTTGTTGTTTTGGATGTTTGGCGTTTGCATGGGCACCTCGCTTTCTTGTGTTCAGTATAGCGGGCGCGGATGGCGGATACAAGGCAAAAATATTTTTGAAACCTCACCCCTGGGCGATTTTGCTTTTTAGTGAGTACTGCTACAATGGTAGGAAATTGGGTGGTTGTACCCCCGCTGCCCGCTCTGACAGATTGCAGGCAAACACAAACTAGAACAACTTTGTTCAGGTGGGTTCTGTAAACAACCAATCTATTTAGAAATTCATCAAGAGAAGGTCACCGACCGGAAAGAGGCAAAAACCACATGGAAAACGAGAAGAAAGTCGGACGGATTGAACTGATTATTGCGATTTTTCTGGGAATTACGGCGGTGCTCACTTCCTGGGCAGCCTGGCAGGCTTCGTTGTACGGCGGCGTGCAGGCCACAAAATACACGCAGAGCACGGCCACCATTGGCGAGGCAAACTCTCTGTACAACGAAGCTGCGCAGTATCTGGCACAAGACATGAGTGTGTGGAACAATATTTCAGAACTGCGCATCGAGATGGAGTTTGCAACTGAAAACGGGGATGCGGAAACAGTAGAAAAGAGCGAATGGAAGCTGGATCAAATCATGGCCGACAATGTGGGCGAAAAATTTGCCGAGGCTATAGACTGGGCCGACGCACAGACCGAATATGCTTCGCCATTCGACAATGAAGAATTCATAAACAGCTATTATGAAGAGGCGAACGCCCTATACGACGAAGGCAAAAATATGATGAAGGAGGGGGAGAAAGCCAATTCACAAGGCGACCGGTTGGGCCTTGTTACAGTTGTATATGCCGTTGTGCTGTTCCTGCTGGGCATCGCGGCGAGCTTTAAGGTGTTGCGAACCAAGTACATCTTGTTGGGTGTTTCATGCGCCGGGTTTGTCTTTGCCACGGTCATCCTGTGTACCGTTCCGGTGCTGTTCTCTGTTTAGCTGATGGGTAACCTGTAAGATCCATGTACCAAAATTTAGATTGGAGGCGCGAAAACAATGAAGGCGAATTTTAATGGTGAAGTGTGGACAATTCCAACACCAAGGCCTTACAAGGCGGACGAACTCTATGAACTGATCACCACAAAAGGGAACTTTGGCGGTGTGCAGCCCGAGCTGAAAAAAGTGCTGGGGATGAAGACCATCAATTTCCCCGGCGCAGGTGGTTTCTATAACGCGGTGGGCGTCACCAAGAAAAGCATCAGTATTTCGCAGTTTAAAGAGTCCGGCAAAGGGCTGTTGAAAAGCTTTGCCATCGATGCCGTCACCGATGGGTTTGGTTCGCTGCTGAACATTGAGGGCGGCTCCAATGCGCCCGTTATGAAGGCGATTGCCGAAGAGATCGAACGCCTGGTGGATGAGAATCAATAGACATATGATGAAACGATATCGATTGGCACGCCTAGCGGTCGTTTTGCTGTTCGCATTTTCCGGGTTGTTCTCCGGGTGCAGTGAAGATACAGACACCTACAGTGGCGACCCGGTACAACCCGCGGACAACTCGAGGGAAACATGGTCTGTATTCCTGTACCTCTGCGGCACCGATCTGGAATCTGACGGCGGCTTTGCCACAGACAACCTGAACGAGCTGCTTTCGGTGCACTACACGGGCGGCGTGGATATCTATGTGCAAACCGGCGGCACGGCACAGTGGTCAAATGATTTCGTCGACCCGGGCAAGACCCAGCGCTTCCACGTGCAGGATGGCGAGACGCAGCTTGTGGATGAACAAGCACTTTCCAGCATGGGCGATCCAGATACCTTGCAAGATTTTCTCTCCTGGGGCGTGAACAATTACCCCGCGGACAAGATGGGCGTCATCTTTTGGAACCACGGTGGCGGAACACTCTCCGGTGCGGAGTTCGACGAACTGTTCGACAACGACAGCCTGACACTGGACGAACTGCAAGCGGCGTTTGGGGGTGCGCAGGAAGAGACGGGTGGCATGTTCGAATTTATCGGCTTCGACACCTGCCTGATGGCGACAGTTGAGACGGCCAACCTGCTCGCGCCCTACGCGAACTACCTGGTCGCATCAGAGGAAACAGAACCGGGCGGCGGATGGGATTATACGAGCTGGGCGCAATATCTCTCAGACAGTCCCGGTGCCTCGGGAGCCGACCTTGGCAGGGTAATCTGCGACAGCTTCTATGAAAAATGTGCATCTTTGGACGAAGAGGCCATGGCCACTCTCTCGGTTGTAGACTTTTCCAAACTGGCACCGCTGGTGTCCGCGTTCGATGACATTTCACAGGACCTGGCAGCAAACGTAGACAAGCCCGAATATTTTGCGGGCATCTCCCGCGGGGCGGCGCGCTCGGAAAGCTACGGCGGAGATACGCCGGGTGAGGGCTACACAAACCAGGTAGATTTGGGGCATCTGGTTTCCAATATCGCAGATGTACTGCCTGACGGGTCGGCGACTACGTTGCTTTCCGCATTGGATGATGCCGTGGTCTACCAGGTGAACGGCGAGAACCGGCAAAACGCAACAGGCCTTTCCTTGTTTTTCCCCATGACGGTGGCGGGAGACGAAGAAAACCTTGAAAAGTATGATGCGATAACCGCCAGCAGGGCATACACGTCGTTTGTGGACCAGTCCCTGTCAAACGGGCAGGATGCGGCACAGCAGGAAGATTTTGTCTCTTCTGCCACCGAACCTTATATAGACGACGACGGTATCTATTCGATGGATATCAGCCCGGAATCGATGGTGAATGTGCAGGATGTCACATTTTCATTGTATCTGCGGGAGGGCGGGCAGTACTTGTATCTTGGCAGCGACAATGACCTCTATGTGGACTGGGATACCGGCCATGTGGAGGACAACTTCCGCGGCGTATGGCCCACGCTGGATGGCTATTATGTTTCGTTCAACATGGTGGACAGTACAGACGAGTACATCGTCTATTCCATCCCGATATTGCTGAACGGAACACAGACCAACCTGCGCGCAACCTGGACGTGGGATGAGCCTGATTCGGAGGAAAACGCAGGTGGCCGGTTCACCGTTCTGGGAACGTGGACGGGCGTGGATATGCAAACGGGCATGGCCGAACGGGAGATAATTCCCGTCAAAGACGGAGATAGTATCATTCCGCTGTTTTATGTGTACGACGACAAGGGCACCGAAGAGATTGTGGAGGGCGATGAGATTATCGCCAGCGGCAGCCTGCTGCTGGAAGAGCAGGAACTCTTTGCAGGCGAATACTGGTATGCCTTCAACATCATCGACGTATATGGCAATGAAACGACGACCGATTACGCGGTGATTACAGTGGATGATGTGGGCGAGATGACGATAGAATAGTGGGTTTCAATTTGGTGAAAGCCAAAATATTATTGTAAGAAAGTAGGAATGATTTATGGCGGCGTTGATTATTGGTATTATTGCATTGGTACTGGATATCCTTGGGTTTTTCGGTGTTCCGGGCGTTGCATTTGTTGGCTTTATAATGGGTATTATTGCCTGGGTGATAGGCAGTAAAGCCCTGAAAGCAAACCCGGGCGATGGCAAAGCCAAAGCTGGAAAGATTTTGGGCATGGTGGTTACCATACTTGGCATCATCAGCATCATTGTCAGCATCCTGCTCATTGTGGGTGTTATCGGGGCGATTGGACTGATGGCTTGATGGAATAAGTTGAGCAGCGCAAGGGGATTACCCCTTGCGCTGCTATACGTTTGTCCTACAAAACACTTTGGCGACGCTACCTCTTTGTTTACTGCACTAAACCGAATCCAGCCTTCCCGCCAAACAGTAAGTACACTTTGTGATCCCACAACTTATTATTGCGGTTCGGCCACAAAATACAAGAAGCACATTTGGCCTACCATTGCTATCCGACAAAAGCATACACAAGATGCAAAGCATTATCGTTCAATGCCTGATAGGCAAATATATTGCTTTTTATCGTATTTTACTTGTCCTTTTTCTCCCTCACAAAAGTCGGGGGAAAAACCGGAGCCGGTCCACCAGCTCCATCTAATGCCAACAATAAAGCTGTCATGCGATTTTTTCACAATTCATCGCTTTATTGTTAGCTTTTTATTGGGATTTTTCACTTCGCACCGCGGGCTGTCATCGGCGTCCATTTGCGAACTGAACCTGCAGGGATAGCTTTGTCAAAGAACTTGGCGCTGAATAATGGCAATCATATTTGCAGCGTTCAGTTTTCTTTTTCAACCTCTATAGATCTACGGCAGAGATCAATCCGAACAATGCACAATAGACAATCACTGATTTTATGTTATATGGAATGCCACTAAGTATAACAACCAAATTATCGTCAATCGTAATTATTATTCAATCAACTCTACTGGCGGCACACACGAAAACATATCACGGAATATACGATGAAAAAGAGTGGTCACGTTCTTCATGGCCCTTGCACTGTGTGCCACCACGCTAGTGAGTGTACTGCTCGCGGCGACAGGTGTGGGCGCGGCCAGCGCAGCTTCCGCGGATAACCAACCCGCATCCCAGTATTTCGGCGTGAGCGCCGACGCCATCGTGGCGGAACTGTCGGCCCACGAGGGCGACGGGTACTACCTGGAGACACCGTATCGGGACATCAACACTAGTTTTACAGATGCCCAAAATAGATTGCTTTGAGGTGATGAATGAAGTTCTTGCAAGCCGGGCGGCTTTCGCGACCCGGTTTTCCTATGCGACCGTGCGAAAACCTCGCGTGCACATTGTGCCCTGCCGTCAACTTACGCTTTGTGCTATAATAAACCCATTGAAAAGAACGTCTATTTCCCGGAAAGGCGGCTTCACAATGACCATCACCCTCTGCATGTTGCTGGACATGCTGATGTACAAATACCCCGGGATGGGAATTGGAAACTACCACTCCTGCCCGGTGAACGGCGTGAAGGTGCTGCCTGCCCATCCGGAAGATTTTGCCGCGGGCTTCCTGTACGTGGGTGGAGAGGATGGCCGGGTGGTGCTGCGCTGTGGCGAGGGGCAGGATGTGCGCATCGAGACGGATCTGTCCTTTGACCGGGTGTTCAACGAACTGCAGGACGATTACTCCACTCTGCGGGATTGGGACATGCACATGCACCTTGCGCTCATACAGGATGGTTCTGTGCAGGATCTCATCGATTTAAGCCTGCCCATATTGCAGAACCCCCTTACATTTTTGGACCCCAGCTTCAAGCTGGTGGCGTATACGAAGGATGTTTCTACGCCCGCCAAGATATTCCACGATATCTTGAAATATGGCTGTCTGCCCGCCAAGACCGTGGAGATGTATGAGCGCACCGGCTTTTTCTCCACACTGCTGGAAGCAGGCGGGGAACAATTTTCGCGTACTGCGCCCAGCTACATCTCGGTCATCCATGCCATCCAGTTGGATGGCAGTGTGGCGGGTTATCTTTCCATGCCCTGCACAGGCCGCTACTATACCGAGGGCGAGGCAGAGTTGTTCGAGGTGCTGTGCGAGAATGTGAAGGCCTATCTGACTAGTGAATTGAAAAACCAAACGGTGAGCCGGTACATGTACGAATACCTGCTTGCCGATCTGCTGGATGCGAAAGAGATGGACAACAGCAACCTTTCTGAACGGGCGCGGTATATCGGCCTGCCGTTGAAAAGCCAGTTTCGCCTTCTGAAGGTCTTTCGTGCAAAACACGACCCCCTGCTGCTAGAATTTCACGTGCGGAAACTGGCTGACATGCTGCCGACAGATCGCGTGTTTGTGCACAAAAAGGAGCCCTACATCCTGCTGGATTCCCGCCGCAAATACGCCTCGCCCGAAGAACATCTTGTCCACGCGCTGGGTGTGTTGGAGCCTTTTCTGGATAAGGAGAACATCTATTGCGGTGTCAGCCGCCCGTTTGAGAAGCTGGCCGACATCCGATACGCAAGCGCCGAGGCGGATGCCGCCATTCACCTTGGCCTGCGGGTGGAGAAACTGGAAACGCTGCGTAAGTTGGGCATTGAAACGGTGCCACCCCAGCCAGGTGTGTTCCAGTATGAGGGCTATGCCCTGCACCATATGGTGGAAGCTTGCAGCCGGGACATCCCTCTGGAGCGGTTGTGCTTTTTGCCACTTTTACGGCTGGTTCGTGCCGACCGCAAGGACAAGACCAACCACACACAGGTGCTGCATGCTTATCTGCGCGCCGAACGGCGCGTGTCTAAGGCTGCCGAGACGCTGCATATGCACCGCAACAACGTTGTGTATCGCATCGAAAAAATCGAAGACATGCTGCACATCAGCCTGGGGGAGGAGCAGACCCGTCGCCAGCTGGAACTGTCCTTCGTGATTCTTGAACTGATGGAACTGTAGGTAGTACTGGTTTTGCCCCGTTCCTAATAGGCCAGGCCACCCCGACCCTTGCGATAGGCAGGGGTTTTTTATTTGTTTTTCTTGCAAAGGAGAAAACGGATACTATCGTCATGTATTCGAAAATAATCGCAGATAATCCCTCTTTTTGTCCGCAGCATAATGCACAATGAGAACGCTGTGTTCGCCACACAGGATGTTGAGAAATGCAATTGTTCCTTCGTCCTGCAATCCGTACAATAAAGTTGCCGTTATTTGAATACCAGCGATAAGGAGGGACACAGGTGAACAAGATCATCATCAATCGGGAGCTGTGCAACAGCTGCAAGATCTGCTTCAAGTCCTGCTTTGTGGACGTCATCAAGTGGGACGACGAAACGAAGAAACCCATCGAAGCGTACCCCGAAGACTGTGTGCAGTGCATGTTCTGCGAGATCAACTGCCCCCAGTACGCGGTGAAGGTGGTGGAGGACTACAAGAGCTACAACTTCCCCAAAGACAGCCTGCTGTGAGGAACCGGGGCGGCATGTGTGCACGCCCCAGAAAGGATGATTAAGTATGGCACAAAACAAGAGTTGCGACGTGCTGGTGGTGGGCGGCAGCCTGGCGGGCCTGGCCGCGGCCATCACCGCCAAGGAATCGGACCCCGCGCTGGATGTGTTGGTGGCTGAAAAATATACCACCGGCTACGCCGGCAAGGCCAACCGCGGCGCCGGCATCATGTGCATGCGGGGAGACTACACGACCGAGCAGTTCATGGAGTACCAGATCTCCCGCATCGGCAAATACTTGAACGACCAGGACGCCTTGCGCCAGTATGCGGACAACCTGAACGCAGGCGTGGAGGCGTTGGACAAATGGTCCGGCGGGAAGTTTGACAAAAATCCGGACGGTTCCCTCAAAACCCTCAAATGGCGCAGCCAGATCACCGGCGAGGACGCAAACGGCAAGCGCACCTTCAACGAGGATAACGAGTACCCCTGGACGCTGGCCGCCATTGAGCTGGACTACCTTCCCAATGTGCGCAAGTATGCCACCAAGCTGGGCGTGAAATTCATCGATCGGGTGGGCATCGTGGATCTGTTGCTGGACAGCGGGAAGATCAGCGGCGCCGTAGGCTATGACATCGACTCGGGCGAGCAGATCGTGTTCAGCGCCAAGGCCGTAGTGCTGGCCTGCGGCTGCCAAAACTACCGCATCATGCCCATGTGGAGCCCCGGGCGCGGCGAGGGCGTTGCCGCCGCCTGGCGCGCGGGCGCGAAGCTTGCCAACGGCGAGTTCGGCTCCTTCTACAACTGGGTATCGCCCTGGAACTTTGAATCCAACATGGGTGTGGAGTACGCGCTGTACAACGACAAGGGCGAAAACGTGGGTCTGCAACACACGAAGGAGCCCCACCCGGACATCGACCAGGATAGCCTGGCCGAATGGTACAAACAGGTGCGGGCAGGCAACGGCCCCATGCACTACCATGTGCAGGAGAATATCCTGATGCCCTACCTCACCTCGGTGCTGGCTTCCGACGCGTATTATGACCGCCCCTATGCCGACCGCTTCTGGGGCTACCTTTTCTTCAACGCCTTCTCCCAGCAGCCCACCGATGAGGTGGTCCCCGGCCTGATCGCCGAATACGGCCCGGTGCAGGTGGATCTGAACATGGCCACCAACGTGCCCGGCCTGTACGCCGCCGGCGATATCTGCTACGGCGGCACCCGCGGCTTCGGCGCGGTGCCGGTATCGCCCGGGCGCATCCGGGGCGCGGGGCTCGCCTTCGCCACCTATTCGGGCCGCATGGCGGGCCCGGCCGTGGCAAAATATGCGGGGGGCACCACACAGGGCACTATCTTCGACGCGCAGGTGCAGGAGATCGACGAGCGGTTCACTTCGCCGGCCAAACGTGCCAAAAGCGCGGACAGCATGACCGTGAACGAGTTTGTATCCGAGATCCAAGAGGTGGTGGAGCCGCTGGGCAACAGCCTCTACCGCAGCGAGGAGCGCATGCAGAAGGCGCTGGCCCGCGTGCTGGAACTGAAGGCGATGAAGGACAGGGTCGTCGCAAAAGACCCGCACCACCTGTTCGGATGCAATGAGGTCGAGGCCATGTTACTGTGCGCCGAGATGTTCTTCCGGGTATCCCTTGAGCGCAAGGAAAGCATCGGCTGGTTCCTGCGGGAGGACTGCCCCGAACCCTCGGGCAAACTGCAATGGTATGTGGTGGAAAACAAGGGCGATGGTGAGCCTGTCATCAAAATGGAAGACGTGCCGCTGGCAAGCTACGCGTATAAACCCAGCGTGTGAGAGGAGGAAAGACAACAATGGCTGAAAATCTGAGACCCCTGCGGCCGGACCAGGAAGCCCTGCCGTATGCAAAATACTACTACCGCGATGTGGCTCCCCCAAATCCTAAGCTCATTGCCGAGCTGAACAAGGGGCCAATGGACCCGGACAAGGCCCTGCCCCTGGATGATATCAACCAGATACTGGATCCCGGCTATCACGAGGTGGAGACCGGCTACTGCGTGCTGCCCAGCGGCATGGGTTACCTGTGCGTGAACAACGCGTTCCCCGGTGTCACCATCGAGATGCTGCGCTGGTGGTTCGCATGGCATGCTGCGGGCGGCAACCTGCGCTACCAGATCTGGTATCCGCCAAGGCACTCGGCCATCGCCGTGGCCGACCAGGACAAACGCAAGATCCTCGACCCGAACGTGCCGCTGAAAGACAAGTACGTGGACGTGAGCCACTTCGTGGTGGAGGATATTGGCGGCGGCGATGAGGACATCGTCATCCACTTCATGCGGCCGGAGAATATGGGCTTCGACAAGGCGAAGTTTGAAGCATCGCCCACCGTTGAGGTGTTCGGCGGCTACGGCGTGACCGAGTCGCACCAACGTTTAGGCAACAAGGCGCCCGCCGTGATGATGCACACGGTGCGGGAGATCGAGGGTGGCATGGAGTTCCGCACCCGCTTTTACATGGGCGCGCGCATCGTGGATGGCAAGCCCCGCTGCGTGCTGCCGCCGGGCGTACAGCTGCCGGTACAGGTGCCTATGGGTCTCGCCTACCACAACGTAGAGGAGTATTCGAATCTCGCGTCCTTCCTACCCGAGATTTATGCAGAGTTTGGAGACAAACCGCTGGATTATGAAGGATGATTTTTGGCAGTGCCAACCATCTTTCCTGCTGGGCCAGGGCCCTGTTCACCTTGGGTGAATAGGGCCTTTGCCCACAGGTGCCAGTCGAATGATCAATCCGATAAAAAATCACAAACATCAGGAGGAAGACTATGAAGGCAATCAAAACCGATGTCGCGATCATGGGCAGTGGCGTCGCCGGAATGGGGGCTGCCTACAAGCTGGCAAATGCCGGCCTGAAGGTGGACGTATTCGAAAAATACCCCACCCAGGGCGGTGCCGTTTCCAACTGCCCCATGTGTTTCTGCTCCACCCCCGATACCCCGGAGGCCCAGAAACGCGCCTTTGAGGTGTTGGCCCGTTTCTCCAACTACACCGCCAACCTGGGTCTTGTTTCCAAGGTGGTCAAGTATTCCTCCGAGCTGCCCGACCTAATTCTGGAGAAGCTGAATATCAAGGCGCCTTTCGTGGTCGAGCGGCCGCCCGCCGACTACGGCAACCAGCGCGGCTATACGATGGGCCACGCCAACGGGCTGGACGTGGGCGACATCTACTTCATCGAGGGCCGCGGCGAGGGCCACGCCATGGCCCTGGCGCTGTTGCGGCTGCGCCTCATGCTGGAAAAACAGGGCGTGGAATTCCACTTCTCCACCCCCATCAAAAGCATCATCCGGGGTGCGGACGGCGTCGTCACCGGCGCCATCGCCTGCGAGAGGGACAACGAGAAGGAAGAGACCCAGATCGAATGCAAGGCGCTCATCGTCGCTTCCGGCGGCATCACCGGCAACATCCCCATGATGAAAGAGCTGGGCGTCCTCAACACGAAATATGAGGAGTACTACAAGGACGGCTATCTCGTCAACATCACCTTCCCCGACAGCTGCCAGGATGGCGACGGGCAGAAGGCCGTGTGGGAGATTGGCGGCAAGAAGGGCGGCATTGTCATCAGCGCCGACCCACAGGTGCCGAATCCCGGCGTCCGTGTGGGCCCCAACACGCCCTGGCTGGCCGCCAACCAGACCAAGATCATCACCGAGCAGCCGTATCTGCGCGTCAACGAGCTGGGTAGGCGCTTCATCAACGAGGAGATGTGCAACAACCACTCCGCCATGTCCTCCGCCGCCGCGCTGAACGCCCCCGACATGGCCTTCTATATGATCTTTGACGAGGATACCGCGGGGCACCTGTCCGAGGGCGTGGAGGACGGCTACGTCTACTTCATCTTCAAGGACATGAAGGTAGAGAACATACGCGGGCAGATGGACGAGGCCATCGCCAAGGGCAACAAGCACATGTGCCACTTCGATTCGATCCATGAGGTCTGCGAATACATGGGCATCGACGAAGAGGGCCTTAAAAAAACCATCGATAGGTACAACCATGCCGCCGAGATCGGCTATGACGAGGACTTCAAGACCGATCCCAAGTACATCCGCCCCGTGCGCGAGGAGAGCGGCCACATCTACTGCTACCGCATCCTCCCTGGCGGCTACGACACCCTGGGTGGCCTTATCATCGACGAGAACGCCAATGTGCTCGACGCAAACAACATGCCCATTGAGGGCCTGTATGCCGCCGGCGACATGACGGCCGGCAGCCTGTACGGCGATGCCCCCTCCAACGCCGGCGGTACCGTGTATGGTTCCATGCCCATCGGCATGATTGCGGGCGACGCTGCCGCTATTTATGTGAAGGGAGAGAACTGACTATGAAAATCAAGCTGTCTGAGTATTGCATCCGCTGCGGCATCTGTGAGGACCTCTATCCCGACCTCTACAAGAGGAACTACGAGACGCACAGCATGGATGTTTTGTATGATGATATCCCAGAGACGCAGCAGGAAAGAGCTGAGGCGTCCGCCAGGGACTGCGCCGTCGCAGCCATCCAGGTGGAAAAATAACAACAAGGTTCCACAAGAGGCTACCGCTGCGCGACAAACCACGACCATCTATTGCTACTTTGGTGCAAAGAAATGATAGCATCGTTTTTAACTATGATATGCTTGTTTTGTTCCGAATGCGCATGACAGCCATTTTGTAAGCATTACACATTTTACCCACGACCGATTTTAACGTCGATGTGATGTTGAAATCGGTCGCTTCTTTTTTGCGCGGAGCGCTGGCGACATCGATGCGCTCAATGAGCAAGTGAATGGCCTTGTCGTCGGCTGCATTTTTCAGCGCTTCCAGCCAGGTGTAGATTTGGTCCGTCGTGTAATCCTTGGGCGGCTGGGCATCGCGCAGGCCGGCCATCTCGTCCAGCAGGCGCTGCATCTCTTTCCCTATATTCGCCACCACCTCAGCCGGCAGGTCCGGGTTTGTCATGTTGTGCATCAGGCCGTCGTATTCCTTCTGCTTGCGCGCCACTTCCCTGTCCCGCGCCTTTTAGAACTCTGCCAGGTCATTGTTTGAGGCACCCTGGTACTTCTTCAATGCCTCGTGGATGGCCTTCTGCACAGCGGGCGAAAGCAGCTCTTTCAGGTACCGGGTCGCCGCTTTGTCCACAGCCTCCATCTTTACCACCGGCGCGCCGCAATGCTGCATGCAGCGGTAGTAGATGTACTCGTGCCCCTTGCGCTTGGATATATGCGCATGCATCTTGCTGCCGCACTCACAATACACCAGCCCGCTGCACAGATAGCTGCGCTTATCCATACCGGCCGTAGTTGCAGGCCAGTTCGATGATCCGGCTACGCAATTCGTCTTCATCCGCACGGTTTACCTGTTGGTATCGCGCCACCTGTTGGCTAATCTGTATCGCCCGGCACGCGCGGCGTTGGCTCACCAGGTACTTTTCCTGCACCCGTTGCATCACCAACCGCCGTTTGGCCGGTCGGCGCATATATGCGCATGAAGTTTCCCTCCGCCACATCCTTCAGTATGGCGTTGTCCAAGCTCAAATCCGCCACCAGTTTCTTCAGCCTGGCGTTCTCTTTCTCAAGTTCACGGTATTTACGCGCTTCAGATATATTCATGCCACCGTATTTCTTCCGCCAGTGGGAGTAGGTCTGCTCGCTCACCCCGATTTGGCGTACCGCCTCCCCGATGGTTTTCCTTGCCCGCATAAAACTTCTACCTCGCGCAATTTTATGATGACCTGTTCCGTTGTGTGGTTCACTTTTTCCATTCTGCACACCTTCCTTTATGGTGGAGAAAGAAGGGCACCGCAATTACCACCATCCGTATTTAAATATCCTCAATATCTGTCAACAGTAGGTGTTATTGACAAAAAAAGAGAAAAAAAGTTGACCAAACAAATCAATCAAATGCGATGCGATTCGGTCAGGAATGACTTGATACATGGAAGAACGGATACCATATGATGCGAGCATAGTGAAAAAAGCGCTAGCATTACTGATGTAGGACTGGATGCAGGCTTCATCGTCACAGATGGCCATCAGATGTTCCAGATTGTAAAAATCCGCTTCATACGCCCGGCAAAGGGCCAGACAGGAGGGTTTGCTTTCCGATGAGAAATTGGATTGACAGAATTGTTTGTGCGGGTACAATGTAAGCATGTGCCCTCACAGTGCCATTTGTGTACATTGTGGCGAAAAAACGAGAGGGGCATGCCGAACAAGGAGGGCTTATGCAGCGCGGCAAAAAAGACCTGCTCTACCTTCTCATCCCGCTTGCCGTTGTGACGGCGCTCCTTGCGCTATGGTATTCGAATATCACCACCCAAAGCACCGATGTGGTTAGCGAGACCGCAGAGTGGAACCTGTCCGCTCTGCCTTTTGAGGATTCCAATTACCGCCTGTGCGGCCCGGTGGAATATATTCCGAACGCACTTTTAACGCCCGAAGAATTTGCGCAGCGGGAAGATGACATCGTACTTGGAAACGCCTTCGAAACCGCCCAGTATGCCACCAGCCGTTTTTATATCATCGTGCCGGACGGGTACTACACCCTTGCCCGGCGCAGCCCGGATTTTTCCGAACGCCTTTTTATTAATGGAGAATGGGTGTTGGACGTTGGCCAGCCCGGCAACTCGAGGGAGACGATGGTCCCCAACACCGGCAGGATCCTGCTCACCGTCACCCCCAAAGATGGCGTCATCGAGGTGGTGCAGCAGTCTTCCAACTTTGTCCACAGGGAAAGCAGTTCCCACGATGGCTGGCACTTTGGGCCGCCCTCGTTGCTGCGCGCGTCCCTCCCGCTGGAATACTGGGAGAACATCCAGATGGGTGCCTTTCTCGCGCTCTTCTTCATCCATAGTATCCTGTTTTTGCTATTGCCCACCTTCCGCGCCAACCTCTACTTTGCCCTCTTCTGCCTCACCTGGTTTTTGCGCACCGGCGTCACGGGCACAAAGGTGTTCACTGTAATGTTCCCCTGGCTACCTTGGGTGGCGAAGTTCCGCATCGAGTACCTCGCCTTCCCCCTCACGGCAGTGTTCATGGTTGCACTTTTGAACGCTATGTTCCCGGGCATATTGGCGCGGTGGTTCCGCTGGGCGGTGTATGGGGTGTCGGCGGTGGTTGCCGGGTTGTTTGTATTTGCAGATACCCTGTTCATGAGCTACGCCCTGCTCTGGTGCGAGGCGGTATACATCCCCGCCATCCTCTATATCGTCGTGCGCTTTGCCATGAAGCTTCGCAGGGTGCGGCAGGAGCAGGTCGTCTTCCTCTTTGGGGTGGGGCTGTTCCTCCTGGCCGCGGTGCACGACATGTTTTACTTTAACGGCATGCCCATTTTGCTGGATGAGGAGCTCGCGCCCCTTTCCATGCTGGTGTTCACCTTTTGCGAGGCCGTGGCCATCTTCATTGCCACCCTGCGGCAGGTGGAGGAGGCAAAAGCGCAGGAGCGGCGCCTGGCCCTGGAAAATGCCGCGCTGGACCGGGCCGGCCGCCTGCGCGAAAGCATGATGGCAACGGTGAGCCACGAGATGCGCACCCCCCTCACCGTTATGAGCGTGTACGCCCAGATGGCGCGGGAGAACCTGCACGAGATCGGTGTGGACGAGGAGACCACTGCCGATCTTGCCATGATGCGGGACGAATCGAAGCGGCTGGCAGAGATGGTGAACGGCCTGCTGGAACTGGCGCCGGAGCAGGACTACAGACAGGCGCGCGCGTTTTTTGATATCCCGCCGCTGGTGGGGCAGCTGGCGCGCCTGTGCGCCCCCACGCTGGCCAAAAACAATAACCGGCTGGAGGCAGACCTGCCCCAGGACCTGCCCCCTGTTTACGGCCACGCGGGCGAATGCACTCAGATTTTGTGGAACCTTCTGGACAACGCCGCCCGCCACACAAAAAACGGCGTCGTCACGGTGCGCGCAGGGGTACGGCAGGGGGCCGTTGCCGTCACGGTGGCCAACACCGGCGGCGCCATCCCGCCAGAGCTGCTATCCACCATTTTTGAGCGCCGTGTTACCGGCAGCGAGGAGGGCACCGGCCTAGGGCTTGCCATCTGCCGGGAAATCGTGGAGGCCCACGGGGGCACCATCGGCATAGAAAGCAGCGAGGAAACGGGTACGGCGGTCACATTCACCCTGCCAACAGGGAAAAAAAGGGGGAAGGGTAACCCAGGTGAAAAAAGACGACAAAGCAGTCATCCTGCTCGTAGAGGACAACCCGGCTATACAGGAGGCAAACAAACGGATATTGGAAAGGGCAGGCTACAACCTGATGGTGGCCGACACACTGGCCGCCGCGCGCGCGGCGATACAGGAAACGCTGCCGGATGCGATCGTGCTGGACATCCTGATGCCGGACGGCAACGGACGGGATTTCATCGCCGAGATACGCAAGGTGACGACCGCACCGGTATTGCTGCTGACCTGCCTTACGGAGAAGGACGAGAAGCTGCAGGGCCTGCGCGCCGGCGGCGACGACTACATCACAAAGCCCTACGATATCGACGAGCTGCGCGAGCGCGTGGCCGCCTTTTTGCGCCGGGATGCCCTTGTGCGCAGCAGCGCGGGACAGGACGTCACTTTCGGCCCGCTGGCGCTCAACCTACCCGCCCGCCGGGCGTACATGGCCGGCAAGGACCTGCAGCTGCTTGGCAAGGAGTTCGACATCCTGCATCAGCTTGCCTGCAGCGCCGGCCGTCCTCTAAGCGCAAAATCCCTGTACGAAGCGGCCTGGGAGCAGCCCTTCGCCGGCGGCGGCAGCGCGGTGTGGACGCAGATATCCCGCCTGAAACGGAAGATGGCGGAGAACGGCGGCGGCATCCAGATTATCACCCTGCGGGGAGAGGGGTACCAATTGGAAATGGCCGGGCCGTAGGCAGGATCCGGCAGAGAAAGCAAAACCGCCTTACATTTCTGCAAGGTTCACGCGCAAACGCTAAAAAACCAGTATAATAAAAAAGCAAGAACAAATTTCGCAGCCCGCCCGCGTCCCATCGTATTCGTGTGAACGGAGGAAACGAGGATGAAATATCTGGCGAAGTGTTTTGCGCTTTTTTTGGCCCTGATGATGTTGGTGAGCTTTGTGCCGCTCTCTGCGCTGGCGGCCGAGGCGGCGCCGGGTGCAGGCAGCCAGACAGCGGCCGACAGCGCCCCTGCGGCTGACGGCGGAGAGGATGCCGCAGCTTCCGGGACGGAGGAGGATGCGGCGGCACCCCAGCCGGGTGACCTGTCGGACGATTCCTCTGACGGTGTAGTCGACGGCGATGAGCCGATCGGGCCGGAAGACGAACCGGGAGATGTCTCCAACAGCGAGCCCGCCGGTGAGCCGGAAAGTGCAAGCACCCAGCCGGAACCCCCCGCGGCGGCAGCGCAGGGCGCTTCGGGCAGCATACCTGTGCAGCCGAACACAGCTAAAAACGACCCGGACAAGGAACTTGCCACCCCGGCCGGAGACGAGGACCTTGTGCGGCCGGCCGGCACTTACGCGGTGGAGAACGATTTAGATAGCGGCGCGGGCAGCCTGCGCGCGGCGTTGACCGCGGCGATAGCCAGCACGGACGCATCGAGCACGATCACGATCCCGCTGAGCCTTTCCAACCAGGTTTCGACGGAGATATCCCTGAACTCCCCCCTGCCGGATATCCCGAGCGGCAAGAGCATCACAGTCACTTCGCCGGCGACGGATCCCCAATTGTGCATCATTGCGCGGGCGGGCAGTACCGTTACCGGCAACACTTTCAATGTTGCGGCCGGGGGCAGTTTGCAGCTTTCGAACATGGAACTGGAGGATCTCACGGATACGGGCATGAAGTCCTCACTGGCAAGCAGCATGGGCACGTTCACGGCAACCAACGTGAACTTCGTGGGCGGTGGCAGGCAGACGCAGTTTACGATATATGGCGGTGGCCTGGATGTGAGCGGGGGTACCGCCACGCTGACAAAGGTGCTTTTTATGGGCAACTGCGCCCAGGATGGCGGCGGCCTTGCTGTGCGTGGCACGGCAAGCGTGACGGTGAAATCGGGCGAGTTTGACGCGAACGCAGCCATTTCTAGCAACGGAAGAGGCTCCGGCGGCGGCATCTACTTGGCTGCCACGGCCACACTGAACCTGGGCAGCGCGGGCAACACCGTACAGATCCGGTGCAACAGGGCCGGCCTGGACGGCGGCGGCCTGTACAGCGAGGGCGGCAACCTTACCTTTGCCGGGAACGTGATTGTTGGCGGCGAGGACCCCGGCGTGGCGCCTTATACCTCCCCAAACGCCGGCGATGGCAACGAAGCCAAATATGACGGCGGCGGCATCTGCCTGAGGTATGGCGAAACCGATACCACTTCAAAGTATATCAAGGGCGTCACCATTCAGAACAACCGTGCCGGCTGGAACGGCGGCGGTGTGTATGTATATGGGAAGGTGCTACTGTCTTTTCAGGCAGGCACACGGATCCTGGACAACAAGGCCCTGGGCACCGCTACTGCCTCCGTGGGCAACGGTGGCGGCATCTACTGCGCCGCTGCCGGTACGGGGGGCATATACACCTCATTGGGGAGTATTGACGGGGCGGCGGTGACCCTGGCGGGCAACCGGGCCGCGAGGGATGGAGGCGGCATCTGGCAGAATGCCGGGACCATGAATATTGGGGCAACCGCAGTTATTGGCGGTGCAAATGCAGGCGCGGGCACCAGCGCCGACCCCGGCGACGGCAACGTGGCGGCCGGGTTTGGCGGCGGTGTGTACAACGCGACCACGAATATCTTTGATATGAATGGGACGGTGAAAAACAACGTGGCCGCGCGTGGGGGCGGGGTCTATATCCCCAGCTCGACCTTCATGCGGTCGATAGATGCAACCATCGAAGGGAACAAGGCGACCTCCTTGGCGCAGGCGACACCCGGCGTTGAATTTACGAGCACCACGCAGCTTTACCTCAGCGGCACCACCGTGATTGACAGCTTGTACTGTGCGAAATCCCTGGCAAGTTCTCTTGCCATCTTGCCGGAAGGTCTTTCCGCCGGAGCGCGCATCGTGGTGCAGGGCAGCGATACGGCGGGGCAGATGGTTTCCGGCGTGGTGGTGGCCAACAAGCCAAGTGGTACGCTGACCGAGGCGGAGGCCGCCTGCTTTGTGAGCGCGGACGGCGAGCTGCACGCTTTGGCAAGCGGCCAGAACGTGGTGTGGGATAGGTCTTGGTTGATTGCAACGCCGGTGATGACACTGCAGAGCGCGGCGCATGACAGCATACAGGTGAGCTGGAACGCGGTGGCAGGCGCGGACGGGTATGAGATCGAAAACGCGACGTCCAGCAGTGGCCCGTTTACACCTGTGCGGACGGTGACGGACGGGAGTACCTCCTGGACGCATACGGGGCTTACCACAGCGCGAAACCAGTTTTACCGCATGCGCGCGTATACGCTGGTGAATGGCGCAAAGCAGTACAGCGCCTACACCGCCGAGCAATATACAATGCCCCTGCCTGCCGCGCCGTCTGTAAGCGCAACAGGCCGCAGCCCGGCGGATATTTATCTGGAATGGACGGCGGCAGCGGGCGCCGGCAGCTACACCGTGGAAAGGGCAACTTCGCAGGCGGGGCCGTGGACCGAGGTGAAAGCGCCGTATCCAAGCGATACGAACCTGGTATACCGGGATACAGGGCTCACCCCGAGCAGCACCTATTACTATCGCGTGTGTGCCGTTGCGTATCAGGGGTCAATCACCGTTCCCGGGCCGTACTCGGCAATCGTGAGTGCGAAGGCAGGGATTGGCACCCCGGCGAATTTTAAGCTGACGAAAGAGAACCCGTACCAGTTTGCACTTTCGTGGAACAGTGTTCCTTGGGCCAACGGGTATGAGTTGTGGCGCGCCACCCAGAGCAGCGGGCCGTATACGGTGGTGGTGAGCAGGTACATGAGTATGTATACCGACTACGACCTTGTGGACGGCCAGGTGTATTACTACCGCATGCGCGCCTATGAGAACGTGAGCGGGACAACGTATTACAGCGGCTATACGCCGGTGGTGAGCAATAAAGCCGGAATGGCGGCGCCGGGGAGCATGGCGGCAACGGCCGTCCATCCGGATGACGTGAAGCTTAGCTGGGGCGCCGTGGCAGGTGCAGAGCTCTACAATGTGGAGCGCGCAACGGCTGCAAGCGGGCCGTGGGTGGTGGCCGCGGATTCTCTCACAGACCGGACATACACAGACACGAATCTTACTTCGGGCACGACTTACTACTATCGTGTGCGTGGCAAAATGTGGCAGAACAGCGCAGCCGCATATGCATACGGCCCATACAGCGCCGTCGTATCGGCGCGCCCCGTTTTTGCGGCGCCGGCGGGCCTTGCCGTGAGCACCACGGCCACAAGCGCAAAGCTTACCTGGAAAGCCGTTGCAGCGGCCTGGGGGTATGAGGTCTGGCGCTCGACCACCAGCAGCACGAGCGGGTTTGAGCAGATCGAGTATATACAAAACAAAGCGACGACGTCCTATACGGACACGGGACTTGCCGCGGGCAAAACCTATTACTACCGTGTGCGGGCCTGGCGGTGGAGGGGCGGGGAGGAGATATTCAGCTTAAACAGTGCTATAACGGCAAGAACGCTGCCGGCAAAGCCGGGGAGCTTTAAGGCGGCAAGCGCTTCGTACAACAGTGTCAAGCTTACCTGGAGCAAGCCGGCGGGGGCCTCGGGCTATGAGGTGCAGCGGGCCACCGGCAGCGGCAGCTACAAGACGGTGAAGACGATTACGAGCGGCAGCACTCTCAGCTACAAAAACGGCAGCCTGAAGACCGGCACGAGCTACAAGTTCCGCGTGCGGGCCTATCGGCTGGTGGGCGGTGTGAAAAAGTACGGCGCGTACACGGCTGCCAAGACGGCGAAGCCCGTACCCGCGAAGGTGGCAGGCGCAAAAGCCACGGCGGGCAGCAAGAAGGTGGCGCTGAGCTGGAAGGCCGTGAGCGGCGCAAGCGGGTACGAGGTGAGGCGCGCGACGTCAAAAGGAGGAACCTACAAGACCGTGAAGACGGTCAAGGGTGGCAAGACGGTCAAGTTTACGAACGCGAAACTGACCCCGGGGAAGAAGTACTATTATAAAGTGCGGGCATACCGCACGGTGAACGGCAAGAAGGTATACGGCGCCTATTCCACCGTGGTGAGCGCAAAGGCGCTATAGGGCGGAAGGGAAGAGGATTCTCCTTGGGCCAAGATAAGAGAACTTAAAAGCGCGAGTTCAATACCATGCGCCGGGTCTACGCCGAGCTTGTCGTAAAGAGCCGGGAGGATCTGTCCAAAGTGATATTCGGCTTATCCAACGCAACAACACTTTGGGCTCTGTTTTTGCTTCGCCCAAGCCCGTGATAATGCTATCTAGCCGTAATCCCAAATTACGCTTTAGCGCATAATCATTTTGAATCGATTCAATTAATTCTTCCAAAATTGAAGGGACATATTTGGGGTAATACCTATCAAGAGTTTGTTGGGTATCTAAGATGTCATAGATTCTCTTGGCTTCGAAGCATAGGGTCGAGGAATTATGCATTGGTAGTTTATATGTGTCCGGCGTATTTGAGTTGAGCGTTTTTTCAGTTACTTGGAAAAACAAGAACAATCATTCCATGTTTGAATCGCATTTCCAATGCTTTGGCACTCTATTAACCACAATTACGCCTCCATCATGCACACTACTAAAACACTATAGCACGATGATGCGCATCATAGAATAGTATTCTCAATATTTACTCTAGTCTTCCCAACAAGCAAATAAGTTCATACTCTCTTACCGCATATATCCATCCATCGGGACAAACAATACTTATAAAGTCCAGTTCTTCTTTTGGCGATTTAAAACCTGTAAATGGTATCTGATATGAAGAAAACTACTCTTTGGCATCACGTTGTACATCCAAATCGGGCATATAAACATCTATACATTTTGCTTTTGGCTTTTTCCCTGTCGAATACAAATACACTTTAATCACCTCCATAGACTGCTCCTTATTAGTCATGGTGTTTCCGGGGTGCATTTCTATGCACTCATTTTGTATCATATACTGTCGTTATTTCTTTGTCTCTCCCCCCACAATAGTGGGGGGAATAACCGGAGCCGCTCCACCAGCTCCATTTTACCCACAACCGATTTTAACGTCGATGTGATGTTAAAATCGGTCACTTCTTTTTTGCGCGGAGCGCTGGCGACATCGATGCGCTCGATAAGCAGATGGATGGCTTTGTCATCGGCTGCGTTTTTCAGCGCCTCGAGTCAGGTGTAGATTTGGTCGGTCGTGTAATCCTTAGGCGGCTGGGCATCGCGCAGGCCGGCCATCTCGTCCAGCAGGCGCTGCATCTCTTTCCCCATATTCGCCACCACCTCAGCAGGCAGGTTCGGGTTTGTCATGTTGTGCATCAGGCCATCGTATTCCTTCTGCTTGCGCTCCACTTCTCTGTTCCGCGCCTTGTAGAACTCTGTCAGGTCATTGTTTGAGGCACCCTGGTACTTCTTCAGCGCATTGTGGATGGCTTTCTGCACATCGGGCGAGAGCAACTCTTTAAGGTACCGCAAGGTGCCGCGTCGCCGCTTTGTCCACAGCTTCCATCTTCACCACCGGCGCGCCGCAGTTCGGAAAGCGACCACATCAGCGTCCGCATGATTTTGGCTTCTGTCGAATTGCCGAAGTCCTGCGCGACGGCAATCAACTCCACGCCTTTGTCATTCCGCTTCTTGTCCAACGAGACATGCTCGTCGAGACTGCGGGCTACGCGATCATACTTGTGGATGAGGATGGTGTCAAAATGTCCCATGTCCGTGTCCTTGAGCATGCGTCGGTAGTTCTGGCGGGACAGTGTCTTAGAGCCCCGGCCACTCACAGCCTCGTCAATGTACTCCTGTCGTAGGTATTCTCCTACGTCAGGGAGATTCTGCAATCTCTATTTCAGGGGTTCACCCCAGGGATTCTTCACATAAAACCAGCGGCAACCAGCTTTCAACTGGTTGCCGCTGGTTTGTGTTACTGGAAGATCGCACCCAGTATAAACTCGTAGATGTCGTCGTCTGCAACCTGCACAACCGGCCGCATAAAGTCCGCCCACGATTTGTCTATCCCGGGGTTGCTCTCCAAAAACTCTTCGATCGTCTTTGTATATTTGACAGGTTCTTTCTTCTCATCCATGAGTGTCATTCCCCCTTTTCAGTAGTTGGTGTTCACATGCAGCCATTCCAGCACGGCCTGCAGCTTATTGGCGTCCACCGAGGTAAAATCCATGATGTTCTTGTTCAGGTGGAAATAGAACCGGCCACCTGGCGCGCAGGTATCCACCAGGCGCTTCACCTCATCAATGCACTCTTCCTTGCTCTTCGTCATCGTGATGGAGGGGTCGAAGAAGCCGCAGATGACGTGATCTTTGCCCACCACCCTCTTGATGAGCTCATAGTCGCCATATTCAAACCGCATATTGGTGGTGGACGGAAGCTTCGCCAGATACTCCGCATAGCGGGTCCAGTCCTGCTCGCAGAAGAGGTGGAAGTACACGTCCTTTTCGTTGCAGGTGGAGATGAGCTGCTCCATGGTTGGCCAGAACAGTTCTTCGAAGGTCTTGGTGCTGATGTACGGGGCCAGGTGCAGCGGCATAAAGGTGAACACACCCGGCTGCACTCTCGTGTGCAGGGCCTTCTTCAGCATCAGCGGCAGGATGGCTTCCACGGCCGCCTTCACCTTGTCCGGCATCCGGCGCACGTCCATGTTGATCTGCTTGAAGCCGCGCAGCTGGTCGGAGAGATAGTCGAACGGCGCCTCGCAGGGCGCGTTGGTAATAAAGCCGGGTGCGTAGCCGTATTTGTCGATCAGACGCCCGTACACCCCAAACTGGTTCGCGTTGTACCAGTTGAAGCTATCGATGGCCTGGGCCAGCGTGATGCTCTGGCTGGTGGCGTTCCCGGTCATGTTGGCGCACACCCTGGGCAGGAAGCGCTCCACGATGGTGTTGTAGGGGTCGGCGATGAAATCGTCGTAATCCTCGGCGTACATCGTCTCAATCTCGGGATGCTGGATGGCGCCGTTCGAGGCCAGTATCCAGTTTTTCGCGCCCAAGATCTGGTAGGTGCCCGCAAAGCGCACGTTTTCAATGGGCAGTGCATCAAAGTAAAAATCCTTGCATACAGCGTCGTATGCCTGTTCCATCAGGGCCATGTCGTAGTGGGCGCGGCGCAGGTCCAGCCCCGCATACTGGCAACAAGCCTCCAGCGTGATGGCGCCCCACACGAACACCCGCTTGGGGATCTTTCCCGCAATCGTGTCTTCCCGAATCTTCAGCCGCTCCTGCTGCAACTCCTGTACCTGTGTTGTCATCCAATCACCTGCTTTACCATTTTTCTTTGTGCCAGACAAAAGGTCCACCAAAAGATGTGCCAAAACCAAAACTGTACGCCACTCATAGCCAAAACGGATAGGGTTATGCAAAAACTGCATAGATGGCTTTCAAGCAGCCGGCAAAACCATTATTGTTGTTGTTTCGATATTTATTGACACGTTTTTGCCTGTTATAGGGTCTATGATAGCACACTATCACAATGAGCGACAGATGGTAGAACTGACAATCTTTGACAAATTAAATTGACTAAATCGCCTAATTTTGAATATTTTGAGAAAATGATATTGTGTAAATTGACTGCTTGAGGTAGAATGAAACGAAATCGGAATATCTTCCGGATGAGTGGCGCTTCTGCCCGATAGTTTTTCGATGTTATGATATAAATCATCCATATGTTTGCCGCTGGAAAGCACTCTGTGCAGACGAAAACAAAAGATACAGCGCAGTAATTGATTTCAGTCACCCGATGAGCATCCACAGAACTTATGCTATCGAATGCGTTTTGTCCGCAAGGGAGGAACAGATTTGGGCGTGGTATTTTCGGCCGAGGACATCGCCATCTCTTTTGGCAGCAATCAGGTTTTGAGATCGGTCAACTTTGAGCTGGGCGAGAGCGAGGTCCTCGGCGTCATCGGCCCAAACGGGGCCGGAAAAACCGTCATGCTCAACGTGATCACCGGTATGCTAAAGCCGGACCACGGGCGGCTTCTCTTCGACGGGCGGGATATCTCGAAGGAGGGCGTTGTGGAACGCGCCCGCATGGGCTTTGGCCGCACTTTCCAGATCCCCCGTTCTTTTGCGAATATGACCGCCTACGAGAACAGCCTTGTGGGGGCCGTTTTTGGGAACGCACAGTCAGAGCAGGCCGCCTGCGGCCGTGTGTGCGAGATCTTGGAGATGATCGGCCTCTCCCAAAAGCGGCTGGATTTCGCCGGCAAGCTCAGCCTGCTGGACCGCAAGCGCCTGGAGATCGGCATGGCGCTTGCATCGGGCCCCAAGGTGCTGCTTTTTGACGAGGTGGCGGGCGGCCTCACCGAGTCCGAGGTGGCGGAGATCCTCAAGATCGTGGCTCAGATCAAGGCATCGGGCGTCAGCATCATCTGGATCGAGCATGTGCTGCAAACCATGCTGCATGGCACCGACCGCGTGATGCTGCTGGCAGAGGGGCGGAACGTCGTTTGCGGCCTGCCGGATGAAGTGATGGCTTCCAAAGAGGTGGAGGAAGCATACTTGGGTGTGGCCGGCAAGGCCCCCACCAGAAGGAAGAAAAAAATATGAGCGAAAACACGCTGTTGACAGTTGAGGACCTGAACGTCTTTTATGGCGATTTCCAGGCGCTGCATAACATTTCCATGCAATTCCCCAAAGGGGCCATCATCTCCATCATCGGCTCCAACGGGGCGGGCAAGTCCACCCTGCTGAACGCCGTGATGGGCGTGAACAAACCAAAAACCGGCAAGGTTACCTTCGAGGGCGAGGACATCACCGGCCTGCGCACCAGCAAGATCGTGAGTCGCGGCATCTCCATGTCGCCCGAGGGCAGCAGTGTTTTCGAGGACATGAGCGTGTACGAAAACCTGGTGCTGGGGGCCTACCTGCCCGGGCCGCGCAAAAAGCGGGACGCGCTGTTGGGCCATGTGTACGAGCTGTTCCCCGCGCTGAAGGAGAAGGCAAACCAGCTGGCCACCTTCCTCTCGGGCGGGCAGCGGCAGATGCTGGCCATCGCGCGGGCGCTGATGAGCGAGCCGAAGCTGCTCATCTGCGACGAGATCTCCCTCGGCCTTGCGCCTGTTGTGGTGAACGATATCTACAACCGCATCATCGACGTGAATGAGTCGGGCGTGACGGTGGTGCTGGTGGAACAGGAAGTAAAGCGCAGCCTCGACTATTCGGATTACAGCTATGTGCTGGTAAAGGGGCAGGTGGTCATGGGCGGCCCCTCGGACGAACTGGATGAAAACGAAGTGAAAGACGCATACTTCGGCATCAACAAATACGCGTAGGGAAGAGGCATTATGGAGCTATTCGTTCAGTCTTTGGTATCCGGCATCCTGCTGGGCGGGCTGTATGCCGCCATCGGTGTGGGCCTGTCGCTCGTGTTCGGCATCATGGGCCTCACCAACATTGCCCACGGCAGCCTCATGATCCTCTCCTCCTTCTTCATCATGATCTTCGCGCGGCAGTTCGGGGGCAGCATCCTCCTCGCCTTCCTCATCACCCTCGTCGTCATGGTGCTCATCGGCGCGGGGCTACAGGGCGTCCTCGTCAACCGCGTGCTCAGCAAGGGGGCGGAGCCTGCGCTGCTCGTCACCTTCGGCGTCGCCATCATCGTGCAGAACATCCTGCAGCTCATCTTCGGGGCCGATTTTGAATCCATCCCCAGCCCCCTGGCCAGCGTGAACGTGGTGAACACGAAGTGGGTGGTCATCTCGGGCGAGTACCTGCTCAACTTTGCCATCTCCGCCGCGGTGATTCTGGTGCTGCATTTCGTCATCCGCAAAACGTTGTTCGGACGGTCCATCCGCGCAGCCGCCAGCAATGTGGTGGCAGCCGAGATGATGGGTATCAACACGAACAAAACATACATCTACACCATGTGCCTGGCGCTGGCCACCGGCAGCGTGGGCGGCCTGCTGGTGGGGCAGACCTTCGGCTTCTATTCCTACTCCGGCATGTCCTACCTCATCATCGCTTTCGGCGTGGTGGTCATCGGCGGCATGGGCAGCATCTTGGGCACCCTGCTGGGCGGCGTCATCCTGGGCGTGGCGCAGCTGATGGGCGCATACTTCTTTGGCGGCGGTGTGCAGATCCTTGTGGGGTACCTGACGCTGCTGGTGCTCCTGACCTTGCGACCGCGCGGCATCCTGGCAAATATGACACGGAAATAGGAGAGAGAGTATGGCGCCGAAACGCACACTGCACACAGCCCTCGGCTCGAACAACAAGCTCATCAGCGTAAAATCGGGCATCATCCTGGTCATCATCATCGCGCTGGCGCTGCTGCCGCTCTATGGCACAGATTACGCCATCAGCATCGGCCTGCTCATCTTTGCCTACATCTCGCTTGGCGAGATGTGGAACCTGCTGGCGGGGTATTCGGGCCTTGTTTCTCTGGGCCAGCAGGCCTTCATCGGCATTGGCGCTTACACGCTGGCGAAGGTGACCACCGGGTACGGCCTGCCCATCTTCTGGAGCTTTTTTATCGCCGTGGGCATCGCTTTGGTCTTCGCCCTCGTCATCTCCTTCCCCATCTTCAAGCTCAGCGGGGTGTACTTCACCATCGGCACCTGGATCGTCTCCGAATCTCTGCTGGTCTTCTTCCGCAACTGGCAGTTCGTCAACTTCGACGCGGGCTACAACGTCACTGCCGCTTATCGCATCCCAATGAGCACGCTGTACCTGGGTTCCCTTGCCCTGGGCATCGGGTCGGTCGTCATCGTCTTTGTGGTACTGCGCAGTAAGATGGGGCTGGCGCTGATGGCCATGCGCGACAATGAGAGCGCCGCCGAGGTGCGGGGGGTGCGTCTCTACCGCACAAAGCTCGTCTGCTTCCTCATCGCTTCGGCTTACACCGCCCTCACCGGCGTCGTACTGTACCTGAACATCGCCTATGTGAAACCCGGCGCCACCTTTGGCATCGACTGGGCGGTCTCCATGGTATTCATTGTGGTCATCGGCGGCATCGGCACCATCGAGGGGCCCATCATTGGCGCCGTGATCTATGTGATCCTGCGGCAGTTCCTGTACAACTTCCCTGGCATCAGCATGATCATTCTGGGCGCCGTTGCCGTGGCCGTCATCATGCTGGCGCCCAAGGGTATCATGGGCGCGCTGCACGGCAAATTCGGGTTTGAGCTCTTTTCTGTCAGAAGGACGATCGACACGCCTGCAAAAGGGCAGGCGGCCGGCACCGGCTGACAGAAACGGGTAAAATAGATCGCATGCCAAACAAAGTACGCTTAAAAACAGGAGGAAAACGATGAAAAAGAAACGCTTGTTGGCACTTGCTTTGTCTGTTGCGTTTGTCTTTGTGCTGGTCGCGTGCAGCGGCTCCGGCGGTGGGAACGGCGGCGGAACCAGCGGTGGTGGCACTGGCAGCGGCGCCGCCAGCACCAGCACCGCCACCGGCGGCAGTGGCGGTGGCGGCTCGGGCGCGGACGAGATCCTCATTGGCTTCGCCGCCCCCCTCACCGGCCCCATGGCCATCTTCATGGCCCCCACGCCCTGGGTGGAAGAGCTTTGCCTGGATGCGATCAACAACCAGAACGGCGGCATCGAGATCGACGGAAAAAAGATCCCCATCCGCGTGATCTACGCCGACACGGAGAGCGACTCCAACAAGGCCGTGGAAGCCGCCACGAAGCTGGTGACCGAGGACAAGGTGGATATTCTTGTGGGCGGCTGGACCCCCATACAGACCAACACTGTCTCGGCCGTGGGCGAGCGCTACCAGATCCCCACCTTCACCTTTGGCGCACCGGAGGAATCCTGGCTGGAGGGCGGCCCCTACGAGTGGGCCACCGGCATGCAGTTCAACTATGACCTGATGGCCATTGACGTACTGAACATGTGGAACAAGGTGGACACGAACAAGAAGATCGGCTTCGTGTTCGACACCGACGTGGACGGCACCGTGGGCCGCGACGTGTACACCCGCCTTGTGGAAGGCACCGATTATGAAGTGTTCGACCCGGGCCCCTACACGATTGGCACCACGGACTTCACCAGCCTCATCAGCAAGCTAAAAGATGCCGACTGCGACATCATCACCGCCGACATGATCACCCCCGACTTCACCACCTTCTGGAAACAGTGCCACCAGTACGGCTATGTGCCCAAGGTGTGCACCATCAACAAGGGCATGCACTACGAGGCCGACGTGGAGAACCTGGGCAGCGGCACCGGCAATGGGCTCACCTTCTCCGCCCTGTGGGACAAAAACTATCCCTTTGCCTCCCCGCTGCTGGGCATGAGCTGCACCGAAGTGGCCGACAAGTATGAAGAGGAGAACGGCGGGTTCTACCCCTACTCCATCGGCTACGATATCGCTATGTATGACGTGCTTTACGACGCGCTGAACCGCGCCGGTTCGCTGGACAAAGAAACCCTCATGCAGGCTCTTCTGGACACGAAGGTCGAGACCGTGTTCGGCTCGCTGGAGTTCAACGAGAACCGTTGCATGCAGGTGCCGGCCATTGGCACCCAGTGGGTGCCCAGCGACAACCCCAACTACGAGTTCGAGAAGGTGGTCGTCGCGTCGGACACCTTCCCCGCCATCCCCGCCTTTGACGCTTTTGCCATCCCGGACACGACACAGTAATAAACGCAGCATCTGATTTTTTCCACAAAAGAGCCGGCCCTTTTTGAGGGCCGGCTCTTTTTGGTAAATTTTCGTCTTTCCCGTGGGATGTTTCTTTATCAAAACTGCTTGCAGGACGACTATATTTAAGGTACACTAATGGCACTTGAAACTGCGGTCTACATCGAAAACAGCACTGCGTGGGGGCATGCGCATGAACATCAGCCAGATCCGGTACTTCATCACTGTGGCGGACCATCTCAGCTTTACCAAGGCGGCAGACAAGCTTTCCATCTCCCAGCCCTCTCTCAGCCGGCAGATCCTGCTGATGGAAAAGGAGCTGGGCATGAGCCTGCTGAACCGGGCCGGGCGGGAGATCCATCTCACAGCCGGCGGCGCCGTGCTGTACGAGGGTCTGCGGAAACTGTATACCGACTACGAGACCCTGCTTGCCCGGGCCGAGCAAGCGCAGGCGGGCTATTCCGGCACGCTGGAGGTGGGGGTGCTGGACGGAATGCGCGTGGGGGACTTCATGCCCCCCATCCTGCGCCATTTCCGCGCACACTATCCCCACATCGAGATCACCCTGCACCGCGGCACCTTCGACACACTGCTAGAGGAATTGTACAGCACCCGGCTGGATGTGATCTTCTCCGTGCAGTTCAATGTGATCGGGCGGGACCAACTGCAGTTCGAGGTTGTGAAGGAATCCCGCGACTTCATCCTCTTCAATAAGATCCACCCCCACGCCGGCCGCACCGACCTTACCTTAAAAGATTTCAAGGGCGACACCTTCGTGATGATCTCGCCAAAAGACAATGCCCGTTCGTCCGAACTGGTGTTTGAGGCCTGCCAGAAGGAGGGGTTCGTACCCACCGTGGTATACGCTCCCACCCTGCAGGACATGATGCTCTGGATCGAAGCGGGCGTGGGCGTCGCCATCCTGGACACCACCAACATGTTGCTGAACAATGAGAACGTTGCCGCCGTGCCGCTGGAAAGCCACTGGAGCCCCTCCATGGTGGCGGCGTGGTACAAGCAGAACCGCAACTCCGCCATCCCCCTGTTTATGGATGTGCTGCGGGAGACCATGAGGAACAAAGCCGGCACGATATGAGCGTGTGAAAGAGGACCTGCTTTACCAAGCGGGTCCTCTTTGCTGTAGTTGAGCTCGTATTAATATGGCACACGTATTTTCTTGCTTCAACAGGGAACTCAATCTTCAATCAGCTCCATATTTGTGGTGTGCGCCCCGTCAAGCGGACAGTGAAAGAACAGAAAGATTTCATGCTGCGGCGGATTACCTGTCTTTCAGTCTTTTCAAGATGAAATGTTGTTTATTCTTCACCGCTACTGTTCAAAGATTTATGAGTTTTTCAATCTCCTCAATCACGCGCACAGCTTCCCGCGCCTGCTCTGCGGTTACCGGCGGGGTTTCGTTGTTGCGAACAGCATCAATAAAAGCCTGCAGTTCCCAATACATATCACCATGGGGCACACCTGACATATCTTCAGGCTGGTAATGGATATCGTTGTAAAACTGGCCTTTCCCCACGATCGTGGCGATGGACTCAATCCCGTTTAAATTTGCTTCCAACATGCCCTTTTCGCCTAGGATTGTGACAGATGCGTCGCTCACGAGCGGACGCTCATTCGGGATCACCCAATGGTTTTCCATCACGCCCACCGCGCCGCTTTCAAATTCCAGGATACTCGCCACATAATCCCAGTTGTTTGTAAAGGGCTTGTTTCCAAAGGCATGCACCCGTTTCACACGATCGCCGGTCAACCACAGGATCATATCAATATCATGTATGCCCAAAAACCACGTAATGGACGAACGGGGACTGATGCGGTCGCGAATAAACGCCGGGTTGGAGCGTTTGGCCGAAATGGAGATGACCTTGCCCAATTCCCCTGCCTGCAGCATCTTTTTGAACGGGATCAGCCGCGGGTCAAAACGCAATGTGTGGCCCACCATCAGATAAGTGGAATCCGGCCGCGCCGCAATAATCTCATCACATTTTTGCACCGAGGTTTCCAAGGGTTTTTCTGTTAGCACCTTCACCTTGTTCTGGAATGCCTTGAGGATGAACTCCTTGTGCATGTCATCCGGCGTGCAAACGCTTACGGCCTGGATATCCTGCCGCATAAGCTCTTCCAGCGTCTGGTAGCAGGGAACGCCCAGGGTGTTTGCCGCGGCTTCGCCCCGGCCCTGGTCGGGCTCCACAAGGCCCACCAGCTGCACCTGTGGAAGCGCTTTGTAAATCTTGGCATGGGTCACTCCCATCACACCCATACCCACGACACCAACGCGAATCGTATCCATTCCAATCCTCCTATTTTAGCCTTTCAAAGCTCCCTGGGACATGCCCCGCGCAAAATTCTTTTGTACAAGGATCCCAAATACGATCATGGGCAGCATGATGATGGTTCCCGCAGCCGAAAGCATCCCCCACTCGGTACCCCGGAAGGTCATAAAGGATGTGACGGCCACCGGAAGAGTCTGGGTGGCCCTGTTGCACAGGATCAGCGCAAACAAAAACTCATTCCAGGCGATGATCATGCAGTAGATCGCCGTCGAGGTGAGCCCACCCTTTGCCACCGGCAGCATGATGCGGAAAAACGCCTGGCGTTCATTGCAGCCATCCAAAAACGCCGATTCGCGCAGGTCGCTGGGCACATCCTCGAAAAAAGCGGGCATGATCCAGATCACGATGGGCAGTGTCATCAGCACGTACATCAGGATAATCGGGATCCGGGTCTGCAAAAGTTCCAGGTTCATAAAGATGATGTACATGGGCAACACGGACGCGATGGGTGGCATAACGCGCGCCGAAAGGAAAAAAAGTGAATAGCGCTTTTTGTTTTTGAACCTGAGTTTTGCGATCGCATAGGAAGCGGGCACCCCCAGCACCATGCTGATGGCGACAGACACGGTCGTGGCAATCACGCTGTTGAGGATATACTGGAAAAAATCCCCGTTGCGCAGAACTTTCAAATAGTTGTCCAGCGTGGGCGTAAAGAAAAATTTGGGCGGCATGGCAAAGGCATCTACACCGGTCTTGAACGATGTGGTGATCAGCCAGATATAGGGGTACACGAAAAAAGCGGTAATCACGATCAGAATGACGAAGAACAAAATCCGCCGAACCAGTTTCAGGGTATGTATGCTAGACATGCGCAACAACCTCCGGCACGAAGTGGCATCAGGTTTTCAGTTTTTCCTGCATCCGCTTGATGACGATGCTCAGGATGATGGTGACGACAACGGCAAACAGCAGCACGATCGCCGTGGCGTAGCCGATGCGGAAATAATTGAACCCCACAAGATATGAGTACATGGTGATGGTCTCGGTGGCCCCCGCCGGCCCCCCTTTGGTCATGACATAGATCACATCGAACGCTTTGAGCAGGTCAATGCCGCGCAGGGCGCAAACGACAAAGATCGTGTTCTTCAGCATGGGCAGCTTGATGGAGCGTATGATGTTCCACTCATTGGCTCCTTCTACGCGCGCCGCTTCATACAGCTCGCTGTTGACGCCGTCCAGGGCTGCGGTGAACATCAGGATCATGAACGGCGTCCACTGCCAGATGTCCACGAAGACGGTACACAGGAACGCCCCCGTCATATTTCCCAACCAGTCGTGCGGGTAGCCGCCAAGCAACCAGTTGATCATCCCGTTCAACGGGTCGAAGAACACCCGCCAGATCAGGCCGGCTACAACCGGTGTCATAAACATGGGGATGATGATCATGCTCTTGAAGAAAGAGCGCCCCAAAAACTGCCGGTCCAGCATCATGGAGATGGCCAGGCCCAAAAATGTTTCCATGGCCAGGGCCAGCACAAAAAACAGCACCGTTACCCGCAGCGCATTCCAGACGCGTGGGTCTTTCAACATGCTGATATAGTTCCCAAGGCCAATGAAGGTAAACTTTCCGCCATCATGTAGCAGGTGCACGTCATTCAGGGAGATGAACACCGAGAACAACATGGGTGCCACCATGATGACCAGCATCGCAACCAGAGCCGGAAGGACAAACATCCGCAGGGTCCTGCCCGAAGTGTTTCGTCTTTGCATGGGATCTCTCCGTCTTCCATCGCTTGCTTTGTATGCCGGGCCGCACAGAACTGTGCGACCCGGCTTACATAGATGGTAATACTACAAATTCGCGTATCGCGCATTTCCAGGCGCAGCAGCTTGTGCCCGAGCCAGCTATTTCCCCAAGACGTTCGTATTGATATCGGCAGTGGCCTCGGTCATCACGGTTGCGGCGTCTTTGTTGCCAACCATAATTTCAGATAGCGCGGTGCCGATCTTTTCGATCACTTCGTTAGCATCGGCGTTTGTGGGCATGTAGTCCGGGCTGCCGTTCTCGATAGCGGCCAGCATGGCCTCTTTGAACGCCCCGTATTTGGTGTTAAAGATATCCGAATCCATCGCGGCAAGAGACGTAACGCTGCAGTGCGGTTCAATCTCTAGTCCCCGGATCTGCTGCTCCTTGTTGCTTGCCCAGGAGGCGAACAGGAAGGCCGCTTCGGGGTTGGCGCTCGCCTTGTTGATCATGAGGGAGTGGACGGCCAGCGCACTGGTGCCCTGCGGGTCCACGCCGGGGGCAAGCGGGGTGGAAATATAGCCGACCTTGCCAACCACCTGCGATTCGTTGGGGTCTTCATTGTACGCCCCGTTGGTCGTTGCGTCCAGTGTGATGGCGGTGGACCCGTTGGTGAATGCAAGGCGGTTTTCATCCCACCCGAAATTTGCCACGCCCGGAGGGCCGTAATCGTTCAGGATATCCGCAAAGAACTGGGCAGCTTCTATCGCCTCCGGGCTGTCGGTCATCAAACGCCCGTCCTCATTAAACCACTCCCCGCCAAACGCGTGCAGGAAGCTGGACCAGATAAACACCGCCTGTACGCCTTTCTGGGCGCGCATGGTGATGCCATAGGTCTCCCCGTTGCTCGCCTCTTTCACGGCCTTGGCAGCATCCATCAAATCAGCCATGGTCTGGGGCGGCTGGATATCATATTGTTCGAAAAGATCCTGACGGTACATCAGGAAGGTGCTTTCCCCGTACATCGGGAATCCATATAGAGCGTCCTCGTATTTGCAGGTGTTCAGGTACCCCTCCACAAAATCGTCGAGGTCCACATACTTGTTCAGGTCGGGGTTTTGGACAAACTCGTCCAAACTCCAAAGATATCCGTTGCTGGCAAAGCTGGAAAGATAGGTGTTGTAGCTGAAGATGATGTCATAAGAAGGATCTTTGTTGCTCAGCGTCAAAAGGCTTTTGGGCACCAGTTCATCATACGGCACCACTTCCAGTTCCACCTTCATGCCGGTCATCTCTTCAAACTCGGGCACCATCTCCTGCAACGCATAGGTGGATGGATGCCCCTGCATCATGGCGCGGATGGTGACACCCTCATAAGATGCGGGCGCGTCGCTGCCCGGCATGGATGCCGAGCCGCCGGCGCTGCTGCCGGGGCTGGTTGTGGCGCCATTTCCTCCACAGGCAGCGAACATCCCCATCACAAGCACCAACGCTAGAACCATACTGTAAAAACGCAGATTTCTTTTCATCTTCCTCTCCTCCGTTTACAAACCTTTCACATGGATAAATTTTTCTTTTGGTACCGGTGGTTCTTCTTCTCCCAGATACACATTTTGGGCGCGTAGCCCCTGTTGCAATGCTTGGATGTCGAGTTCCCGCGGCATCACGTCCTGCTGTATGCTCAGGGCGGCGGCAGTTCCCGCCGCCTGCCCCATGGCCATACAGGCCGCCATGATGCGTACGGATGTCTGGGCGCTCACATTGGCCGAGATACAGCGTCCCGCGACCAACAGTGCATCCGCGCCGACCGGAACCAGGCACCGGTACGGGATCCCATAAGCGTGGCCGGGGATCAACCAGTGCAGCTCACACCCGGCCCCATCAGGGTTGTGCACATCGATGCCATATCCGTTTACGCAGATATTGTCCGGGAACTGCCGGTAGGACAGAACATCTTCTTCCGTAAGCGTGTATTCGCCTTCGATACGCCGGGTGTCCTGCACCCCAACGGTGGAAGCAATCTTGGTCAGGCGGGCATGCTCGGCGCCGGGCAGTTCCGTGTGCAGGTATTCCAAAATCTGCGGAATCTGCCGGCGGCATTGGATCTCGGCCTTTGTCAGGTCTTCCGCGCACAATCCGTTCACATTGGTCGTGCGTGTCATCTCGGCGCGAAACTCCCCCCTGGCCATCGTGGGGAACAAATTCACTGCGCCCATCGCCAAGCTGTTGTCCCAGCGGTGGGTGCGAACGTCATCCGCTACACCTCCAATGCAAAACATCGTTGTCATCGGCATCGTGACCCCGTCCTTCTCCCGCCCCACCTGGAACGGTACGCCGGCACGGGCTGCCACATCAGCATCGCCGGTTGCGTCCACAACACGGCGGGCCAATATGGCCTGCCGCCCACCCTTGTTTTCGATCACAACGCCAATCACCCGCCCATCCTCAAGCAGGGTGTCCGCAATATAGGTGTGGTACAAAACCTCCACACCGTGTGCCTCCATCAACTCGTCGGCAACGATTTTGAAGCATTCGGGATCGAAGATGTTCAGATTGGTGTCCGGCTCGTGGCGGTGGTTGTGGAACCCCGGCCTCTCCCGGGAAAAATCCGACGCCCGGATGGCGGCACCTCTTTGCTCCATGCGGGCGAACAACTCTTCCCACGCGCCTTTTATGATCTGCCGCCCGCCCGTGTAGGCGCTCATGGACATAAAGGACGTGATGAGGCCCATGGTTGCAAGGCCGCCCAGGCAGCCAAATTTTTCAACCAACAGCACACTTGCCCCACTGTTTGCCGCCCCGATAGCGGCGCCGATGCCTGCGGTGCCACCGCCACACACCAGCACATCCGTCGTGTGTGTAACCGGGATCTGCCTTGCAGGTTCAAAAATGGTCTGTGTAGACATTACGCCCTCCTCCGGCTGCAGTTTCACAATTGTGAAAATTATTTTCAATTCTCTTTTTGGGCAAACAGCATTTAGCCGCACAAATGGAAAATTAATTAATATTCGCAATTATGTATATTTTCTATTGTCGTATTTAATTTGCAGTTACTTTGCCACACAGCGGGTTTTGGATTCCCCTTGAGTATAGCATCGAAAAATCTAAAAATCAACAAAAAGAGAAAATTTCTTTTTTATTGATTTTTGACGCAATATGCGTTACAATATGCACACAATAGTTGCCATGCCAGGCGGAGGGATTATGCAATGAATCCTCAAAAAGAAAAAATTTTCCGATCAATTCAAGGCGGTCTTATCGTATCCTGCCAGGCTTTGCCCAATGAACCGCTCCACGGGTCCGAGATCATGGCGCGTATGGCGGTTGCCGCGCAAGCCGGTGGGGCGGTAGGTATCCGGGCCAACTCGGTGCCGGATATCATCGCCATCAAAAAAGCCGTACAACTGCCCGTCATCGCTTTAATCAAACGGGTGTACCCGGACAGCGAGGTGTATATCACGCCCACGCAGAAAGAGGTGGACGAGGTCGCCCAGTGTACACCTGAGATCATCGCCATTGATGCAACCCACCGCCCCCGTCCAAACGGCGCTGTTCTTTTGGACATTTTGAAAAGCAGCAAAGAAAAATATCCGGATACGATTTTTCTAGCCGACTGCGCGACATTGCAGGAAGCACTCGCCGCCCAGGAAATGGGGTTTGATTGCGTGAGCACTACGCTGAGCGGATACACATCCTACACGGCGGGTATTACCCCTCCAGATTTTGTTACGCTGCGGGAAATATGCATACAACTGCACGTCCCCGTCTTTGCCGAGGGTGGGATCTGGACCGTGGAAGACATGTTGAGCGTATTCAGGCAGGGAATCCACGCCTGTGTGATCGGCACCGCCATCACGCGCCCTAAAGAGATCACACAGCATTTTGTGAACGCCCTGACTGCCGGAGGGAGAGATACAGAATGAACATCGCCCTTTTGGACATCGGCGGCACAGAGATCAAGTATGGCATGGGCTACTCGGAAGAAACAATCCCTTCCCTTGCTGTCACCCGAGCCCCCTCCAGGGCCGGGGATGGCGCCGAACCATTGCAGGCACAGCTACTGGAACTGCTAAAGGATATGTCGCCATTTGACCGCATCGGCATATCTACATCGGGGCAGGTGAATCCGCACAGCGGCGTCATCCTGTTTGCAACGGACGCGTTCCCCCGCTATGCAGGGACAAACCTGAAACAGCTGTGCGAAAGCGAGTTCGGCGTACCCGCATTCATCCAAAACGATGTGAATTGCGCGGCAATCGCGGAGATGCAGTTGGGAGCGGGCAGTCAGTTTGGCGATTTTCTATATCTAACCTATGGCACGGGTATCGGCGGCGCTTACGTGCACAACACAGAGCTGGTGCTGGGCAGCTCTTTTTCCGCCGGGGAATACGGACACATCATTACGCACGCGGGCGGGGCGGCATGTGCCTGCGGAAACAAGGGTTGCTATGAAGCATACGCTTCTACAAGAGTGCTGATGGAACAATTGCGCCGGGCCACGAGCGAGGAGGTCACGGGTAAAACGCTGCCCCGCGCGATGGAAGGTTCCCCACTCGTGAAACAGGTCTTCGAAAACTGGTTGTGCGAAGTACTTGCCGGGCTTGTATCGTTGGTGCATGCATATAACCCCGCCGCTGTCTTGCTGGGCGGAGGCATCATGGAGAACGGCTGGCTTGTGGAAAGGATCACACAAGAACTCGCAGCGTGTCTCATCCGTAGTTTTGCGCATGTGCAGGTGTTGCCTGCTACTTTTGGAAACACGGCCGGGCTCGTAGGCGCTTTCCAAATTGCAAAATATGACATATACTAGAATAAAACCGTGAGAGTAGGCGATGTTATGGTTGATATTTTGGCATTGATCCAGGAAAAATATACGTTTTTTACGAAAGCGGAGCGCAAGGTGGCTGATTGCGTTTTGAAGGATGCGCATACAGTCCTGAAACTATCTATTACAGATTTCGCCGACCAATGCGGTGTGGGCGACACGACGGTTTTTCGTTTTTGCCGCTCGCTGAAACTGCCGGGATACCAGGCTTTCAAGATGGCCCTGGCGCAGTCTTTGAGCCGGGCCGAATCCATGGAGATCATGCTGTCTGAAGAAGTGCAGCGCACCGACGACCTGGAAACCATCAGCCAAAAGCTGATGCGCGCGCACGTTTCCATCCTGCAGCAGACCTATGCAGAGCTGGACTATGGGGCTGTTCAAACGGCAGTCGGGTATCTGCGCAATGCCAGAAATATTTATTTTTTTGGAATTGGCTCCTCCTGGGCCACGGCAGTGGAAGCATATGGGCGGTTTTCGCGCGTTTTGCCCAATATTGTGTGCCCCATGGATGCCCACATGCAGGCGATGACCGCCGCACTATTATGCGAAGAGGATGTAGCCATCGCTTTTTCGCACTCGGGGGCCACCAAGGACACGATCGACATCCTGCGCTCAGCCTTTGAGCAGGGGGCAAAAACGGTGTGTATGACACGCAACCCCAGATCGCCCATCACTCAATACGCAAGTGTAGTCCTTCACTGCGCGGCGGATGAAGGGCCCTTTCAGGGTGGCTCTTTTTCAGTAAAGTTTTCCCAGCTCTACCTGATTGATATCTTGTATACTGCTTTTTTCAAGGAAGAATACAAACTGTGCGGACAAAACAAGAGCAAAACGACCCAGGCCATTTCGCCCAAACTTCTGTAGCGTTTTGTTCCTTTGCGAAAAGGCCCCGAGGAGGAAACCGCAATCGTCCTGCAAAATGGAACGGTTTTTATCGACGGTCGGTTAAAATGCGCGGATGTCGCATTTGAAAACGGCGTGATCACACAGATATCCGAGCCCGGAACGATCCATACAGAAGCCGTGATGGACGTTGACGGGCATTTTGTGTTGCCGGGTTTTGTGGATATCCACAGCCACGGCGCTTTAGGCCACGACTTTTGCGATGCCGGTCCCGCCGGATTGGAGGCATTGTTGGCCTACTACGGAAACATTGGCGTCACAAGCGTCCTGCTCACCACCATGTCTCTTTCCGAATTAGCGTTGCTGCAAACGATAGAAGCCGCAGCGCCGCTGTTTGAGCAGGATAGCTATGGAGCCGTGTTGAGGGGTGTCTACCTGGAAGGGCCCTTTTTGAACCCCAAAAAGGCTGGGGCGCAAGATCCCCGGCAGATGGTCGCCCCCGATATTGAACTGTTCGAACGTTTGCAGACAGCAGCAAATGCCCACATACGCATTGTCAGCGTCGCTCCCGAAATGCCGGGTGGACTTGCCTTCATCCAGCAAGCTGCCAAAAGCTGCACCGTATCGTTGGCGCACACGGCTGCGAACGATGAAGAAGCCCGTTGTGCGTTTAACGCCGGGGGCAGCCACGTGACGCATCTGCTCAATGCCATGGAGCCGTTTGCCAGCCGCGCGCCGGGCGTTTTGGCCGCAGCGTGCGAAAGAGCCGAACACGTAGAGGTCATTAGCGACGGGCTGCACCTGCACCCTGCGGTTGTCAAGGCGCTGTTTCGTTGGTTCGGGGCAGGCCGAATTTGTCTGATCAGCGATTCCATGCGCGCCACCGGCATGCCCGACGGCATATATGATCTGGGCGGCCAGCAGGTGGCCGTGTGCGGGGGCCGGGCTTCTTTGGCCGGCGAACCGAAAACCATCGCGGGCAGCGTGGTTTCATTGCCCGACATGTGCCGTCGCGCCATCCAGTTTGGCGTCCCCTTTGAACACGCCATCCTTGCGTCCACCATCAATAACGCCCGCGCCGCAAAAATCGATCACCTCGTGGGGAGCATCGCACCCGGCAAGCGCTCTGATTTTTTGGTCTGGGATCGGCATTACGCCACCAAGGCCGTGGTATGTGGCGGCAATCTTTCTTATAAGCACAACATACTATCATAGGTTATTTGTATTCCCGACTTCCAAAAAACAATAAATATATCTATACTCGCGAATTTCTCGCGATTTGTTTTTTTGAGGGATGTTGGTGGATGTTTTATTGAAAATCGACGCCTCCAACAACGATTCTCACCTCGCCGGACATTTTAGGGGATGCTTGTTCTATCCTTTTTGACAGTGCCCGATGAAGTAGGAAAGCGGCAAAAAAAGACTGGCAACCTTTTTGTAAGCGTTACACAAAATACGGCGATAAATCAAATGATTTATCGCCGTATTTTGTGTTGAACCACCGACACATCCGGCTTCATACTTCCATTTTATACAATGCAGATTGATGCCAAAAACTTGCTGAAAGGAAATCCAGCTAGCCAAGCGGGCTCTCTTTGTTTGTTGTTGATGTGATATCAATAGTATCTGCGTTTTTTACATGGGTGAATATTGCGCGGATGTAACAACCATCTTCAACGCATGCAACCAGAAAACTTAGTCCTCTATCAGCTCCATATTCGTTCCATCCGGGTCCTTAAAATAAATCCACTTCCAGCCGGCCAAGGGTCCCTCCGTAATGGTTTCATATCCGTTCGAGACGAAGTTCACACCTAGGCTGATTAACCGCTTCATGGTTGCATCAATATCTTTTACCCGAAAGGCGATATGGGCCTGCCCAAGCGCATTTACCGGCTCGCCATAGTCGTTGGGAGGATTGGGACGGATGTATTGGATGAGTTCCAATGTTTGGTTCGAGTTCGGAATTGCAAAAACAGCAATCTTAATCACAGCTCCCGGCACACCCAACTTCTCCCCACGTGAGGCCCTTTGTGGCTCTTCCTTCAGCAGTTCCAGCCCCAAGACATCCCGGTAAAACGGGATACTGACATCCAGGTCCTTAACGGTAATCCCGGTGTGTACAATGCCGTCCATTGAATATTCTCTCCCCTGACATCTTGATTTAGGAACCAGAGGGCTATTTCGGGATGATGGGCAGCAATACATAGGAACTATGGTCACGGTCGGAAACCAATGTGGTCGTGCCGGAATAAATCTTATTCGGGTCATACTGCGCGTATTCGATGCTATGGGTGTAAATCGAATGTCCTCTGGCTTTTTGGACCTTCACGTCCACCTTCCAGTCTCCATGTTCCGTGTTGTCCGCAGCAATTGGCAGGGAGAAATCCCGCCCGCTGATGGTGAAACCAAAGCGGTAGCCGGCCGGCACGGTCATGCAGAGGGGCCAAATCTCCACATCCAGCTCATACACTTCGCCCGGGTTCAACCATTCCTTTTCAGTGTGGGTGTGCCAGGGGCGATAAAACTTGCTCTTTTCGGGGTCTAGCTTGCGATGCGAAGCGCGCAGCCATCCGGTACCCAGGTTGCCCTCCGGGTCGGATGCGGCAATCGTAGTCACATCGTTGCCATCTGGGTCCAGAACGCGGAAAATCATGAAGATGTCGGCATCCTTGGTGGTGGAGGAAACAAAAAGCTTTGCGGCTGCCGGTCCGGTAATCTCTGTCTCCTGTTCCAGCGGGGCGGTGAAGAAGGACAAACTAGTGGCCGCCGCCTCGTAGGAGGCGCTGCCCCCTTGCTGCAAAGCAGTTTCAAAGGCGCCGGTTTGCGTGTCCAGATAAAACTTTGTCCACTGCGTGCGCGCAAGTGGGAACTCCTGCTCCGCGCGGTCACTAAAACTTCCGTCCACATGCTTGATGCGCAGAGAAACCGGGGGCTGTTCCTGCGGCCAGTTGCCCTCCCCTTTCAGGTAGTAGTTGAAAAACTTTTTCTGCAGGGCCACACCATAATTGGTATAGAACTCGGTGAAGTGCTCACGGCCGTGCAGTTCCAACCATTTTTCCTTCGAAGAAACACGGTTGTACCCCTCTACGTTGCCGCGCAGGTGCAAGCCGTTGCCACCCCAGTTGCCGCAAGATAGCACCGGCACAGTCACCTTGTCTAGCTGCGTCAGAATCCCTTCCAGCGGAGGGGACAGCAGCTCCACCGCCCGGGGGTCCATGTTGGGGTCGGCCCGGTTTTTCTCCAGCTCCTCATCACTCAAAGTCTCCGGACCGGTCACCAATACGCCATTCATCGAACTTTTGGGTCCCCGTTCACCAAGGCCATGTTGCAAACTCAACACCTGAGCGGGGTACCACATCGCACGGAAATCCTGGAAGATGCCGCCATGGCGCAGGTTGTCCCGATAGGCATCGGTGTTGCCCTCAAACGGGCAGATGGCCTTCAGGTGGGGCGGGTTCACGCTGGCCACCTGCCATTGGTTGATGGCAAAATACGAGACGCCGGCAAGGCCGATGTTCCCGTTGCACCAGGGCTGCTGCGCAAAGAACTCGATACAGAAATAGAAATCCTTAATCTCCTGGGCGCTGGGGCCTTCCAGATATCCCTCCGAGCGCCCCGCGCCGCGGGAATCGATGCGGACGATTACAAAGCCGTCCGGCACCCATTTTTCCGGATCGCAGGTTTCCCAGCTCATATACTTGCCCGAGGTGCCCTCGAATACTTCGGGGTAGTCCCTCTGCAGCGTGTTCCAGCTCGACTCGTAACCGTCCTTCATGTGCAGGTTCTTGCCATAAGGGCCATAGGTCAGAAGCGCAGGGTACTTCCCATCATCATCCGGCCGGAACACATCCGCACGTAAGGTAACGCCGTCCGGCGTTGGTACCGGCACATCCCAATCGATACGCATGCCGTCCTGCACCACGTTCTGCATCAGGGTGTCCGGAATATCCATGTAGTTCATGCTTCTCTTCCTCCATTCAAGCCGCGTTGCAGTATATTTTCGCCGCTGTACAAAGTTTGGCAGAGCTTCTGCCAACAGTATAGGATTCGATTCAACCGACGGTCAAATAAGCACAAATTATACAAATCATAAGTCTCCCTTATCCTTTGTGCAAAAGAAACAGCAGGAACTTCAGTTCCTGCTGTTTACGTACTACTATGCTGCCATTCTCGACTGTACAGCGGGCACTACCGCCCGGCCCGTTTGAACGCCCCCAGCACCTTATCCACATACTTTGCAAGCTCTTTGGACTCCCCCTTTTTCCAGGCAAGAATCATCGGGTAGGACAGGCCTCCCAACTGGCACACCTTTAGCGCAGGGTCGTCCACTTCCGGGGTCAGGGTGAGAATGACATGCTTGTCATCGTGCAAAAACTTTCTCAATGTGAAATAGTCTACATCATGATACTCCAGAGTCAACCCCAAGCTGTGGTCTTTAAAGAACTTCAACAAATCCTTTGTCATGGCAGTATTTTTCAGTGATGTGGGCCAGTAGGAAATACAATCGTCCAGATCTTTCCATTCAAGAAGGTCACGCTGGGCCAGTTGAGAAGAGGCGCGAACGATGCAGTTGAACTGCAGGGAAAAGAGTTTCCGATAGCTAATGTTCTTATTATTTACAAACCGCTCGGTATCCGCACAACAACAAAAATCAATGTCACCGGACAGCACCTTATCAATAATGGTGAGTCTGTTCTCAATGATGACCTCCACGGTGATACCCGGTATTTCCGCATTCAAAAGGCGCACGATTTCATAAATCGACGAAGATTCCTGTCCATCGCTGAAGCCAATGCGCAACACCCCACTCTGCTCTGTGTGGTGTTTCGCATACAGGTCGTCGATATCTGCATCCAGCTGTGCCACAAGTGTTTTACAGGTCTGCAAAAACTCTTTGCCTGCATCTGTCAGTTCCAGCTTCCTCTTGTGGCGCGTAAAAAGTTTGATTTCAAGCGCATTTTCTAGTTGAGCTATTTTTTGGCTGAGTAGGGGCTGGGAAACATTCATCTGTTCGGAAGCCGCGAGCATGGTTCCAAGCTCAGAGACCATAATGAAATACTGGAAGTGTTGGAGTGTGAGGTTGTGGTATTCCTTTGGCTCTCCCATGATTTATCCTCCCCTTTCACTACACAAGTTGCACAAAAAACAGAAAATTATTCTTCGGTTTGCACATATTGGTATTATTTATAGTTTATATCAAATCTCCTGATAATGCTAGGCTCGTCTACCAAGTAATGGTTATTGGATAAGATAGGCTTACCCTCCAATTATGTACGTGCAAATTCCAGTCTTTTCAGTGCCAACTCGAAACAAATTGCTTTCTAAAAGTTTTGCTTATTATCACATTTTATCCGCCATTTAAGACCCCCACAAAAGTCAGGGGAATAACTGGAGCCTGTCCACCAGCTCCAAAATAGCGCGACAAATCGTATGATTTGTCGCGCTATTTTGTGTTGACCTCCCAACATTAAAGGGCAAATTCCGCAGCTTGTGCAATATTACCTGCCTTCGTCACTAAATGCATGGTTGCTCGTAACATCATAAGGACACACTACATACATGTATTGATTAAGGGAATTTCACTTTCGGCCTTTGTAACGCAAAACAGCGGGCACCTTCACCAAAACGTCAGTTAAGTTTTTTGTCAACAAGAACATAAGTGTCCAAATATCTTTAAACCCGCCGATTGATGTGATAAAATAGAATATCATACATTCGTTGCCCATCTGCCGCCGCGCCCAGCGGCAGATTCGCTTGGGCTTGGCTCTTCTCGCATCGCTATCTGCGCTGCCGGCAAAAACCGGCTTCTGGGGAGGTTGTACGCATGAAGTTTTTTGGCAAATTTATTTTGAGCATCACCCTTACATTTTTCTTGTTGGGCTCACTGTTTTCTCCTTTGTTCCTGACCGCGGCGGCGGGCGCTCCTGAGGATAAGGCCGGTCTCGCGCCTGGTCACGCCACCCTGTCTGCGCTCACACCTGCGGCATCGCACATCCCTTTTGACGGTGCTGCATGGATGGACCGGCTGAACGACGAACTTCCGCTCAACAGCTTCGATATCCCCGCATCCCGCAACGCCGGCGCCCAGTATCTGCTTGCGCCGCTTGCCGGTAGCGGCCAATGCCAAAACACCTCCATCGCACAGCAACTCCAAGACGGCACCCGGGCGCTCGACCTGCGCGTCAACAATGACAAAAACGCTGGGATGCGCATCGTCACCGGCGTTCTGGATTGCTATGCGGACAGCAGCTGCTCGTCCTACCTGACACTGGACGGCGTCCTTGGGTCCATTTACGGCTTTTTGCAGGACAACCCCTCCGAAACCGTTATCGTGCAGATAACCGAAGAGGGCAGTAGCACGGCCGCCTCCGGGGATTTTTCAAGCACCCTGCTTGGCAGCCATGTGCAACAGGCCAGCCCGTACTGGTATACCGGGGCGGCCGTGCCAACGCTGGCAGATGCCAGGGGGAAAATCGTCCTGCTGCGGCAATACCAGAGCCCCACGGGTGAGGGCATCGACCCCGCAGATTGGGGCACACAAAACTGGATGGATTTTGCCACCCCGGCCAGATGCCAGGCGATTGCGGAGGGCAACCACTTCCTGTCCAAACTCGTCAAAGGTGCGCAGGCTGAAACTTCATTGGCCCATACGCTCGGCATCGCCGTTCCCGCGAACGAGGGCATGGCTGACACCTTGCGCGTCACTTTTGAAGGGCGTGGAGAACGGCAGACGCTTGATATCCCGTTTGTCCCCGGCTCGGCGCAGCCCACCGCGGCCCTTCCCAAAAACTTGCTGTACGCCGATACGCCGTATGCGGTCACAGCCTGCCTTGTGGACGGCGGCGGCAGCCGGCAGTCCAACATCCTGGAATACCATTTTACCACCGGCCGCCCAAAACCGGCCCTCTCCTTCGCCAGATGCGTCAAGGAAGGTGATACCGTCACCACGGCGGACGTGACGGTGGACATGCCATACAAATACAGCCGCATCGAGTATGCCGTCCTGGACAAAAACAAATCGGCCATTGCGTCGAGCCCGGCTTCTCTATTTTCGGTCGACCGGGGCACGCTTGTGATGGGCGACAGCTACTACGGCCAGGTGACCGTGTGGGGCCCCGGAGACTCGTTCTCCGTCAAGCTCATCGGGGGCCCCGTCCCCCTCGATTACGACGTCCTCAATCTGCCGGTTTTGAGCCTTAGTCCGGGAGCGGTAACTTATAGTTCAATCTCCGTGACCTGGGACATGGGCGCCCAAGCCTCGCCTGTGGAGCGGTTTCGTTTGCGGTGTGTTGGCGGCGGAAAAACCTACGAGCAGGCGGTTGCGGGCGCTGTGAGCGGCTATACGTTCCAGGGCCTGCAACCCGGCATCGCTTATGACATCACCGTGACGGCAGAGCTGGATGGCGTCACGGCCACTGACAGTATAGCCGGTCTCATAACGAATCCTCTGCCGAATTTTTACATAGACCCCACCATCGGCTATGCGCCGGATGCACTTCTGCCTGTTCCTCTCGGAGCCCATTTTTCCTCTTCTCCCACCGTTGACGAGTCCCAAATTACCTACACCTGGTATGAGCGTGCGTTTGGCTCGACGGACGCGTTTGCGCTTATCCCAGGCGCGCCGGATACAAGTTTTATTGACTATATAGCCGGCAGCACGTCTAAGGAGGTGCAATGTGTCGCGTCGTGGGATGACGGCACCTCGAGCGGCGAGGCGACATCGAACATCGCGATTGTGTGCACGCCGCCGGCTACGCCCGTTGGCGTCCAGGCAACCGGCAGCACATCCGACAGCATTACCCTTCAGTGGGTACTGTCCGCCGATGCGCAGCAATACCGGGTCGCGTATGTATCCAGCGACGGGGCGGACGTTGGTCAATTGCTTGTCCCCATACCCGGGTTCGGCATAGCGGCTTCTGTGGAGATAACGGGGCTGCGGCCAGGCACACAATATGATTTCAGCATTTACGGCGTGGGCCTCGGGCCGGAAGGTGCCCGCTTGGAATCCAACACGGCAACGTTCAGTGCAAGCACTCTCGCCCCTGCGAGAGAACCGCTAAACCCGGCCATCGGGCGCTCGCCCGCAGGGCCTGGCCCGTTCGCCGGGGAAATCACGTTCGAGGCGCAGGCCGACTCTCCGGATGCAGGCATCTTCACATATCAATGGCAGCTGGCGGATGGGAACGGGGCCTTCGGGGATATCGCGGGAGAAACAGCCGCACAGTTGAAACTGACGCCGGATGCCGCCACCATCGGCAAACTGGTGCGGTGCGCCATCACCAATACCTCATACGGAACCACGGCCGTGGCCTTTACGCCCGCCGCCCGCGTAAACGCGATGGCGCCGCCGGTGACGGTGCTGAACGCCGCCACAGCCGGCCCGATGGGCGCGGTGGCCGCCGAGGTGACCTGGCAAAACCCGGCCCTGTTCGGGGACTACCGGGTCGTGTTCACACCGGCGCCGGGCAGCCCGGCCACGGCCCAAACCGTGGCGCGCATCCTGCCGGGAAGCGGCGCCGCGGGGGATACCATGTCCTGCCTTGTGTCGGCGCTCGTTCCCGGCGTCACCTACGGTGTGCGTGTTGAAAACCTGTTCCCCGACCCGGACGGCCAGGGGTACCTGCCGGCGGATACCGGCGGGAGTGCAACCACAAATGTGACGATGCTTGCGGGCGCCGAAAAGCCCGCCATCCTGGAGACGACCGGGTCCCTGACCGTTAACGACGGCGACCGGGTGGATCTCCACGCCACGACAACAGCGCCTGCGGCGGGGGCGACCCGTTACCGCTGGCTGCGCCTGCCCCCCGCCCCGAACACGCTGGCCCTTTCCACCCTTGCCGAGGGCGGCTACACCGGGACGCAGACCCTACATACATCGCTGATCGCACGCCTGCAAAATGACGGCGAGGCATATCTGTTCGAGGCCGTGAACGTGCACAACGGTGACAATAGGGTCGCCCATGGCGACCCTGCGGGCATCCATGTGGTCCGGCCGAGTGATAAGCCCGACCCGGTTACGCCCGACCCGGATAAGCCCGACCCGGTCAAGCCCGACCCGGATAAACCTGGCCCAGACAAAAAGCCCATCTCCGGCGAGGTTCCAGCTCCCGGTGATACTGCGCCGTGGCCGTTCTTTATCACTCTTGGCGCGTTGACCGCGGCAGCTCTGCTGGTATTGATTCGCATGCGCAATGTCGCACGGCGGGGCACATGAAGGCAGAAAATAATGCCCGACAAAAAGATGAGTAAAATCGTTAACGCTGTTTTTCAAGCCTTCTTGGCTTATATCGCCCCCACAATAGTCGGAGGACTAACCGGAGCCGCTCCACCAGCTCCATCTGACGCTAACAATAAGGCTGTCATGCGGATTTTACGCAATACACCGCCTTATTGTTAGCTTTTTTGTTGAGATTTTTAGTGTGTACTGCGGGCTGTCACCGGTATACATCTACAAATTGAACCTGCACAGCTCATTTCTGCATAATTCCCTTACTCTTTGCCTGGTATCTCTTCTGAGGCTTGACAGTAATTCGGGGAGACTGCCACAAAAGAACTCATGGATTCATCATGGGTTTGTTCGTTGCGCTTTAGATAATTAACCTTTTCGACATAAAGGTCCAAAACACGCCTTACAGAACCGTCTATAATGGAAACAGAATAATTCATCCACTAGTAGGAATGGTGTGTTTTCCTCAAGGAAAGGAGCCTGTATGCCCACCTATCAAGATCCCAACGTACCCTTTACTCCAAACCGGAATGAGATCCCATTGCATGAACCTCTTTATCCGCCCATCACCACCTACAACGCCAAAGAAGCCACCCCACCACCACGCTTCACCGTGAAGCCGCCAACGGGTGCACCCAACGTGCTCATCGTGCTCATCGACGATATGGGCTACGGAGCCTCCAGCGCCTTTGGCGGGCCGGTGCCCATGCCCAACGCCGAACGCATGGCGAAGAACGGCATGCGGTTCAACCGCTTCCACACCACCGCGGTGTGCGCCCCTACCCGCACCGCCCTGCTCACCGGCTACAACCACCACACCAACAACATGGGTTCCATCACCGAGATGGGCACAGCCTTTCCCGGCAACACCAGTACCCGACCCAAAACGGTGACGCCCATGGCCCGGGTGCTGCGAGACAACGGCTACAGCACCGCTCAGTTTGGCAAGTGCCACGAGACGCCGGTGTGGGAGGTGAGCGTATCCGGCCCGTTTGACCATTGGCCCACCTATTCCGGCTTCGACAAGTTCTACGGCTTCATGGCGGCTGAAACCGACCAGTGGGCGCCAAACCTGTTCGAAGGCACCACACCCTTGCCCACACCCACCCGGCCCGGCTACCATCTTTCCGAAGATTTGGCCGAGCACTGCATCGAGTGGATCAGCGAGCAAAAGGCCCTGACGCCGGACAAGCCTTTCTTCTGCTATTTTGCACCTGGCGCCACACACGCTCCCCACCAAGTGCCCAAAAAGTACGCCGACATGTTCAAGGGGCAATTCGACGAGGGCTGGGACGTGCTGCGCCAAAAAACGCTGGACAACATGAAACAGCTTGGCATCTGCCCTCCAGAGACACAGCTTGCCCCAAAGCCCGCAGGCATTATGGAGTGGAGCGAGCTGGACGAGCGCCATCGTAAGGTCTTTGCGCGCCAGATGGAAGTGTACGCCGGTTACGCCCACCACATCGACGAACAGGTGGGCAAGGTGTTCGACACGCTGGAAAACCTCGGCATCCTCGACGATACCATCATCTACTATATTTTGGGCGACAACGGCGCCTCGGCCGAGGGCAACCTGGCCGGTGTGTTCAACGAGATGACCAGCCACAACCACGTGCCTGAGCCCTTTGAGTTTGTGGAAAGCAAACTAGACGACTTTGGCAGCGACCGCGCCAACAACCATTACTCCGCCTGCTGGGCAGTGGCCATGGACGCGCCGTTTACCTGGACAAAGCAGGTGGCTTCCAACTTCGGCGGCACCCGCAACGGCATGATCTTCCACTGGCCCAAAAAGTACCAGGGCAGCGGCGAATGCCACCCGCAGTTCCACCACGTCATCGACATCGCGCCCACTATTTACGAGTTGACCGGCGTTCCCCATCCCGACATGGTGGACGGCGTGAAGCAGAGGCCCATTGAGGGCGTCTCCATGAAGTACGCCATCGAGGACACGGCCGCCGCCGACCAGCACAAGACCCAATACTTCACCATAGGCGCCAATACCGGCATCTACCACGACGGCTGGTTCTGCGGCTGTGTGGACAAGGCCCCCTGGGGGGATGCGCCCTTCCACGACAAACTGGAGGACAACGAGTGGGAGCTGTATAACCTAGCCGAGGACTGGAGCTGTGCCCACGACCTAGCGAAACAGTACCCCGAAAAGGTGGAGGAGATGCGCAAGGTCTTTGTGGCCGAGGCGGAGAAGTACAACGTGCTGCCCATCGACAACCGCGCCACCGAGCTTTTGAACCCCGCCATTGCCAGGCGGCCCACTCTGATGGGCGACCGGAAGGAGATCACCCTGTCCCGCGGGATGTTCGGCATCAAGGAAAACGCCTTCCTCAACACCAAAAACCACTCTTTCTCCATCCAGTGTGACGTGGAAGTGTTCGAGGGCAAAACCGACGGGCTCATTTTCCACCAGGGCGGGCGCTTCGGCGGTTACGGCGTGTATGTGAAGGACGCCTTGCCGGTGTTCGTGTACAACTTTTTTGGTATGCATGTCGATTTTGTACGCGGCACAAAGAAGCTGCAGCCGGGCAAGAACCAGATCAAGGTATTTTTTAAATACGACGGCGGCGGCTGGGGTCAGGGCGGCACCGCCACCCTGACGGTGAACAACCAGCAGGAGGCCAAGGGACGCGTCGAGCACACCACGCCCTTCATGTATGATTTGGACGGCACCGTGAGTTGCGGACAACAACAGGGCATGCCCCTCTCGGATGAATATACCACCGAGACAAGCTGGTTCCAAGGTGATATTTACCAAGTAGTCGTAAAAATCGAAGATTGATGGTGTATTCATTAAAACCTTGTTGGCTCGGCGAATTTTCGTCGGGCCAACTTTATATAATGCGCAACAGTGTGTCCCACCCCCGTATAGTGATACCAATCCAAGAGTGAGGGGATGTAAAATAAAGTCAACTCAAGTGGAGGTATCAAAAGATGGCAAGACAGAACTATATGGGGTTGGGACAATCTATTACAGCAGCAGCCTGGGTGTTAAGAGCGATAGCATGGGCCCCGGCTGGAGTATTTTGGCCATGGAGCAGAATTTGCTTCAGCCCAAGGTGTTTGACGCCAATGGCGCTGACTCGCCCCAGACGACCCTTGTGGGTAGGCCGGACGCCCCCGCCACCTATCTTTTCCGCGCGCAGGATCAAAGCTATCCTTCCTCCAAACCGGCCGGAGAATTCGGGAGTTTTTCAGGTTCCCCAGCTTACCAGCCGGCCGGTTTCCAGTTTGTTCTTTCCAGCGAGGATATCGATAATCCCGCCTATGCCGGCGACATTTCAACCCAAATCTACTACACCACAGACGTCAAGGCCCCCTCCAAAAGCAACCCCGGCAATACCTACACCGGGGCCATCTCTATCCATAAGGACACCACCCTGATTGCCGATGCATGGCGGGATGACGGCGCCGAGGGGCCGGCGTCCACCTTCCGCTACAAGCTGGAAGCCAAAGGGGATGGTCCAAATCCGGGCCCAAACTCGAAACCGCCCCAACCGGGCGACACCGCATTGCCGGCCCTGTGGATAACCCTGGTTGTTGGTTCCGCGGGCGCCTTTAGGGGCCTGCTGGTTTACCGCAGAAGGGTGAAAAGGCAGAAGAACCAATAAAAATGCATTCCTCGCCTATAAATCACTTGTCATCATATATTGTTTGCAATTTCAAACCCCCACAATAGTCGGGGAAAAACCCGGAGCCGCTCCACCAGCTCCAAAACAGCGCGACAAATCATATGATTTGTCGCGCTGTTTTATGTTGAACTCCCGACCCTCATGTGGTGTTCTCTGTGCTGGTTTTTGCGATATCGACAACGGCCGCACCGGCTGGATCCATGTTGCACTTCACAAAATACAACAATCTCAACCACATACACCACTATCCAGCTGCGGGCCTATAACCAGTTTGCCCAATTTGCGCAGCTCGGCGCTTGCGAGGATCTCCCCGAGTTCCGATAGCGGCTTCAATGGCTTCACCATGCTTGTCACATCCAGCTTTCCGCTGTCGATCAGCGCAACGGCGCGCTGCATGGTGTTGGGGTTGATAAATGACGCCTTGAGCGTGATCTCCTTTTGGAACAGTTCAAACGGCTTTACCGGGATCTCGTCATCTGGCGCGCAGAGCCCAAAGAACATAACGGTAGCTGCACGGCCTGCAAGGGCAATCGCCTGTTGCATGGTATCCTTATGCCCAACGCATTCAATCACAACATCAAGCTGCTTGACGCCACTTTGCGCCAGCACCGCTTCTACATCCTTCCGCACCGGATCGATAATGATATCCGCGCCCAAACGGCTTGCCATATCGCGTTTTGCGGCAACTGGCTCGAGTAAAACCAGCTTCGCCGCCCCCGAAATCCGGGCAAGTTGCAGCATGATCAGGCCAATCATACCACCGCCAATCACGGCAACCTGCATGCCCGGCTTGACACCGCACAGGTCCATACCATGCAGGCAACAAGCCACCGGCTCCGCCATGGCGCCCTGCACAAAGCTTGTGTGGTCGGCGATCCTGCATGCCTGCGAGGCAGGCACAGCCACATACTGGGCAAAGCCGCCATTCAAGGTTGTGCCGATGCCCGCCAGCTGCTCACAAAAATGCCCTGCGCCGTTTTTGCAGTAATAGCAGCTACCGCAAAGAATATTCGGGTCGACCGCCACACGGTCTCCCACGGAAAACCCCGTTACACTGTCTCCCACCTCGGTCACAATGCCTGCAAACTCGTGCCCCAGAATGGTAGGGGGTGTGGTGTCTGTTGAGCCCTTGTCGCCGTTGAAGATATGCACATCTGTGCCGCACACACCGCACGCATGCACCTGCACAAGCACCTGTCCTGCTTGTGCGTGGGGAGCAGCGCATTGCTCCAGCCGTACGTCGTGCTTTCCATAAAAAACAACTGCGTTCATAATGGTTTCCTGTTCTTGTGCCCTGCAAGTTTGGGACACCTTCCCTTTGCTTGTTTACGCTCACACATGCGAACCTTTTGGCATGTGCAAGCCATCTTCCAAAGTACACAACAACCTCTATCAGTGAAGCCCGCGCCCAAATGGAAACCCCGCCGCCATTTTTATAAGCTTAGGTAAAAAAACGGGCTTCCAACATCGCACACAATGCATGGTACACAGGCAATGTCAACTCTTGTACGTCCGGCGTGGCTCTTGCCGGCAGGCAGAGGCACCGGTCGCACACACCCAGAAGTTGTCCCCCATCTGCTCCCGTAACAGCAAGTGTCCCCAGCCCAAACACCTTGGCCACCCGGGCTGCATTCACCACGTTGGCAGAATTGCCCGAAGTGCTGAGCGCAACAAGCACATCCCCAGGTCGGCCATACCCATACACCTGTTGGGCAAACACCATGTCAGGGGCCACATCGTTGGCGAACGCCGTGTGCAAAGCTCCCGTACCCGAAAGCGACAGCGTCGGCAGGGCGCCCTGCAGATGCGTTGCTAGGTACTCTCCGTTCTTGCCCAAAGCCTGCAGCAGCACCTTCTTCTCGGTGGGCAGCTCGCGCGCCAGCAGAAACCCCTTCATCAGTTCGCCCACAATGTGGTCGGCATCGGCGGCGCTTCCTCCATTGCCGCAAACAAGCACTTTTCCGCCGTTCTCATAACAGGCGCACAGCGCCTGATATGTCTCGTCTATTTTACCGGCCAATGGCTGCAATACTGGATACTTGTTACACAGCGTCATTCGTATCATTTGGGGTGTACGCTTCACTCTCAGCCTCCTTCCGGCATCGCGTGTGCTTGTAATCCCTGGATGGCGACCGATATGGCCGCATAATCACCCAACTGTTCCCTCAACACCGCCGGCAACACACGGCAGGCCTCCAAATTCTGGGGCAGAGCCTCACGCTGCAGTGCGGCCAGCATGCCCTCACGCAGCAACGCTTCGCTGCGCACGTAAATGCTTCCCAGCACGATGACCTCCGGGTTCAGGATGTCCACCAGAACAGCCAGCCCCCGGCCCAGGTATTCGGCGCACTCGGCATATATGGCTTTTGCCAGCGCATCTCCACTGGTGGCGGCCTCGGCCACCGTTTGGGCGGTCACTGTGCCCAACTGGTCTTTTGTACGGCAGAAAGCAGGATGCCCGCCACGCTGCAACTGTTCCAGCGCACGCATTTTTGCCAACTGCGCAATGCCGCCGCCGCTGCACCATCCCTCAAAAGAGCCGCTTTTTCCATACCCAACCGGCCCTGTTTCAGTCAGGCGCATATGTCCCACCTCACCGGCCATATTGGAAGCACCCGTATACAACTGTCCGTTCAGGATAAGGCCGGCGCCATTTCCGGTTCCAAAGGTGAGAAAGACAGCATTGCGGCAACCCTTTGCCGCGCCATAACGCCATTCGGCCAGCGCGCCCGCGTCGGCGTCGTTCTGCAGGAACACCGGCACGCCGAACCGCTGTGCTAGCATGTGTACGATGGGCACTTCGTCCCAGCCGGGCAGGTTGGGCGGCCCCAGTATCAGTCCTTTCCGCGCGTCCAACGGCCCGCCGCAGCTCACGCCAATCGCTGCAATATCTCCTGCAGCGGCGGCCACAGCCACCGTCAGCTCTTCTATGGAATCACAGATATGCACAAAAGCGGCTTCGGGCCCTTCGCACGGTGTTGGAAACTGCCGTTTGCCCAAAAAAGCAATGGTGCCGCCGGGCTCCTTTGCATCTTCACAAATACTGGCCAATACCGCAGCACACTTGGTGCCACCGATATCCACGCCGACCAGCAACATACGTCGCTTCCTCCCCTCAAATGGGCGCAACCGTTTCTTCCATCAGCTCATACGCTACCGTATAGGTCCGGCTTTGGCCCGCGGCCAGCACCTCATGTTGGCCCTCTTGCATGGCGTCGGCCAGGTTGATAGGCCAGCAGGTGAACATCTCGCTCATCACACAATGATGCCCCCGCCAGCCGCCATAGCTCAGCCACAGGCTGAGCGAGCGGAATTCAACGGGATCGAACCGGATCGTCAAACCGGTGCCAACTGCAGGATGCCAAAGAGCGTACCTCCCCCCCGCCACCTGCCGGGTGTAGAAATTGAAACAGCAGTTTTCCTCCGGTGGTAGCGCACGGGAAAGGTCATATCCACCCAACTTCGGCCATTCAAAGGTTTGCTTGGGCGCGGCATTTTCCGGGTACATCCATCCTGTTTCGTAAGCACCTGCAGGCACCTCAATGCTGCTCTGGGGCGTCAGCCGCAGCGAAGGGTGTACACAAAACAGATAGGGCAGTTCCCCAAAGCCGATGTTCTCTATGCGGTATTCTGTGTGCAGCACGGATTCCTGCCCCCGCAGCACAAATCGTTTCTCCACCCGCGCCGGGGTGATGGACGTCTCACACCACAAGCGGATGCAAAGCCCATCTGGTTCTGTCAACACTTCATAGTTCCACGGAAGGGTCCACGTCTCGCCGAAAAAAGGCAGCACAGCATCCCCATATGGGCAGGGGTGCACGGTGGGAAACGCCTCCTCAAGCCCAAAGGCAGTTGTATCATCGTAGTTTGCCGCATAGGTGCGCCGCAGGTGGCGGTTGCGCTCGTTCACCCAGATATGTTCAAAACCGGCCCGCTTGTCCCACAGGCTGGTCAGCCGCCCACCGTCGTAGGGCGTCACCGCGATGCGCAACCGGTCGTTCTCGGCAACCAGCGTGTGCACCGTCTGTCCGCACCCGTAAGTGTCCTCTTCCCAAAAGCGCAGCATGCGCGCCTCCTATTCTTTCACGGCGCCCACCGTCATACCCTTGATGAGCTTGTCCTGCCCGATAAGGTAGGCGATGATGAGTGGCAGGGCGGAGAGTGTCAGGAAGGTCATGATCATGGGAATATCCGCCTGGTGCACACCTTTGAATTCCCAGATGCCCAGCGGCAATGTGCGCATGTTGGTGCTCTGGGTGAGCACCAGTGCAAACAGAAACTCGCCCCACAGCTGTACGGCATTATAGATGGCCAGCGTGGCCAAGGCCGGCGCAGTGAGCGGCAGATAGATGCGGAAAAACACAAGGATGATGGGGCAACCGTCGATGCGGGCGGCCTCGTCGATCTCCTTTGGCACCGTGCGGATGAAATCGCACAGGATAAAGATGGACATGGGGATGCCAAACGCCACATAGGGGCCGATGAGCGCAAACAGATTGTCGTACACGCCCATCTTCACACTCATCAGGTAGAGCGGCACAATGGCAACGTGCACGGGGATGGCCATGCCGGCAATGACCAGGCTGAGCGCCGTAGACGCGCCGCGGAACCCTACCCGTACGAGCGAAAACGCCGCCATGGAGGCCACCAGCAGGATGAGCACCACGCTGACGCCCACCACGATGAGCGAGTTGAGCAGATAGCGGAAAAAGTTGCCGCCCAGCACCTCGGTGTAGTTTTCAAAATGGAACACCTCGGGCAGTTGGTACACCGCGATGGAATAGAGGTCCTGGCTGCTTTTGAGGCTGGTGATGATCATGAACAGGAACGGGATGATGCACACCAGCAACACCACGATGAGGAACACCCAGCGTGGAATGGCAGATATGCGGAATCTTTTCTGTTTCACGCCGGTTCACCCCGCTTTCCAAGTTTGCGCGGCAGCCAGTTGGCCAGGATGGAGAAGACCATCACGATGAGGAACAGCGCCATGGCAATGGTGCTGCCGTAGCCTTTTGCCCCGCTGGTGAACGCCGTCTTGTACATGTAGGTGGCCATCAGCTCGGTGGCGTGGTTGGGACCGCCGGCCGTCAGCACATAGATGAGGTCGAAATATTTCAGCGACCCGATGAGCGAGAGGACCGCTGCTGTAATGATGTTATTCTTGATGATGGGGATGGCGATGCGCAGGTAATACTGCGCGCTCGTGGCCCCGTCGATCATCGAATACTCCTTGATATCGGCCGATACGGTGGACAGCGCCGCAATGAACAACACCATGTAAAAGGGCGTGTACTGCCAGCAGATGACCAGTATCACCGTGATGAGCGCGGTACCAGTTTCCCCCAGGAGATGGGGCGCCACGCCGCCAAACAGTTCTGCAATTCCCGCCAGCACACCAAAGAAGGGATCGAGGATATAGATGAACAGGATGCCGATCGCCACCGAACTCATGAGCATGGGCAGGAAAAAGACGGTGCGGAACAATCGCGTAAGCCACTTCGTCTCCGCCAGCGCTACAGCAATGAGCATGCCCAGCGGAAGTTGGATGGCAATGGACAGCACCACAATGATGATGTTGTTGCGGAAGGCGCCCCAGAATACCTTGTCGGCCAAAAGGGCTTGCCAGTTTCCCATGCCCACGAAAGTTTTCACCGGGTCGATACCGTTCCAATCGAACATGCTGAGGTACAGCGAATTGAGGATGGGGTACACGATATAGACCGCGATGAGGACAATAGCCGGGGCCAGAAAAAAACAGTTGGCCAAGAACCGGTTTCGCTTCTGCCGTCTCTTTTCGGGAGAAAGCTCACTTTGTGCCCGCAAGGCAGAACGCCTCCTTTCGGAAGTGGGGATGCACGGATAGCTGCATAAAAGGGGTGGCTGCCCCGGCGAGCCGGGGATGGCATCCGGTTCTGCCGGGGCAGCCACCCCTGTAATAAAAACGGTCTATTTCGAATACTTTTCAAACTCCGCCTGGAACTGGTCTGCCGCCTCTTCGGGCGTCACGTCCAGCGCATACGCCGCCTGGGTGATCTCCAGATGCGCCGCGGCAATCTCTGCATTAAAGAACTGGTCATACCACAGCTGGATATACTCAGCCTGGCTAACGATATCCAGCACATCCTGCTGGAGGGGGTCGCTCACTTTCACGCCTTTCAGCGGAGGGATCTTGTTCGCAGCGATGCGCTCCTCGGTGGAGGTGTCGTCAATCAGGTACTGGATCATGCTGAAAGCCTCGTCAGGATATTCACACGCGGTGGATATGCTGTAGAAGTTGTCGCCCAGCGTACCCACGGCGTCGATGGCATTGCCCTTGCCGCCCTCGATGGTGGGGAAGGGGAACACGCCCATGCGGCTGTAAAAGTCGGGGTTTTCGTCCTTGATCAGTTCCAGCTCCCAGGTCCCCATCAGGTACATGGCTGCCTTGCCCGAGTAGAGCAGTTGCTTGGGCTGGCCGGCATCGTTGTCCAGCGTGTTGTAGCCCTCGTTGAAGTAACCGCTGCGCACGATCTCCTCCAGCATATCGTACGCCTGCACAAATGGCTCGTCGTTGAACTTGCCGCCGTCCTTGGCCGCCGCCGAAAGGAAGGCATCCGGGCCGCCCAGCCGCAGGGCCAGGTACATATAGTACATCGAACCCGGCCACTGGTACTTGTTGCCCAGCGCAAAGGGCGCAATGCCTGCCGCCTTGAACGTCTCACAGGCGGTCATCAGGTCGTCGTAAGTCTTGGGCACTTCCACGTTGTTCGCTTTGAAGAGTTCGGTGTCGTAAAAGAATACGCAGGCGGTGGTGTTTTCTACCGGTACGCCCCAGATCTTGTCCTGGTAGGTTGCCTGGCTGAGCGCGCCGTCCAGGAATTTGTCCTTGTAATTGTCGGCGTCCATGTACGGCGTAAGGTCGATGACCTTGCCCGCGTCTGCCATGGTGAACAACTTGCCGCCGCTCCAGGTGATGAAGATGTCGGGCGGCGCGTCCGAGCCCAGCGCCGGATTCAGTTTTGTCTCGTATGCGTCGGAGGCGATAGGCACCACTTCGATATTGACGCCGGGGTTGTCGGCCTCAAAGCGGGCCGCGGCATCGTCGACAAGCTTGCTCTGTACTTCTGCGGTACCCACGTGCCACAGCGAGAGCGTGATGTCCTCGCCTCCGGCGGCGGCCGAACCGCCCGAAGTGGCCGCAGAGCCGCCCGTAGCGCCCGATGCGTCGGTTTTGTTGCCGCCGCAGCCGGCAAGGCCCAGCGTGAGTGCAAGGCAGAGCAGGACGGACAGGGTCGCGAACAGGTTGCGTTTTTTCATGATGATCTCCTTTCCTCTTGTGCGGTGAGCATGGTTCGGTGAACGTATGATAGATGTTGTTCCATTCCTCTAGAAATTTGTTGCACCGCCACACCGGGTTCCCGCGCAGGAAAAGGAGACTTTAGAATCTGCCGGCAGCTATATTGGCGGTGCGAACACAACTCTTGGGCGCTCCATTCCGGAGAGGGCCCGGATGCAGTCTGAACAATTGTCGGAGGTCGTGATCACGTAGTCCACGGCCTCCAGCGGCGCCACATGCGCCAGGGTCACCTTGTCGAACTTCGAGTGGTCGGCGCACAGGAAGGTCTCGCCCGAATTTTCGATGACAAACTGGTCAAGCTCCAGCTCGATGGGGTTGGGCGTGGTGATGCCGTTCTCCAGCGAGATCGAATCGGCGCCCACGAACGCCTTGTCGAAGTGGATGCCCTCCAAAAAGCGCAACGTCTGCGGGCCGATGACAGAGCCCGTGTATGGCCGCACGATGCCGCCGATGATCTGCAGCTCAATGTCCGGGTTGCCGTGCAGTTCATACGCCACCAAAATCGAGGGCGTCACCACCATCAGGTTCTTGCGTTTTTTCAACTGTTTGGCCAGCTCCAGGATGGTGGTGCCGTAGCCCAGCAGGATGATATCCTGCTCCTTGATAAAGCTCTGCGCCTTGAGGGCGATGGCAGCCTTTTCGGGTGTGTTGGAATAGCGCTTGCCGCGCGCGTCGTACTCGAACTGCCAGTCGGGCGCCAGCACGACACCCTTATAGGTACGGGTGACCATACCGCGTTCTTCCATGCTTTGCAATTGGCGCCGCACACTGGACGGTGTGACAGCAAACATGTCTGCGATCTCATCAATGGTCAATTTTTTGTGTTGCTGCAGCGCCTCCAGCAGCGCGCGTTCCCGCTCCTGGATCGTCTCCCGGGAAACTCTCATTTAAAACGCCCCTTTTGCTCATATATTTGTGTTTATGCGCATTGTGCTTTTAATATACGGCAAAATTGGATTTTCAACAAGTTCCCTTTCCGTTCTGGCACCTTATTGGAACTGGGGCAGATGCTCGATATTGGCTTCGATCAGTTCGTCCAGGCACTTTTCGCACAGTTCCAGGTCGAAGCAGTTGGGATCGTTGGCAAAATAGGCCATCGCCTTCTCGCGGCTGCCCTCCATCGCCGCCTCGATCATCAGGTTGACGGTGAGCGAATCGCGCACGATGTAGGGCGCCACGGCCTCGGGCAGGTGCCCCACACCCAGCGGGTGGTAGCCGCCAGCGTCCATCAGCACCGGCACCTCCACCACGATGCCGTCCGGGATGTCGCGGATGTACCCTTCGTTCGGGATGTTTACGTGGAAGATGCGGCCCTCGTCGTTCCGCATCGCCTTTTCGATGTCGTTCAGCTGGCTTTCCTCCCAGGTTTTGCCCACCTCGAACAGGCTCATGTCCAGCGGCATGCTGCCGTCCGCCATCGCGCGTATCTTGGCCGCGAACGGCTCGTAGGTGGCCAGCAGTTTCCGGATATACACCTGGTCCATCGCGTGGCGCTTGCGCTGCGCGGGCGTAGAGGTGAACCATTGGGGGTAGAACTCGCCGATGTGCCCATCGCCCGGGCCGGGGAACCAGCCCATCTTGGCGCACATGGCCACACAGAGCGAAAGCTCGTTGAAGTGCGCGGAGTTTTCCGGCATCTTTTTGGAGAGTTCGTCCATCTCGGCCGTCACCTCGTCGAAGGTGTGGCCGCGGAACATCTCCCTGCACTTTTCGCGCAATTGGGGATACAAATCTTCACTGCCCCGCCGCAGCTGCAGCAGGAAGTGGCAATGGTTACGGCCGGCCGCCAGGAAGGAAACGTCTCCATTGTCCTTCTCGCGCAGCACCTCCATCGCGAAATCCTTGGTCAGCTCGGCGCCGATGCACAGGCCGGTGCATTTGACATTCGTGTATTTGTATATGGCCTGCGTCATGGCCGACATGGGGTTTGTGTAGTTGTACAGCCGGGCATTCGGGCAGAGGCGCTCCACATCTTTGGCGATGGCCACCGCCACCGGGATGTGGCGTAGCCCGCGGGAGAGGCCACCGGGCCCGATCGTCTCCCCGTCCGACTGCACAAACCCGTATTTCGTGGGGATCTCGACATCCGCCAGAAAGGCCTTGTGCGAGCCCACCGCGATGCATATGATTACGATATCGGCGCCGGGAAAGGCGCTTTCGCGGGTGGTGTGGGCGGTAAAGTTGATGTCGAGGTCCGCCTCTTTGTTCAGGCGGGTAAGCAGCCTATGCATGATATCGAGGCGCTCCTCGTTCGGGTCCAGCAAGGCGATCTCCCCGCCACGATAATAGGGGTCAGAGATAAAGGTGGCCACCAGTGTGGGGGTGAAGGCCATGCTGCCGGCTCCGATGATGACGACTTTGGGCATCGTTGGGTCCCTCCCTTATATTCATAATATGCGGACATGTGTTTTACTCAGTCTTTGCCTGGTTCCCTTCTCAGCCTCCGAAGTCCATGGGCGGGCAGGCAGCGGTCTTTTGATCTACCAGAATGACTGTGTCCGGGTGGTTTTGCACAAAGGTGCAGGGGAACTCCACCGTGGGTTCGTGGAAACACATCACCCGCAGGATGGTCTGCTTCCAGGCCCCGCCGTCGGACACGAGCACAATCTTCTTTGCGCCCAAAATCTGCTTGAAACCGATGGTGATGGCGCAGGGCGGGATGATGCGCGTGTTGCCGCCCGTGGAGCGCTGGGAATGGGCAATAAACGTCTCGTCATTGATATGTAGGATATGGCTGGAGCCATTGCAATACTCTTCGGGCGTGACTTTGTTCCAGCGGCAGGTAAGCGGCTCATTGAAGGCGATGTGCCCGGTGAACCCAAAACCGCCCAGCAGGATATCGATACCGCCCAACTCTACGATGGCCTTGTCCACCTTGTCCAGGTGCAGCGGGTCGTGGAAGAAAAGGTTTTCTTCTGCTGGCGCCAGCTCCGGGGGCAACTTGTTAAAAAACTCCCGCCGCAGCCAACTCTCCAGATTGAATGGATGGTCGGCAGGCAGCTTGCGGCCTTGCCAGTCCAACCATTCGTCCACCTGAAAGTGATAGGTGTTCTTCCACGAAAGGTTCTCTTCCTCGGTCATGCGCAGCATGAGCGGATAGTTTTTCTTAGGACCCACCGGCCAAGCGATGCGAGTGGGCAGTCCCTTGTCGTTGTTCTGGCGCACCAGATCGATGACTTTGCGCGCCACCTCTTCGAACAACGCATCCTCCGCATCGAATATTTGGATGGGAACGAGCGACCTTTCAGGAAGTTCTCCGGGTGGAACCCGCAAAAACGCATCCCAATCAAGGCGGGTTTGTGTGTTCATCATGCTTCCTCCTCACTCGTTTGATAAAACGCCTCCAACTCTTGCAGCGTAGGGTACGAGGGCCATACAGCGTGCCGCGTAACCGACACCGACGCAACACGAGCGGCAAACGTTGCAGCTTGTACGAGCGGTGTGCCCTGTCCTACGCACAAAGCCAACGCCGCATTGAAGCAGTCTCCGGCGCCCGATGTGTCTACCGGTATCACCCTCGGGCAGGGAATAGGGGTGATGACTCCCTCATCGATCACCAACGCCCCTTGCTCCCCCAGTGTGATGACTGTTTTGAACCCGGGCGCCCTTTGCGCATAGAGACCTGCGAGCTCCTGGACGGGCATCTCCGCATTGGGAGACAGGCCCAGAAGCAGTTTTGCCTCCGGCTCGTTCGGTGTCAGGATATCCACATCATGGATGTCATTCAAGCGGACGTCATCCGCCGGAGCCGGGTTCAGGATGGTGATGCACCCTGCCTGCCGGCCCACCTCGCACGCATACAGCGCCGCCTCAACTGGGATCTCTAACTGGGCCAACAGCACCTTGCTCTGGGCGATTATATCCCGGGCGGCATCCACTTCACCCGTTCCAAAATGGGCCAGTGCGCCGGGGTCGGTGGCACCGATGATCTGGCCTGCCGGGTCGATAAAGGCGATACCCACGGCCGTTTTTTCGCCCGGCAATACATGTACCTTGTCCACGTCCACACCGCTTTGCGCAAAATGAGCCAGGAAAGCACGCCCTGCGTCATCGTCGCCCACCACCGAAACCAGATGGCTGCGCGCACCCAGCCGCGCCAATGCCAGCGCCTGGTTGGAACCTTTTCCCCCGTCTTGGGTGGGCTCGAACGCGTGTGCCAGGATAAACTCCCCCTGTGTGGGCAGGCGGGGGCACCGCATCAAAAAAGCCGCCGAATGGGCGCCGACAACCGCGATATCCAACATAAATCTGCTCCTCTTTCGGCTTGATGGGGAGTGACCCCCTGGGCGTTTCCTAGCTTTATTATAGGCGCCGCAAACAAAGTGTCAATCTGTTTGAGCTCAATTTGTGCAAATACTTATATTATATGCTTCTATTTATCATTAATTTATGCGCATATATATTTTTTCTTCGAAGTATCACGCAGCTTTCACTCTTTTCCGCCAGACATTGGAAGACGGCTATCTGTTGTGTACCGTCAACTTTGAGTGCAACCGCAATATTTTTGCTCTATGGCAGTATGCGGGCCACCTTATCTGTGAAGCGGTTTCCCGCGCACACCGCGATGCCCGGTTCGCCGTGGTGGCCAACACACACCTCTATGGTGCCTGCTTTTAGCTGGAAATTGGGGTGGCCCACAGCGGGCAATGTGCGCGGAGTGAGGCCGATACCCACACTGCGGGTATTAATTGTACTTGAAAGTATGTCAAAAAAACCGACCCAGCTTCAACCGGGTCGGTTTTTTCTATTGGCCGTCTGCGCCACACATTTTTTCTGGCAGAACAAGCTTGTATTTTTCTTTTATTTTTCTCGTACCCTCTTCCGCTTCAGCAAAATCAACGAAGAAACAGCGGCCAGGGCCATTCCGCCCAACAATAACCATCCAAACAGGTTTGTGTCATCTCCCACACGTGGGCTGCTTCCTGTTCCACTTGTCTCCGTCTCCTCATTCCCCGCGCCCCCAGATGAGGTGCTCGAGGAATTCCCGCCCGAATTGCCGGATGACCCGTTGTCCAGTACAGTAAGATCTGCTTTCTTCATATCTGTTGTGTTTGTGGATTGCCAGGCACTACCGTCCCAACGCTCAAGTTGGAACCAAACCGTCAAAATATAGTCGCCCGGTTTTGAAATCTCCATAGACGCGGTATAGGAACCATTCGCATTGTCCACAAAATCTATAGTCGGATTGGCTGCAGCCCGAACAGGCACAAAGCGCGTGTCACCCGCGACGCTTCCAGCCGCATCTTGGCGGTCACCTGTGGCCGTAATCACAAACGCCACTCCTGCCGTTTGGGTAAGCCCGCCTGACACAGAGAAGCGATTGTTGCTTGCGTTGGCAAGGCTTGGCACAAGCAGCTTTGCCGTACCCGCCACGGCCACTGTTGCCGTGGGGGCCGCAAGCCAGGTGCTGCCGCCATCCAGCGAGACTTTGATGGTGTAGTCGATCGCCGATATGGTGTTGTTTGCCGGGAAGTCAAGCGTGGCTGTGCCGCCTGTGGCTCCGCCGGTGATGGTTTCGGCCGTGCCCTGCATCGCGTCGCTTCCGTCGAAAACCGCCACCTGTACGCCGGCGGGCAGGTCCGTGCCTGCCACGGTGATGAGCGAATTCCCGCCCGCCGCCGGAAGAGAGGTTGTCCCCGCCGCCACAGACGTGACGGTTGCTGTGCCTGCCACAGTAACCGTGGTGGTCGGGCTCGCCTGCCAGGTGATTCCGCCATCCTGCGATACTTTCACCGTATACTCGATACTCGCAGCCGTGGTGTTGGCAGGAAAATCCATCGTGACAGAATAGGGGGTATCCCACCACATAAAATTGCCATCAGTCTCAGTTTCCTGCACAAGTGTATCGTTTACAAACCCGCCAAGTGTGACGAAACATTGGTCAAAGCCATCGGTAATTTCAAAGCCGATGTCCGAACTACCCCCAGAAGGATCCAGTGTGTCCGGGTTTGCGGCGATTGCGTCAATGGTCACTTTCTTATATACCGTGATTCCATAGTAGGGTTCCTCCAGATAGTTGGTTCCTCCATCCATAGAAACACGCACACTGTAATAAGCGTCATCGTTGCCGTCATTGGCTGGAACACCCAACTCGCAGGTCACTTCAGCACCCGAGCCGATGCCTGGGGTGTCGCTGTCCATCACTTTGGCACCAGCGTCGTCGAACAGGGCAAACCAGATACCCGTGGGCATATCGCTGCCTGTAAGAGTCACCTCTGCCGTGCCGCCGGATGGCGCGAAGGCATACGGGCTCACACTCATCCCCTGCAGGTACACTTCCGGCCACACTTGCACCTCTCGCCATATATATTCCCAGGTCGTCCCGCTATCAAAACTTACCTGCAGGTAGTAGGACTGGATAACATAGCCTGTGTTTGCGGGTAGCGTGAGAGACGCTGTCGCGGTGGTGTCATTCCCTGTTGCGGTGCCGCTACCTCCTACCGTATTACCGTCTATCAAACGCACATCAAAACTTGCAGGAAACTGTGTACCCTCCAATTCGATATCAACGCTGCCCCCCGTATGGGTAAGCTGCGTGGGGTCAAGGACAGCACGGGAGACCTGCGGCCAGCCGGCTACCGTCACTGTGCCCGTGTGGATATCGTCCCAAACTCCGCCCACGTTTGCCTTCAGGGTATATATCTGCGCGGTAGCGGAGTTGTTGCGCGGCAATGTAAGATATGCCGAACCTGTCGTCCAGTCGCTACTAATTCTAGCGATGGCCGAAGTGACTCTCGCGCCGTCTTCATCAAACGCCGCCAGCGCAAAACCTGTACTGGGGAAGGATGACCCGTTGGCAACGGCAATCACTTCGCCGCCTGTATAATCAAGGGTGTCCGGCATCGCAAACACCTCGTCCACTGTTCCTCCCGTCGGGCTGATGCCGTCTCGCTGCAGGTGCAGGTACAGCGCCGTCGTGGTGCGGGTATCTCCGCGGTTGCTCAGCACAAATTTGATGTAGACATCATCCTGGCCGGTAATGTCGATGGCCGCCCCGTTTGCAGCCGGCCAGGCAGCCTCTCGAACAAGGGCCACATAGTTGCCTGAATCGTCGAAATTGTACAAAATATCGATTGGGTGCCGTACGCTGCCGGGGTGGGTGTAGTCGGTAGATCCCGCCCAGGTGGCGTAGCTGACGACGGCATCCAGATACCCCACCGGCAATAGGTTCCAACTGGCTGGGAACAACTGGGGCGCTGTGCTGCCGTCGGCCGTGTATGTAGTTTTTTCCCCCGTCGGCTTGTCCGTGCCGTCGTCCGGTGTGATGCTGACGCTGTCCAGCGTACAGTTACAGCTGCTGTAATAGGCGTGCACATTCAGGGCAGGGAGCGTGGCTAAAAGAAGGGCCATACAACCCAACACTGCAAGAACCCGCTTTGTACGCATCGCTATCCATCGTTTCATCTGCACAACCTCCATGTTGCCATGTTTTATTTCTTTGAAACGTCCAGAATCAATAAAAAGAAAGCACGCCCAGTGTGGGATAGACCTCGTCATTGAAAGTACACACGCTCATATCCAGCCTGTCCTGCGTGTTGGAGCAGAAAAACGCATCGTCCGCCTTTGTCTCTGTCACAAGACCGATGTGCGCCGGTTTTCCACGCGTATCGTACAACACCAGCACGTCGCCCGGGCGCAGCACCCCCACCAGCGTTTTCCTGCCTGCAAAGCTGTTGGGGTACTCCAGCAGCGGCATGCCACGCCGCTCCGTCCAGTAACGCAGAAAATCCGTCGTGCGCACAAAGCTGGTGCTCACGCTAAACGCCGGCGGCCTTTGTGTGTCATCCGGCAGGCTTTCGCAATACCATTTTGCACCGTCATCATCATATTGGATACGCACGCCTTCTTGGGGCGGCAGGCCTTCGTCCATGGCAAGCCCGCCCGCCACAAGGCACTGGGAAACGAAACCCGTGCAGTTGTATTCAAGGTCGGGGTAGTTCCGGTTGCGCGCTTGCGCGTGGGCGCGGGCATACTCCACAGCAGCCTGTGGGTCGTACCCGGCAATGCCCTCCGGCACTGCGGCGGCCCGTGGGGAAGCTGGCGCAACCAATATGCAGCACAGAAGGCAGGCGCATGCCAGAAGCAATGTAAGCCCTCTCTTCATCCCTCATCACCCCCACAACAGATGATGGGGAATTGCCCGACATCCCCCGGCCGCGAAAAGGCCAGCCCGTTTCCGTCCAGCACGGCCTTGGTGGCCGCCAGGTATTCGCGCAGCCGCCCGATAAACGGCGTTTGGTAGATAACAAGATCGGCATTGATACAAATACCGTTTGCACCCAGTTTTTGCAGCAGATAGGCAGCACGAGAGGCATATTGTTCCTGTGTGCAGAGGTAAAAGCGCTCATCGGGGAAGAGTTGCACCGCCCGGCAGATGCTGGCGTAGGTGTCTTCGCCGTGTTTGTCTACCCACAGGGCCTCGGGCGGCAGCCCCATTGCCAGCAACGCGTCCCGCATGAGCAACGCCTCTTCTGCGTCGCCACCGCTGGCCACCACCTTCTCTGCAACGCCCTCTTTGTACAGTTCTGCCGCGCGCATCAGCCGGTAGCGGGATTGCAGCGACAGTTCCCCCTCTTTTGCACCGCCTCCCGGCACTAGGATATATGAAGCGGTGGGCAACTCCCCAGCATATTCGTAATACACTAAAGTGCCATTGCCCATACCCTGCACCTGCCTGTAGCAGGCCAGCGAAAATGCGCACAGGGCCAGTGTTGCGGCTATCACAATGCCCACCGCAAGCACAACCACACGCTTGTAGCGGCGGGTGGCCCCGGCAACATCATTTCTCTGTGCCCTGCAAGTATTCCGTGTCTGTGATACGGTCTGCTTTTTCATTGCTTGGCCCTATTTTTCGCAATTTGCTTGTGTGGTCGCTTGCCCGTAAAAAAGGGGGACGACCTTATGGACGAATGCCCAAAGGTTGCCCCACGCAGTGGTTTGTTTTTAAATCGTGGAATATTCTGCGTCGAGGCCGCGATGTACCTTTTCCCCCAGATACGTACGGTCAGCAGATTCGTCTGTCTGAATCGTCACATTCTGCATGCTGTCTTTTGGCGTGATATTTTGTTCAGAACAGTATATAATAATGAACAGCTACTGTATATCACCCTAGGGGGATGTCCAGACGAAACCATCCTTTCTCCTTTGCATGATTTATTTCCGTTTGCGATGTAACGAGGTTTCATGAGTATGTTTTTTACTCCTCCGGATCTGCCCACCAACAACATTGTCCGCAAAGAACTGTTTTCGGCGCTAAGCGGCGCCCCGGAGCAGTTTCTATACCTATATGCTCCCGCGGGTTTTGGCAAAACTATCGCTACCGCCGGCTGGGTCCGGATCCAACCGGCACAAAACGCCTGGATCGCCCTGGATGAATACGCAGATACGCCTCACCGCTTTTTCCGCTCTTTTCTGGAAGCCCTGTGCCAAATACAAAAGACAAACCATCGGCTGTTCACTCGGCTGGACAAGATGGAACACACAGCCCTTCCATTGGATATTCTGCTGGAGTCCCTGCCGTTGCTATCCATAAACAGCGAGCCATGCATCCTGGTGTTGGACGATTGGCACTATATTCGGGACGAACAGGTGCACAAGGGCCTTTCTTTGGTCTTGCGGCGTCTGCCCAAAAACTGGAGAGTCTTGCTCCTCTCCCGCCAGGGGCCACAGGGAGATCTGGCGGATCTCGCGTTGAAGGGTGAGATGGCCGTTTTCACGGCCGATGCGTTGAAATTCCAGGCAGGCGAGGTCCGGCAGCTGTTTCAGAAATCCAGCCAGCCCCTCACCGAACAGCAGGCGCAGGACATCTTGGATGAAACGGGTGGTTGGGCCATCGCGGTAAACGCAAGGCGGGTGGGCAACCACCGCTTTGGCGGCGAGGAAAAAAGTCTGTTCGACAACTACCTGGACAGCCAGCTCTGGCGGCTTTTAGAAAAAAAAGACCAGGAACTGCTCATCAAAACGTCTGTTACCGAGGAGCTGTCTCCTTCATTTTGCCATGCTGTCACCGGCCTATCCGATAGCAAAAAGCGTTTGGAAGCTCTCTGCCGGCAAAACCTGTTCATCTCCTCCCTGCCCGGAGGAAACTTTCGCCTGCATCCTCTTTTTCAGAAATACCTAACGGGAAAATTCGAAGAATACCCGCCACACCTGCAGCAGGATATATTTGACCGGGCAGGCCACTGGCATCTGGATCATGCGGATCATTTTACCGCCATGGCCTATTTTGCCAGAGCAAAAAACATCACCCAGCTTTCGCACTGCCTGCAGAAAGCCAACGAATACACCGTTTCAAGCGATATCGAATGGCGCATGGTTTTTATGCAAAGGTATGTATTTTCTCTCCTTGACCATGCTTTCATACGCGGCAATCTCAGTCTTGTGCGCCAGAGCGCCTGGTTCCATTTCCTGGCTGGAGATGCCGCCGGTTTTGAGGCGGACATGGATACGATCTATCCACAGCTTCCCGGGGTACAGGATCCCCGCACACAGGAAACCCTTTCCTTTTTAACTTCGCTGGATTACCGTGTTCCTGCGGGCGTGTATATGCAGAGCCTGAAAGCGGCGCTGGCACAGGTAAGCTTGCCCTCAAGTGCGGGACAGGCTATCCAGACAGCAACCATCACAATCAACCTGCCCTATGCCCACCGTTCCATGCGCGATTATTCAGAGTGCGCGAATGATCTGGAGCCATTTCTTTCCCTCTCAAAAGACAGCATCGGCAAGCTGTTGGGCAAAGAATACAACGCGCTGGAAGATGCGATCCGCGCAGGCATCCATTACGAGCAAAACGATCTGGACACGGCCCTCCGATTTGCCCAAAAAGCAATGGATGCCTGCGCGGCCTCGTCCAGCCCTGAAATCATCTTCTCCGCCAACACGATCTTTATGGTAATTTTGCGTGCGCAAAACGATGAACTACAGGCGCAACGTGTCGAGGTCGCAATCGAAGAGATGCTGGAGAAGACCGGCGCTCTTTACCTGGAACCAAATTACCTTGCGCTTCTTTGTGAAAAACATATCCGCGACGGAAGCCGCCGTGCTGCGGAAAATTGGCTCGCACGCTATAACACAGATACCGGCGGCCTGCCCGCCCTCTATCAGATGCACCTGCACTTCACAACAGCTCAGGCTTTCCTTGCCACTGGGCGGTACGAGGATGCGATCCATTTTTTGCATAAAGTGGAACGGTTAGCCCATGCCTTCCACCGCCCACTCGACAGTATTCAGACCAACATCCTGCTCTCCATTGCCTACTGGCAAAACCACGAGCAAAAACATGCGCGCGCATCCATGAAGCTCGCCTTGAAAACCGCGCAACCTTTTGGATTTACACGCATTTTTTTAAACGAGACCCAAACGGTTGTCACACACATTTTCCAATCGCTTCTCAACAGCGCCCGTTCGGATCAGGCGGACCCCGGCTACCTTCATTTTTTGCGCTCTATCTCAATCTCCCGGACGGGAGATCGAGGGCACGGTACCAACCGCGATCTGCCCAGTTCGCCGCTTCCTCTGTCGGGCAAACAGAAAGAGGTGCTGTCGCTCATGAGTGAGGGTCTGACGTACGTGGAAATCGCCCAGCGGTTGGACATTCAATATTCAACAGTAAAAAGCCATGTAAAGAAGCTGTTTGAAAAATTGAACGTCAATTCATTTGAAGCCGCGGTATTGGCGGCCAGACAGGCAGAGCCGGCCGAATAGAGATGACGGTTTTTTGCCTTCCCGTATATCTACGGCAAATTCGCATCGAATAGCCGAACGACCCTCCGCTTAAAAACTGCCGCTTCTTTCGCTTTGCCAATTGCTACAGCGCCGGATACAGTTCCTCTATCGGTATCAACATATCATTGACATCACCAGTATTCTGTGTTACTGTATAGTGGTAATAAGTAGTACTGCATATCGGCCACATTAGATAGTGAGAGGTGGTTGAACTGGAAAACTTGACAGAAATGCTGAAGGGCGTGCTGGAGGGTTGTGTGCTGGAAATCATCAGCCGCGAAGAAACCTATGGTTATGAGATCACACGACGGCTGAATGCCTTGGGTTTCACAGATGTTGTGGACGGTACAGTTTACACGATTTTGGTCAGGCTTGAGAAAAACAAGCTCGTTGATATTGAAAAAAAGCCGTCCGATATGGGGCCTCCGCGCAAGTTTTTTACATTGAACGACGCGGGGCGTGCAGAGTTGCAGCGCTTTTGGGAGAAATGGACATTCATCTCGTCGAAAATAAGTGAATTAAAGGAGATACAACGCAATGTCTGATTTTTTTGATACCTACTTCAATATCAACAAGATAATGAAGGGCAAGAAGGAGTACAAAGAACAGATGGCAAGGGTAAAAGCATTGCCGGAAGAATATTGGTATGTCTACGATAAAATGCTGGGCTATATGTGGAAATTAGCAGATGGTGACGGCAACGATATGCTGAAAGTCCAGTACGATCTGATCGATTTATTCGAAGCGGGTGCGGCAGAGGGCAAGCCCATCCTGGACGTCACTGGCGAAGATGTGGCCGCTTTTGCCGACGAACTTTTGCTGGGCGTGCAGACATACATAGAGAGCTGGCGCAAAGACCTCAACCGCGACATCCATAAAAAGGTCGGAAAGGGGCATGGCCCAAAATGACGGAAGCCGCAATTCAAGTATGGGATTTGCATAAAACGTTCAAGGGCGCGAAAGGCAGGGAAACCAAAGTACTGAAAGGCGTGGATTTTAACGTCGCCCGTGGCGAGATATTTGCGTTGCTTGGCGCGAACGGCGCGGGCAAAACCACGATGGTCAACATCCTTTCCACGCTATTGAAAGCTGACCGCGGCACGGCAAGCGTTTGCGGCTTCGACACGCAGCGCCAACCGGACAACGTGCGGCAAGCCATCAGCCTTACCGGGCAGTTTGCAGCCGTGGACGGTATTCTCACCGGGCGGGAAAATCTTGTACTGATTGCCCGGCTTCGGGACGTTCCGCAGCCGGGGCAGGTTGCCGACGCCCTGCTGGAACGGTTTGGCCTGGTGGAAGCGGCAAACCGCCGGGTGGATACGTATTCCGGCGGCATGGCGCGCAGGCTGGATATCGCCATGAGCCTTGTGGGAACGCCTTCCGTTATCTTCCTGGACGAGCCGACGACCGGGCTGGACCCGGAGGGACGGCTGGAGGTTTGGAAAACCGTTCAGGCGTTGGCGGACGGCGGCACGACCATCCTGCTGACGACGCAGTATCTGGAAGAAGCGGAGCACCTTGCCGACAGGATCGCTATCTTGCACGGCGGCAGGATCATTGCAGAGGGCACGCTGGACGAACTCAAGGAGTTGTTCCCGCCCGCAAAGGTCGAATATATTGAAAAACAACCGTCTTTGGAGGAAATCTTCCTCTCGATTACAGGTAAAAAAGAGAGGAAGTAAATGAAAAGCAAAACAACCGTTTTGTTCGGGCGTTTGATGAAGCATATTTTGCGCAGCCCGGATACCATCATAACCGTTGCCATCATCCCAATCGCCATCATGCTGATGTTCGTTTATGTGTTTGGCGGCGCGGTAAAAACGAGCCTCGGCGCGGACGTCAACTATGTGAATTACCAGCTGCCGGGCATCTTGCTGATGGCTATTGCCAGCGGCATGGCCTACACTGCCGTTCGGCTTTTTTCAGACATGCAAAAAGGGCTTTTCGCACGGTTTAACTCCATGCCCATCAAGCGCTCGTCGGTGTTGTGGGCGCATGTACTGGCCTCGCTTGTATCGAATATGCTCACCGTTGTGATCATCTTTCTTGTGGCGCTGCTGATGGGGTTTCGCTCCAGCGCAGGGATTTTGAACTGGCTTGTGGTGGCAGGGATCCTTGTCCTGTTCACATTGGCGCTGACTTGGGTTGCGGTGCTGCCCGGCATCACGGCAAAAACCATGGAAGGCGCGTCCGCATTCTCCTACCCGCTTATTTTCCTGCCCATGCTCAGCTCGGCTTTCGTTCCCACCGAAACAATGCCCGCCGTTGTGCGCGCTTTCGCTGAGAACCAGCCGGTGACATCCATTGTGGATACGATCCGCACGCTTCTAAACGCCGAGCCCGTTGGCCGCGACATATGGATCTGCCTTGCGTGGTGCGTTGGAATCATCGCAGTGGCATGGTTCTTTGCCATGCGCGCGTACCGGCGCAGGATATAGCATTCTAACCTTAAACAGTTCATGAAACAGTTCATGAAAACGCCGCTTTTATCCGCGTGCAACATTATCGACGACGATCGTTTTCGCAGGGTTTATCGCAAATAACAGAACGGCCGGCAATAGCCGGCCGTTCTGTTATTTGGCGTGTTGGTGCAGCCGCAGCAAAATCGTCCTCCTCGAGCGGAACGCACGGGCATTTCCTTTCTATCGTTCATACAGACAACTAGGAACCTCTTTCCCCCGTTCCAGCCCGGTCAAGCCATAACCGCTCTATTCAGCTTCAATAACAACGTTCGACGCGGTAAGCAGAGTGCCTGCGGCAGACGCGGCAAGCTCAAGGGCCAGACGCGCAACTGGCAAAGGGTCGGTAATCCCGGCCTCGAATAGATCTGTATACAGGTCTTCCCGGGCGTCATACCCGTATCCGGTCGGCCTGCCGGCGCACGCCGCGGCCACAACGGCAGGGCTTTTGCCGGCATTCTCCGCAATCTGCCGCAAGGGAGCTTCCAGGGCGCGAAGCAGGATCGATATCCCCGTCTGTTCATCCGTTTCACCTGTACCCAGGAGATCTCTCACGGCGGGAATGGCATTCAAAAAAGCCACGCCGCCACCGGGCACTACTCCCTCCGAAACAGCTGCCTGCACAGCGTTGAGCGCGTCGTCTACACAGCGTTTTTTGTTCTGCAACTCCACCTCTGTATACGCGCCCACATGCAACACCGCTATGGCGCCTGTCAGGCGGGCAAGCCGCTCCCTGTTGCGCGTTTTCTCATATTCGTTGGCGGAATCTCCGATCTGTTTTTCCACTGCGCGAATGCGCGCGTGCAAAGTCTCCTCTTTGCCCCCGCCACCACTGATCAGAGCGCTGTCTTTTTGTGCACGAACCTGTTTGGCCCGGCCCAGATCCCCCAGCGTGGCCTCGCGCAGTTCCATGCCCAGCTCTTGTGAGATGACGGTACCTCCAGTGAATGCGGCAATATCCTTCAACGTCTCCCGCCGCCGCTCGCCATACTCGGGCGCTTGAAGCGCGAGTATGCGCAGGGTACCCTGGCGATTGTTGGCCAACAACAACGCCAACGCGTCGCCCTCCACATCGTCCGCCAGGATCACAAGTTCGCTGCCATCTTGGGCACAGGCCGAGAGGATGGGAAGAAGCTCCTCACCATCGGAGAGCTTGTAGTCCACCATTAGAATGAACGGGTCGTTGAAGACAGCCTCATTTTTCTCCGGGTCGGTGATCATGGCGGAAGAGAGGAATCCCTTGGGAAACTGCATGCCACTTTGTATTTCGACCATCGAATCAGCTGTTTTTCCCTCGACGCAATTGATGACCCCTTCCAGCCCCACCTGACGCAACGCCCGGGATACCAGCTCACCGATCTCTTCGTCCCCCGCGGCCACAGCTGCGACGTGTTCGGCCTTTTCAATGGTATCGATCTTGCGCGCCTGCCCGGTCAAAGCCCCAACGGCGGCACCGGCAGCCCGGTCGATCCCCTTTTTCAGGAGCATCGGGTTTGCACCGGCAGCAACATTTTTGCCTCCTTCGCGCAGAATCGCCTGCATCAGAACCAGTGCTGTCGTGGTTCCATCCCCGGCGGCACTGTTCATTTTTTGGGCCATCTGCGCCGCCACCTGGGCGCCCAGGTTTTGCGAAGCATCCAACCCCTCAAACCGTTGTGAGACGGCAAATCCACTATTCGTTATATATACAGGCGTACCGCGACCGCCAAGAACCACGTTGCGGCCCTGGGGCCCCAGGGTAATCTTGACAGCGTCGACAAGACAATCCACCTCTTTTTGCAGGGCGGTGCGTGCGGTCTGTTCATACATCGGCTTCGTCGTCATGCTATAGTCTGCTCCTTTCGCAGGGTGCCCGAGTGGACAGTTGCTACCTGCCATACTACAGGCTCATCGAACGAAATTCAACCCCGGAAGAAAAACATTGAAGGGAGCGTGGAGAGCACATCCGTCAGATTCAACAAACCCCTATTCAAAAATTTGGTCCAAATAAAATCTACAGGTATTGATTTTTTCGAGCTTGCATAATATAATAATATTTATATAATAACTATTAATTAATTTATACACCAATATTAACGAATCGTTCTTTCGCGTAAGGCGGTGAGCAACAGGGAGGTGATAACCAAAACGGGTGTGCAACATTTTGCGGGAGAAAATGATATTATTCCGGAAAAGAGGAGGGGAATGCATTGAAATATCCGCATTTCATGAAGGTGATTAACAAATGGATGGCGCGCATGTCCGGCATCTTCATATTCGCCATCGGCATCCTTGCGGTATTCGAAGCCATTATGCGCACTTTCATGAGAGCACCTACGTCCTGGTCACTGGACATTTCGTCTTACCTGCTGATCTGGGCAATCTTCCTGGGGGCGGCATATGCCTATCAGGAGAAGGGACATGTGGCGGTGGACCTTCTGCGCGAAGCGGTGGAAAAGCGTTGGGGTAAGGCACCCCGCCGGGTGATGGCTGTTATTGGCTATGCCATTGCCCTCGCGGTGATTGTCGTCCTGTTGTACGCCGGAGTGGTCCTGGCGCAAACGGCCGTCAGCCTTGGGCAGTTGACCTATGCAAACGCGCAGATGCCGGCGGTCATCCTTTGGACGGCCGTTATTGTCGGCTCGGTGATGATGCTGTTGACCGTCGTGTTCATCATCCTGGACATCTTCAAAAAGGATGACACATATCTATAAAAGCGGCAACCAAAGAGGAATGGGAGGTCTCAGGATATGGGAATGGGGTTGACACTTGCTGTCATCATCATCATATTGTTATTTTCGCTGTTTGTGGTCACACCGGTTACAAGCGAACTTGGTTTA
>JAVBQQ010000066.1:0-4494 GCA_031548875.1 Oscillospiraceae bacterium
GCCCGGACAAGGAAAAACGGACGCGCCCCTGCGCGGCAGCTGCCGCGCAGGGGCGCTTATTGCGTGGGATGGCATATGGACGCGGCGACGGATGCAACCGGAAAACAGTCTACACGACCGAGAAACCGCCGTCCACGAACAGGTTCTGCCCGGTGACGTAGCTGGAGACGTCCGACGCGAAGAAGAGCAGCGCGCCGCTCAGTTCGCCCTCCTCGCCGGGGCGGCCCGCCGGGGTGAGCATGTTGTACATCTTCATGAAATCCTCGTTGGCGAAGAGGGTGTCCTGGGTCATGCCCGTTTTGAACAGGCCGGGGCCCACAGAGTTGACCGTGATGTTGTAGGGTGCATAGGAGGCCGCCATGCCGCGGGTGAGACCGATGACCGCCGCTTTGGAGGCGTTGTAGGCGTGGCGGTACAGCTGGGGGACCTTGTCCGCAAAGGCGGCGTTGACCGAAGCGATGTTGACGATTTTGCCATAGCGCTGCTGCTGCATGTGGGGCACCACGTATTTGCCGGTGAGGAACATGCCAGTCACGTTCACAGCAAAGCTTTTGTTCCAGGCGTCCAGCGAGAGGGTGTCCACCCCGCCGGGCAGGGCTACACCAGCGCAGTTGAGCAGGATGTCGATCTTGCCGAATGTGTCCAGCACCTGCTGTACGGCGCTTTGCACCTGCTCTTCGCTGGACACGTCACACCGCACGGCCAGTGTTTTACGGCCGGTTTGGGCGGCGATGTCGGTGGCGGTCTTTTGCAGTTTTTCCTCGTTGCGGGCCAGCAGGGCGATGTCGGCGCCGTTCTGGGCAAAGCAGCGGCAGGCGGCGCTGCCAAGGCCGCCGTCGGCCCCTGTGACGACGGCCACGCGGCCGGAAAGGTCGAATGTGCAGTTCATGGGGATTCTCCTTTCGGGGGGTGAGGTGTGGGGTGTGAGTGCAGGATGTATGAACCCATTATAGCACCGGCGGCCTGGATTTGAAGTCGAAATACGAAAGGCGTTTGTTCGAGCATTTTTTTCTCCCGTGCGTTGTATGATAGACAAATACTACCCAAAGGAGGCGGCTGTTATGTTTGACCTGGAGGAGTACCTGCTGAACCTGCGGGAGCAGGAAAAGGCCTGCCGCGGCATGGCCGACAGCATCGACGAGATGGTGCGCTGCCTGGAAAAGGGCGAGGTGTGGGACGGGCAGATGTCGCGGGCCTTTTTAAGGAACGGGGGCTACCGTGTGGCCTTCCACGCGCTTTCGGCCCACGCGGAGTGCCTGTGGAACATGTCGTGAATAAGGACAGAGACGCTCGCGGTGAAGCTTGCCGCGGGCGCTTGTTTTGCCGTGAGGGGCAGTGTTCGGGACAAAACCCTGATGTTCGACGCCGGAGTACAAGCTGTGACAAATGGCGGCGCACATCCGCATGGAATGCCTTTTTCGGGGGCCATGCCTTCGCGCCTTTGCGACAGCCCCTCTCCGGTATACTTAATCGTACCTCCCGTGGTTTACATGGAATGTGAGCTACTCGCGGAGGGCCACATCAACGCGAGAAAGGTGCGCACAGATGAAGAAAAATAGCGAAAATGCAATGAGATATACCGCCAAATATCCCGAGCTGTTCCGCCGGGCGGATGAGAACCCTATCCTGACGGCAGATGACTGGCCGTATGCGGCGAATTCGGTGTTCAACCCGGCGGCCGTGGAATACAAAGGCGAAACGCTACTTCTGGTACGCGTGGAGGATCGGTCGGGCATGTCACACCTGTGCAAGGCGGTGAGCGAAGACGGCGTTACGGGATGGCAAATCGACCCGAAGCCGGTGCTGGAAAGCGACCCCGCCCGCCGGGAGGAGCTGTGGGGGCTGGAAGACCCGCGCATCACCTGGCTGCCAGAACTGAAGCGATACGGCGTGTGCTACACGGCCTATTCAGGCTGCGGGCCCATCGTGTCGCTGGCGCTCACAAAGGATTTTGAGACGTATGAGCGGCTAGGCATGGTGATGCCGCCCGAGGACAAGGACGCCGCGCTGTTCCCCCGGCGGATAGGCGGGAAATGGTACATGCTGCACCGCCCAACAGAGCCGGAACAGTCCTCGCACATCTGGATATCAGCGTCGCCAGACCTGCAGTACTGGGGCGGGCACACCATCAGCATAGAGGCGCGGGCGGGCGCATGGTGGGACGCGCACAAGGTGGGCCTCTCACCCCCGCCGCTGGAGACGCCTGAAGGCTGGGTGGTGCTGTACCACGGGGTGCGCCAGACGGCCAGCGGGGCCATCTACCGCCAGGGGCTGGCGCTGCTGGACCTGGAAGACCCCACCCGCCTTTTGCGCCGCAGCCCCAACTGGCTGTTTGGCCCGCGGGAGGCGTACGAGCGGGAGGGCGATGTGGACGACGTGGTGTTCCCCTGCGGGTGGATACTGGACAAGGATACCGGGGATATCCGCGTGTATTACGGCGGCGCGGACAGCTGTGTCTGCCTTGCGCGGGCGAAGCTTTCGGAGCTTTTGGACTATCTGCGCCACTGCCCCGCGCCCAACCCGGACGACCGGGCCTGCTTATGAACGCCCTGTTGTTGGTGGGCGGCAGCGGCAGCCGCCTGCGCCCGCTTACAGACCACCTGCCCAAGCCCATGATACCCGTGATGGGAACGCCGCTGCTGGAACGCACCTGCACAAAGCTGCGCGACGCCGGGGTGGACCAGCTGGTGATGAGCGTGTGCTACAAACCGGGGCCCATCGTGGGGCATTTTGGCAACGGCAACAGCCGTGGGCTCACGCTGTATTACGTGCTGGAGGACGAGCCGCTGGGCACGGGCGGGGCGCTGAAACGGGCGCAGAATTATCTGCCCGGGCGGTTCATCGCCTGCAACGCAGATGTTTTGTGCGACGTGTCTTTTGAGGAGATGCTGCGCTTCCACGAGGAAGGCGGCGCCGACGCCACCATCGCGGCCACCTGGGTGGCCGACCCGTCGGCCTACGGCGTGATCGAGCACGACTGGGAAGGGCGCATACGGAAGTTTACAGAAAAGCCGCCCCCCGGCACGGCGAAGAGCCATTACGTGAACGCCGGCATCTATGTGTTCGAGCGCGAGGTGCTGGATGAGATCGAACGGGGGCGTCCGGTGAGCCTGGAGCGGGAGGTGTTCCCCCGGCTGCTGGAGCAGGGAAAAACGATGCTCGTGTACCGGGACACCGGCTACTGGGCGGACATTGGCACCCCGCAAAGCTATTATGACGCGCATGAGGACATTTTTGACGGACGGTGCGGCGTGGTGGGGTGCAGCTTTGGCGAGGACGGGATCCACCTGGACCCCAGCGCCCTGCTGCCCCCGCCCAGCTACCTGGAGGGACCGCTGCACGTGGGCCGCGGCGTACGTATGGGAACGGGGTGCAAGATCGGGCCGGGTGTGGTACTGGGCGACGGCGCGGTGGTGGGGGCGGAATGTGTGCTGCGCGACTGCAACGTCTGGCCGGGTACGCATATAAGCGGCGGGTCGCACTATTACGACTGCATCCTGGCCGAGGTGGACGGGAAGCTGCGCCGCTTCCCATACGAAGAGCTAAACATTCAGACGAAAGAGAGGCAAAGACCCCAATGAATGCGACAAACAAGCTGAACGTGTTGTTTTTGAGCACCTACCCGCCCCGCGAGTGTGGTATTGCCACCTTTACGCAGGATATCGTCCGCGAGCTTTTGAAGAGCGAGGAGACCGCGCCTGGCGTGGTGGCCGTGAGCAGCGAGGCGGCGGCCTACCCCTCCGAGGTGGTGGCAGACTTCAACCAACAGAGCCGCTTTGCCCACATGGCCGCCGCCGACAGGATCAATGAATCGGGCGCAGACCTTGTGATGGTGGAGCACGAGTACGGCATCTTTGGCGGCGAGCAGGGTGAATATCTGCTGGACCTTTTGGAACGCCTGGCCGTACCGTATATGGTCACCTGCCACACGGTGCGCCCCCAACCGGAGTTGCGTCAGCGGCAGGTGCTGAGCGAGGCCTGCCTGGGCAGCTGCGGTGTGGTGGTGATGAGCCGCCTCTCGCGCGATATGCTGGTGGAACTGTACGATGTGCCGGCAGAGCTGATCACGCTGGTGCACCACGGAGTGCCGGACATCCCGGTGGAGAGCCGTGGTGAATTGAAGCAGAAGGCCGGCCTTAGCGGCCGCAGTGTGGTGTCCACCTTTGGGCTGCTGAGCCCGGGCAAGGGGCTGGAGTATGGCGTGGAGGCGATCGCCAAGGCGGTGGGGAGCCACCCGGAGATCTGCTATCTGATACTGGGGCAGACGCACCCGGGCGTTGTGCGCCATAGCGGAGAGGGCTACCGCGCAGAGCTTGTGGAGATGGTGGAGAGGCTTGGTATAAGCGACAATGTGCGCTTTGTGAACAAGTACCTGGGCAAGCGGGAGATCATGCAATACCTGAGCATGAGCGACATCTACATGACGCCGTACCTGAACCGGGACCAGGCGGTGAGTGGGACGCTGGCCTACGCCGTGGGCAGCGGACGGGTCAT
>JAVBQQ010000044.1:0-37419 GCA_031548875.1 Oscillospiraceae bacterium
GCACACCGGTTTCAAGCGCACTTGGTTTCACAGCATTGATCGCGATCCTGGTCTTTTTGGATCCCTCGCACCTGACCCGCTTTGGCATGGTGGCTTATGCGCAGGGAACCAGTATGAACCAGATGGTTGCACCCTTGTTCATCATCATGGCGGAGTTTTTGGCGCGTGGTGGCGTGGCGGCCGATATTTTCGATTTTATGAACCGGATCATGCGCAAGTTTAAAGGCGGTCTCGCCCTCAGCACCACTCTGGCCTGCACCGTATTCGCGGCGCTTTGCGGTTCGTCCCCGGCCACAGCGGCTTCCATCGGCCGTATCTCCATCAGCCAGATGACCAAACGTGGCTACGCCCCCTCGTTTGCGGTGGGCACCGTTGCAGCGGGTGGCACGTTGGGCATCATGATCCCGCCCAGTCTCACCTTTGTATTATACGGCATCATTACGGAAACTTCCATCGCTAAACTTTTGATGGCGGGGTTGCTCCCCGGCATCATGCTCAGCGTCTTGTTCTGCATCTCTATCATCATCCGGGTCCGCCTGAACCCCTCCCTTGCAGGCGAGTCCTCCAAGGACGCCGCTGAAGAGGTGAGCAAGGCCCTGCGCAACGGCACAAAACCCAAGATGGGAGATGCGGCCCAGGACGGGACGTCTTTGATGGGCGGTTTTCTACGCGCTGTACCTGCACTCGTGCTCATCGTTGTGGTGCTGGGTGCCATGTACACCGGTATGGCCACGCCTACCGAGTCGGCAGGCATCGGGGCCATCGGCGCTTTCCTGATCATCCTGTTGCAGGGGCGTTTGAGCAAGAAATTTTTCTGGGAATCCATGCAAGCCACCGCCCGCACTTCGGCGATGCTCCTTTTCATGATGATCATGGGCCTGGTTCTCAGCTATGTCATCAGTTTTTTGGGCATTGCCCAGCAACTGGCCACCGTTATTGTGGGCACGGGCATGAACCCCTGGTTCGTGATGATTTTGTTGTTCGTCCTCTGGTTCATCATGGGTTGCCTGATGGATCCGGGCAGCATGGTCATCCTCACGATCCCCTTTATCTATCCTGCGCTGATGGAGATGGGGTTCAATTCGATCTGGCTTGGCGTCGTATCCACCCTGTGTGTGGAAATAGGCATGATCACTCCGCCGGTGGGTCTCAACCTTTTCATTTTGAAGGGCGTATCGGACGTACCCATGGGTGAGATCATCAAAGGAGCCCTGCCCTATGTCTTTGTTCTGGTCATTGGTCTGGCACTGTTGTGTTTCTTCCCGCAGATCGCTCTGTTCCTGCCCTCGAACATGTAAGTGCCGGGGCAACCACAATGAGCCGGCCTCAGGTTGGCAAGAACTGTTGGGCACCGCGCGGGAATCGAACAGGGTACCCGCGTGAAGCATAGAGAATACCACACAAAAAGGAGAGGAAATGATGAAAAAGCTTACCAAATTGCTCTGCGTGTTCCTGACATTCTCCCTTATGGCGGTGGCGCTGGCTGCCTGCAACAGCGCCACACAGAATCCGCAAAACCCGGCAAAGTCTGCCAGCACGGCAGCAAGCAGCGCCGCCGGGGGTGGAAGCTCCGGCAGCGTTGTGGCGCCCTCCGGCGATGTGATCGAGTTCAGTATGGCTTACTCGCATCCTGCGGGCAGCATCGCCGGCCAAAGCTATGAATATCTGGCTGCAGCCGTGCTGGAGGAAACCGGCGGCACGGTGAAGATTAACCTCTTCCCGGCAGGCAGCCTCTACGGTGAGACGGATATTCTGGACGGCCTGATGAGTGGCAACGTGGATATCGGGCACCTGTCCGCCCCCTACGTATCCACCACCATGAAGGAGATGGCGGTCTTGGAAGTGCCCGGGGTCTTCCGGTCCGACAGGTACATGGAATATTCCTATGCTTTCGAAGACGTACTGGATCGCATCTACGCCCAGTATGGCCTGAAGAGCCTGATGCCCGTTGCCGGCCACAACATGACCTTCACCAACACCAAAAGCGACTTTGTCAAATCTCCCGACGACCTCAAGGGTCTCAACGTTCGCGCCTCGGGCAAATGGGTGGGCGAAACGGTGAAACTGTGGGGCGGAAACCCCGTCACCATAGCCCTGGGCGACCTTTCCACCGCCGTGGAGCGCAAGACGGTGGACATGATCTATGGCGGCGACATCACCGTCATCAAGCCCTTCAAGATCTACGAGATGGCCGACGCGATTACCCTGACGACCCTGCAGGAGATCTACGGCGGACCCGCCATGAACCTGGACGCTTGGAACAAGATGTCTGCCGAACAGCAGGAGGCATTCAATCGCGCGCTGGACAAGTATGTCTTGTATGGCGAAGAACTGATCACGAGTGAATATGAGAGCTTCCTGCAAACGCTGAGCGACAACGGGAACCCCACCTACGACCTGACGGATGAAGAAAACAAAGCATTTACCGACATCAGCCTGACCATCCTGGAAGACCCCTCCTTCGTGGGTTCCGTCGGCGAGCTGGGGCAGGAGCTGATCGAAGTCAGCGCCGAACTGCGCTCCCACTACGACGAGCCCTACGTTCCCTTCGAAGTCCCTGAACGGTACCAGTGAATCTCCTTGTGAGGGAAAAGAAAGACTATTGTTGACGGAGATGTGATGGGCGCGGGAGAAAAGACCCTCCGGTGAACAGGCCGGGAACCGGCGCCATGCGAACCATTTTGAATGGAACGTATGGCGCCGATTCTTACATTTTTTTGTTCCAGGAAGCGTTGAGCAGGTGGTATTTGGCTGCATCAAAGCCGGCCCATAGGCGGGCCGGCTTTGATGCGGGACTTTTATATCATCTGCTATTCTTCCCGTTTGCGACCCACATTCGGCCGGTCGCGGAACATGCGGGTGAGCGGAAAGTCGATCTTGAAGATATCCAGGGCGTTGCCCCCCAAAATCAGGTTGATATCATCCTGGGAGATGTCCAGCCGTTCCACCTGGCGCAGCCCCCAACCGAACACGTCGCACTGGTGGCGGATGATACCGTCCTTGTGTACCTGCATGGCAAAGGATTGCGGGGTCTGGCCGATGCGCGTCTGGGTGGGGATGGAGGCGCCCCAGTCGGTTCCCCACACCAGTTTTTCGGCTCCCACATTGGGGTAGCGCAGGGCTTTGTAGTAAAGGTCGGTCCAATAGAGGCCGGTTTCCAGATACACGTTGTTGAAGTTGGATGTGACCACGATACACTGGTCGACGAGGTCGGTCATGTAGCCGCCCTGCATGCCGCCGTGGTCGAAGATGATGGTCACGTCAGGATACTCGGCCGCCAGATCGTGTATCCAATAGGGATGCCAGTTCTCCGGCCAGCGGGTGTGGGCGATGGGATAGCCGCCCGGCCCTCCCGTATGCATGGTGACAGCCACCTTGTATTTGCGCCCCAGCTCCATGGTTTTGCGCAATTCGTCCATGCGCTCGGATTGGTTATAGGTTTTGCTGGTCATGCCGGCCTCGGGGCGGCTGGGCGGCCCCTCCCCCAAGGCCACATAGTTGCCTGTTTTCAACAGTTCCTCCAGCTCGGCAAGGGCCTCGTCAACGGACCATTCGCCGGTCTCGTAGGCGCGGTCGGCCGTCTTCTTGGAAATGGCCATGCAGCGGAACTTGTCGGGATATTTTTCCATCAGTTCCACGTTCAACTCGTTCCTCATCCCAAAAGCGCACCGGAGGATGCACATGTCTACGCCATAGCAGTCCATGTCATACAGAAGGCGCTCGGAGTTGTCGTAGGTCTCCAGTGCTCCCATCTGGCTTTCCAGATCGGTGTAGTCTGTCGCTTTCTTGCCCTGGGCTTTGGTGCGCTCCGCCACCTTTTTCCCGGCAGCATGGCGCTGGGAGTGAACGTGGGTGTCGATCACAAAACGAGCCGATTTCTTCATTGCCATCTTCCTCCTGTTGATTTATGATGATAATTAGCAGTTTTATTCGATTTCAATTTAAAGGCACACCCAGATCGATGGCCGCCAGATTGTCCGCGACTGCAAAATCCGGCTCCATCTTTTGACGGATATCCTCAACCGTGTAATCAGGGAATTTTTCAACGAGGGTAAAGCCATCGCGGGGATTTACTGTCAACACCCCAAACTCTGTGTAGACCCTGGTGACCTTGCCCACGGCGGTGAGGGGGTAATCGCAAACCTTGACAAGTTTGGGGCTTCCGTCCTTGGTGGTGCTCTCCATGGCGATGAGCACCTCGGGGCACCCTGCACACAAATCCATGGCGCCGCCAATGCCCGCCGCGGGCTTTCCAGGGGTCATCCAGTTGGCCACGTTTGCCCGTTCATCCACCTGCAGGGCGCCCAATACCGTCTTGCCGATATGCCCGCCCCGAATCATCCCGAAGGAGGCGGCCGTGTCGACAAAGGCCGCGCCGGGAAGCTCGCTCACCATGGCATTTACCGCATCCCGCATGTCGTACTGCCCAGGCTCCGCAGGGGTCCCCTTTCCAAAACAAACCACCCCCGGTTCGTTTTGTATAAACACCATGAGATCCGGGTCGATATAGTTCCCGACCGAGTAAGGAATCCCGTGACCGAAATTGACAAATTCACCCTCTTGTATGTCCTGGGCCACCTTGCGGGCGATCCGCTCGCGATTGCTCATCATAATATGTAGTCACCCTCCTCGCTCTTCACAATGGCATCGACGTAGGGGGCAGGGATGGACACCATGTTGGGGTCCATCTCGCCGCTTCTCAGCACGGTGGGTGTTTCTACGATCACATAGTCGGCCGCAGTGGCCATGTGCACATTAAAATTGCGCGCCACACCCTTGTTCCAGACATTCCCACACTCGTCCGCCTCGTTCCCGAAGATGAGAGCCACATCGGCACGCAGGGGCTTCTCGAGCAGGTACTCCATCCCGTCCACATCGACCACCTGCTTGCCCCGGGCAACCGGGGTGCCCACGCCGGTGGGCGTTAAAAATCCGCCGATACCCGCCCCTCCGGCGCGTATGCACTCGGCAAAGGTGCCCATGGGCAGGGTCTCCAGCTCCATCTTTCCCTCGGCAATCAGCCGCATGGCCGGCTTGTTGTGGCCAATAAAGGAAGCGATGCACTTCTTGAACATGCCGGTTTCAAGAAGGGCGTTCCCCAGGGACTCATCGTGCATAAACTCGCTGCCTGCATCGTTAGAGATCAGGGTCAGGTCATGCAGTGAACCCGCCCGCTTTGTCAGCTCGCGAATGAGCACAAAAGGCGATCCACTCCAAAAAAACCCTCCAAGCATAATGGTCATCCCGGGCTTGATGTGGTCCAGGGCTTCCTGCACGGACACAACCTTTGTCATACGCGGCACAGCCTTTCTGTATTGTATCGAATCCGGAACGGGCAGATCGGTCTCTATGCTTCAAATCAGATTGTAGTATTGACAAAACATATCTTATTATCTAAAATTAATTATATTATAAGCGAGATGCGAAGTCAACAGTTATGCTGAAAAAACTTGTATTCTATAGATATCGTATTATACTGTTTGTGACAGATTCGAATACAGGTTCCAATTGTAGCAACGATTAAGAATGAAAGCGTGAGATATATGGAGTTTTTGGCACGGCAAAGAGAATTGGATTTATTGGAACAGGCGTTTCAAAAAGACAATGGATTTGTGCAGATATGCGGACGGCGGAAAATTGGAAAAACACGGCTGATACAGGAGTTTATCCAGCAAAAGCCCGCCCTGTACTATCTTGCCACAAAGGAACTGGAGGGGCAGTGCGTTCGCCGGTTCCTGCGGGCGTTGTCCGAGTTCACAGAAGACGAGAGCTATATAACAGACCCCGATCCCATCGACGATTGGGAGTCTCTGTTTGAAGAGTTTGCCTCCTATATGCCAGACCAGCGCAAAATTCTTGTAATTGACGACCTGCAGTGCCTGTTGCAGGTGAACCCCGGCTTTATGAACATACTGGATTCCGCCTGGAACAAATACCTGGCGGACAACAATGTCACGCTTATTTTGTGCGGCAGTTTCTACGACTTTGCCAACACACCCACCCAAAGCACAAACAGGATGCCGGACATGCCCCAGGCCACGCTCCGTATCAAATTGAAGCCCTTCCACTTCACGGAGTTGTTGGCCTGCTTTCCCCAATTTTCCTTTTCCGATCACCAGTTGAGATATACGATTGCCGGCGGCTCACCCAACTACTTTAAATATTTCTACACGGATGCCCCCCTGATGGAGTGCATCGAGAAATATGTGCTGGACCAGGATGCGCCGTTGTTTGAGGAACCGCTTGTCACGCTGGAGAAGGAGGTTCGGGACTCGCCCTATTATTTTTCGATCCTCAAGATGATTGCCAACGACCACCAAAAGCTGTCCGGCATTTATGGTGCTTTGGAACAAAAGGTGAATATCCTCAGCCCCTACCTGAGCACGCTGATCGACATGGGGTTTGTGGTAAAACGGGTGCCGGCAACAGAGCCTTTTCCCGAGAAGAGCCGCAAGGGGCACTATTTCCTGCGGGATGGGTTCATGACCTTTTGGTATCGGTACGTCTATCCCTACCGGTGTGATCTGGAACTCGGCAAGCGGGGCAAAGCGCTGGAGAACATCAAAACCAACCTGTCAAGCGACGTCTATTCCGGGTATGCAAACTACCGCATCTGCCGGGATATCTTTCTCAGCCTGTGTGACAGCCAGATACCGGATTTTGTGCCGGGAGAGACGGGCGCCTCGTGGACCAACAAAAAAGTCCATCTTCCACTGGTATCCATCGAGAAGGATTCAAACCGCGTATTTGCCGCCCTGTGCCAGTATAATCAAACGGATCCCGTCAAACTACACCTGCTTACAGACCTGAAAAAAAGGTGCCTGAACGCGCATGAACTGCGGGGTAAGGAGCTGTTGTACGGCATATTTTCCAAGACCGGCTTTGACGACAACCTTCTGCGCGCGGCGCGGGATTCGAAAGATGTGATCCTGATCAACGAAGCTCAGATCGTTATGCCCCAATAGGTACATAGGATACGGAGGTGTTCGTTTGAGAAGTGCATACGATGACCTGCGCAGCTTTTTGCAGGTGCTGGAGGAGGAAGGACAGCTCGTCAGGGTAAAGGATGAGGTGATGCCCGAACCGGACATCGCTGCGGCCGGGCGCGCGGCGGCCAACATCAAGAATGGTCCCGCGGTGCTGTTCGAGAAGGTGGCCGGGTACAGGTATTCGGTCGTCACCAACGTGCATGGCTCCTGGGCCAACCATGCGCTGATGATGGGCATGCCCAAGGACACGCCCACCAAGGAGCAGTTCTTTGAACTGAACCGCCGGTGGGACAAATATCCCGTGGCGCCAAAGGTGCTGGCGCGCGGCGAGGCGCCCTGCAAAGAGAACGAGATCACCGAAAACATCAACCTGTTCGAGGTGCTTCCCCTCTACCGCATCAATGACCAGGATGGGGGATTTTTCCTTTCCAAAGCGTCGGTGGTCACCGGCGACCCCGAATTTCCCGACGACTTCAACAAGCTGAATGTGGGCACCTATCGCATCCAGGTGAAGGACAGGGATCGGGTGGGCATCCAGGCACTGGCCTTCCACGACATCGCCGTGCAGCTGGAAAAGGCGGAGGCGGAAAACAAGCCGCTGCCCATCGCCATCAGCCTTGGCAACGCACCCATGGTCACCTTCATGGCCAGTACCCCCATCGGCTACGCGCAGAACGAGTACGAGTTCGTGGGCGCCCTGCAGGACGGCACACCCACCCCCATCGTCAAGGCCGACTTGTGCGACCACCTCTATGTGCCCGCTGGGGCGGAGGTGGTACTGGAAGGGCACATCATCCCCCGGCTGCGCATGGTGGAGGGCCCCTTTGGGGAGTTCCCCGGCTCCTATTCCGGCTGCCGGCTGCAGTGCGAGATCCAGATAGAAAAAATTACCCACCGTACGAACCCCATCTTCGAGAATCTGTACCTGGGCATCCCCTGGACGGAGATCGACTACCTGATGGCGCTGAACACCAGCGTGCCGCTGTACAAGCAGCTGAAGGAGTCCATGCCCGAGGTGGTGGCCGTGAACGCGATGTACACCCACGGCATCGGGGTCATCATCTCCACCAAATGCCGCTACGGCGGCTACGGCAAGGCGGTTGCGTTCCGGCTGCTGTCCACCCCGCACGGCATGCCCTATTCCAAGGTGGTCATCGTGGTGGACGAGAACGTGGACCCCTTCAACCTCGAGCAGGTGATGTGGGCTATTACGACCCGGGTGAAGCCGTCGAAGGATGTTTCCATCATCGAGAATTGCCCCGGCATGCCACTGGACCCGTCCAGCTACCCGGCCGGCATGCACGACAAGCTCATCATCGACGCCACCACGCCTGTGCCGCCCGAGCCGAACCCGCGGGAGACGCAGCTGCTCGACCCGCCCGCTGGGGCCAACGCCTGGGAGGAAACCATCCGCAAGCTGCTTGCGGCTAGATAAGGAGGGGCGAAAATGAATTGTCCGCGCTGTGGCCACGATGATATCAAGACCATCACAAAGTCGCCGATGGGCGATGTGTGGGAGGTGTACGGCTGCCAGAAATGCTGGTACAGCTGGCGCTCCACCGAGACGATCCACATCCTCGACAAGTTCAAGCTGGATGACGAGAAGATCGCGAACATGCAGACGATTCCACCCGTCCCGCCGCTGAGAGACTGATTGATAGAACTTTATCCGTGTCCTGTCGCGCCCATAAAAATCGGGGGGGCAACAGCCGGGGCCGGTTCACCGCAAATCGACTAGATAGCAGAAGGCCGTCCCTGTGGGACGGCCTTCTGCTGTCATCTCGCCACATAGTCCACCGCCTGTTTCAGGTCTTCTTCAAAAGCCCGCAACGTTTTCGGCCTTCCTGTTCTTATTGTAGGCCGCGCACGTGCCACGCGGTGGCATCCACCACAAAAAGGCCCAATTCCTTGTGGTTTGGCAGATAGAGGGGGTAGTCCTCCCGGCCCGTTTCCCGGGCGTACCCGTCCAGAAAGCGCACGCGTTCCGCGTCCGGCGCTTCGGGCGCAAGGTCGCGTAGGAAGGCAAGACCATCGTCCCTGTTGCGCAAAGGCTGGCCGAATTCCAGCGCCTGGTGGATCAGGCGGTAAGGAACCCCCGCTTTTTCGAAAGCTTCCTGCACATCGGCTGCAGTGGCCTTGTGGGAATGCCGGCGCGTGCGGGGATACAAGCCGCCAGCGCTGTCCCAATCGGCCACATGCAGGGCGGTCCTCGTGCAGAGGGGCAGGTACGTCAGCACCTCGTCGCCACCGGCCCCAAAAAAGCAGAGCAGCAGTGCGTCAAACACCCCGGAGAGCGCCTGGGCGCTGCCGTGCACCACAGTAATGTTGCCCAGGCTTTGCTGTGCGGCCCTTTGACGCAACTCGCCAAGGACATCGGGGTCGATATCCACCGCCGTGACGCCGCGCAGGTGCGGCGCCAGCGCCAGACTGAGCAGGCCGGGGCCGCAGCCCAGGTCGCAGAGTGTGTCCCCCGCCCGCAGGTACGGCCGCAGAGCGCCGGCCAGTTCGTCGTGAAAACCGGTGTAGGCACTGGCTGCCAGGTACCAGCGAACGCGATCGGGATTCCATTGGTATGGCATGCGCGCCCCCTTTCTGGTTTGTTTGCAGCGCGACGAATAGTAGTATAGCACGAATACCGCAGAAAAACAATTCGTGGTATCGCCAGGGAATATACAGCGGATATCTCCTGGACTTTTGTTCCCCCTTGGGGGTTGCCCCTCTCTTTCCACACTGAAAAATCCATCGCAGCTCACACGGTTGCGATGGATCTTTATTCCTGTTATAGTAAATTGTTTTCCTGAAAAACATTGACTCTTACGCTACGTTATGGTTTATACTGGATTTGCGAGGGAGGTGCCGTTTTTGAACATCCGAGAAGCGGCCGCTTTGAGCGGTATCAGTGTGCGCACACTGCACCATTACGACCAGATCGCCCTGCTGCGCCCGGCCCGGCATCCCGTAAACGGATACCGGGACTATTCGACCGCAGACCTGGACCGGCTGCAGCAGATCCTGTTCTTCCGGGAATGCGGGTTTTCCCTCGGGCAGATCGGGCGGCTGCTGGACAGCCCAGGATACGACCGGGGCGGGGCGCTTGCACTCCAGCGGAAATACCTGCTGCACGAGAAAAACCGGATAGACGCGATGCTGGCCACCCTCGACAAAACCATACAGGCGTCAAAAGGAGAGATTTTTATGAGCAACACGGATAAATTCAAAGGGTTCGATTTTTCAAGCAATCCCTACGAGGAGGAGGCGCGCGAACTGTGGGGCGACGCGGCCGTGGACAAAAGCGGAGCCCGCATCGCTTCCCTGTCCGAGACAGGACGGGCGTGTGTTGAGCAGGAGATGGATGATATCTTCACCCGCCTGGCGGGGCTCCGCCACGAAGACCCTTCTTCCGAAAGCGTCCAGCAGGCAGTGGGTGGCTTCTACCAGTACCTGAACGTCAATTTCGGCAACCAATATTCGCCGGAGGCGTTTGCAGGCCTCGGCGAACTGTATGTGCAGGACGAACGTTTCACCCGCAACATCGACCAGTTCGGCGAGGGACTGTCTGCTTTCCTTGCCAAAGCGATGGCCTTGTTCGCGGAAGGAGCATAGGGCCACAGCGGAAATAAGCTGGTTGGCGCGACCAGCGCGCAAAAGCGAACAGGCGGGCAGGAAAGCCCGCCTGTTCGCTTTTGTGTCACCCGTCCTGCACCCGGTACTGTCCCGGGGTGCACCCGTATTCCGCACGGAAGGCGCGAGCAAAGCTGCGCTCGCTGCCAAAGCCGGATGCCAGCGCAACGTCGCCGGCGGGCAGGGCGGTGCCGGCCAGAAGGCCGGCGGCCACCCACAGCCTCATCTGACGCACCAACGCTGCAAATGGAACATCAAAACATTTTTCTGCGGCTGCCGCCACCGTCGATTCGCTCAGGTAGAGCGCCTGCGCCGCCGTTTTCGCGGTGATGGCCGAGCGATAGTTTTCGCCTACATACACAAGCAGGGCGCGGGCAGTGTCGCTGGGTTGGCGACGGGTGTGGGACGGTGTACCGGCCGGAATTCCTGTCTCCTCCCCTTCACGCGCTTCCCGGCGGCGCCATTCGTCCGGCGTGCAGCCCTTCACCGCTTTGAAGTTGCGGTAGAACGCAGCGGTGGAGGAGCAGCCCACATAGGCGGCGATGTAGGTCAGCGTCAGCTCCTCGTACTGCATCATGGAGCAGGCGTTGCGCACCCGCACGAGGGCCAGGTTCTGCTGGAAGTTCATGCCGGTCATCAAGCGCAGGGCGCGGTTCAGCTCGGCGGGGCCTAGCCCCACCACCGCTCCCACAGCGGCTGCATCGATGTTGTGGTTGAAGTGGAAGTGGATGTACTGCAGCGCCGTCCAGGCGCGGCTGCGTCCGGCGGCAAGCCCCTGATCGATCTGTGCGAGGGCCGCCCGCTCGAACCAGTTGACCAGCCGCAGGATGCCGGCGAACAGCACCCTTTCGTAATGCAGGCGCTTTTCGGCGTTTTCACACTCCATCTCGACCACCAGCGCGTCGGCCGCCGCGGCTTCGTCCGGCGGAAGCGCCAGGCAGGGCGGGCCCAGTTCCAGCGCCAGCACGCTCTGCGAAAGCTGGCGGTCGATATTCAGGTACATCAGCATGCCCAGCGAATAGCGCAGGGTGGTGTATACGAGCGGCCCACCGTCCTTCTCCCGCTCCGTGCACTGCAGGGCATGGGCGTGGAAAGGGAACAACCAGGCAAGGCTGCCCGCCGCCAGTTCGAAGCGCACCCCGTTCACCACAAGCCGCCCCGCCCCGCTGTGCACGTACAGCATCTCTATCTCATCGTGCAGGTGCGCCGCCTCGTCGCCGTACAGCGTACAGCGACGGAGCGTCATCTCGCGGAAGCGCAGGTTCTCTTCAAAGTACAAGGCGCTTGTGAAAGGGCTTGTTTTGTCGAAGAGGCCGGTACGCTCTTCGCCCGGGTCCTGTGTCATACGCAGACCTCCTGCGGCAATGGTGCGGCGGTGTGTGGATGATAGGCAGCCGTTTGTTTCGGCTGCCTTTAGTATAGCCCCGCATCGCCGGCTTGTCACCTCAAAAATATCAAAATTGATAATTGTTTAGACTATTTTGTCTGTTTGATTGTAAATCTGTTTTTTCATTTTGACATGCATCGCCTCTGGCGGCGTGATACAATGGAAGCAATCCGTTATCGTTAAAACAACTAGAATTTCCGACAAGAAATGGAGGCTTACTGTGCGTTATCCCAAGTTATTCTCCCCGCTGAAGATACGGAGCCTGGAGCTGAAAAACCGCGTTGTGATGCCTGCTATGGGCACAAAATTCGCCAATACCGACCGCACGGTCAGCCGTCAGCTCATCGATTACCACGTGGCCCGCGCCAAAGGAGGCTGCGGATTGAATATCGTGGAGGTGGCCAGCGTACACGCGCTCTCCGCTCCGCGCAAATTCGTGGCCATCTACGACGACAGTTTCATCCCCGGGCTGAAGGAGCTGACCGACGCCATCCACGCAGCGGGGGGCAAGGCCTCCATCCAGCTGTGGCAGGGGGGCCTGGCCGCCGGCTTTGACGAGGCCTGCCAGATCATCCTGCCCAGCGACATGCCGGTGAGCGAGACGATCACCATTCCCGCCGCCACCAAGGAGACGGTGGAAGAGGTCATCGCCTGCTTCGGAGCCGCGGCCAAGCGCGCGGCCGCCGCAGGGTTCGACTCAGTGGAGATCCACGGCGCGCACAACTATATGATCCACTCCTTCCTCTCCCCCTATTTCAACCACCGCACGGACGAATATGGCGGCAGCGCCGAAAACCGCGCCCGCTTCCCGTTGGCGGTCATCCGCGCGGTGCGCGAGAACCTGCCGGCGGACATGCCGGTGTTCATGCGCATCGGCGCGCACGACGATTTCCTGGAGGGAGGCCTTTCCATCGAGGATGTCATCACCTTCTGCAAACAGGCGGGCGAGGCCGGCGTGGACGTGCTGGACGTCTCCCGCGGCAACATCGTTTCAGCAGGCATCCAGTTCGAGGTGCCGCCCATCGACCTGCCCCGCGGCTTCAACGTGGAGAACGCCGCCCGCATCCGCAAGGAAACCGGCATGCTCACCATGGGCGTGGGCCGCATCAACGACCCCGACCAGGCTGAAGGATACCTGGAGGCGGACAAGTTGGACCTGATTGGCATGGGGCGCGCCCAACTGGCCGACCCGGACTTCTGTAACAAGGCGCAAGAGGGCGACCCGGACGCCATCACCCGCTGCATCGGCTGCAACCAGGGCTGCTACGACGGCTTTGCCAACAAGGCCAGCCCACACATCACCTGCCTGATGAATCCAAGTGTGGGCCGCGAGGCGGAATACGCCCTGCATCGCGCTGCCAGCCCCAAGACGGTGCTGGTGGCAGGCGGTGGCCCGGCGGGCCTGGAGGCGGCCATCATCTTAAAGCAGCGCGGCCACAAGCCCATCCTGTGCGAACAGAGCGACCGGCTGGGCGGCCAGTTCCTGCTGGCAGGCGAAGCCCCGCGCAAACAGGAGATGAAGGAAGCTGCCATCCACATGGGCCGCGAGGTGGAGAAGCTGGGCGTGGACGTCCGGCTGAAAACCCCGGTAACACCCGCTCTCATCGAAGAACTGAAACCGGATGCCGTCTTCTGCGCCATCGGCGCGGTGCCCATCGTGTTGAACGTGCCGGGGGGCGAGCTGCCAAACGTGTGCGACAGCCATGACGTGCTGGACGGCCGCACCACCCCCAGTGGCCGGGTCGTGGTCATCGGCGGGGGGCTTGTGGGGCTGGAGGTGGCCGAGTTCCTGCAGGGCAGTGGCGCCACCGTTACCATCCTCGAGATGCTGGGCGAGGTGGGCGGCGACCTCGGAGATATCCGCAAGGCAACCGTGATGGGCAACATCTACGGCGAGGGCATAAACGTTGTCACCGGCGCCTCCTGCACCGGCATCACTGGCACGGCGGTGCAGATCGACCGGGACGGCGCGCCGGACGAGCTGCCCTGCGACTGGGCGGTGGTGGCCGTGGGCGCCAAAAGCCGGGATTCGAAGGACCTGGAGGCCGCCTGCCGCCGCCTGTCCATCCCCTGGTTCCTGCTGGGCGACGCCGCCAAGGCCCGCCGCGCGCTGAACGCCACCGCCGAGGCCGCCCGCTTTGCCCGCACCTTCGACGCACCGGAGGTGGCCGCCTGCGCCCTGCACACAAAGAAGGTGCTGCTGCTCACCGGCGCCACCGGCAGCATGGGCACCGAAGCGATGAAACAGATCCTCTCCCGCACCGACCACTTCCGCCTGCGGGTACTGGTGCGCCCCAGCGCGAAGAATACTGCCCGGATGAAGGACCACCTTTCAAACCCCGACCTCGAGATCGTGTGGGGCGACATGACGAGCTGGAACGACGTATTGCGGGCCGTCACCGGCGCCGACTATGTGCTGCACGTGGGGGCCTTCATCTCCCCGCAGGCAGACAAGTTCCCCAAGGAGAGCATCCTCGTCAACTACGGCTCCACCTGCAAGATCATCGACGCCATCAAGGCCCAGCCGAACGCGGATGAGATGAAGCTCATCTACATCGGCACCGTGGCCGAAACGGGCGACCGCATGCCCCCCATCCACTGGGGCCGCTGCGGCGACCCCATCAAGGGCTCCATCTTCGACTACTACGCCGTGGGCAAGATCGCCGCCGAGCGCGCGGTCATCGAGAGCGGTCTCAAATACTGGGTCAGCCTGCGGCAGACGGGCATCATGCCGCCCAACCCCGCAAGCGGGCAGGAGCCCATCGGCATGCACCAACCGCTGCGCAACGAGCTTGAATGGGTCACCAACATCGAGAGCGGCATCCTGTGCGCCAACGTGTGCGAAGAGTTTGTGCCCGAGGAGTTCTGGCGCAGGATATACAACATCGGCGGCGGCAAAAGCTTCCGCCTGTCCACCGTTCGGTACTACAACGACAACTTCGCCCCGCTTGGATTCACCATCCAGCAGGTGTTCGAACCGTGGTGGTTCGCCCGGCGCAACTTCCACGGCCAGTGGTACCTCGATTCCGACCTGCTCAACGACATCCTGCGCTTCCGCGTGATGAGCTATGAACAGTACCAGGGCGGCTACTGCGCAGAGATGGCCGAGATGCTGAAGAGCCCCATGGCCAAAGCCATGCTGCCCACCGCCGAGCAGATGCTGGGCCAGAACGGGCAGATCGCGCGCAAGGAGATGGGCACGCTGTGGATGCGCGAGAACAATAAGGAAGACTGGATGAACGCCTTCTACGGCGGCCGCGCGCATGCCGATGCCATGCCCCGCAGCTGGGACGAAGTGGACCTCTCCCCGCCAGGCGAAGAGGTGCTGCACATCGACCACGGCTACGACGAGGGCAAGGACTTTGCAAAGTTGGACGCTTCGGACATGAAGGCGGCGGCGGAGTTCCGCGGCGGGCAGTGCCTGTCCGCCACCGCGGGCGGCCCGTACGAAAAGCTGCGCTGGCGCTGCGCCTTCGGCCACGAGTTCGAGGCCAGCCCCATGCTGGTGCTGAAGGGCGGCCACTGGTGTCCCGAGTGCGAGCGCGCCGCCTGGAACTACGGCGAGATCGCCGCCCGCAACCCCTTCTTCAATCAGGTGTGGGCCCCGTTGCATGGGCCGGAGGAGACGTATGTTATTCCCAAAGAGGTGAACGACCTAAACTACCAAAAGGATTATTGATCCTCCGCACAGGAAACGCCCCGGCGATCCCAAATGGATCGCCGGGGCGTTTTGGCTTTGTGGAGGGATTGCCCTAGTCATCATCATCGTTGTCATCGTCGTTATCATCATCCACATTGTCGCGGTCGTCGTCCCAATCGTCGTCATGGTCGTCAACGGGCGCCTGGGGCGCCGCCGGCTGCTGCTCGAGTTGAGGCTGCGGCTGGATTGCCGGCGGTTGTGCGCTCCCGCTGGAGGAAACCTGCGGCTGCGGCGTGAGCGTGCTTGTCACCACCTCGTGCGACACAACGCGGCCATCCAGCGCGTCTATCTCATACTCGTACTCCATGCCATTGGCCGTGAACTCCACGTCGTACACCATCACCCCATCGTCGAAGTCCATCTCCGTCCTCTGCAGGATAGCATCGGCCGCTGCAACCCCGGCGTGCCGGAGGGCCGCTTTTTCCGCGGCCACCGCGCCGATATAGACGTCTTCGCTGGGCCGGCCGGTGCTTGCCAGGCCCTCCACGTCGTCCGTCCCTTTCAAAAGCAGGTTCAATTCGTTTACCGAAAGGCCAACCAGCGATTCAAATGTGAGGTGGGGATTCTTTTCCAGCACCTTCTGGATCAGCGCCACCTTGCCCGCCGAGATCCCGTGCGCCTCGGCCAGCGCCTGTTGCGCCGCATCGCCCGGCAGCGACTGGCTGAGGATGGAACTGGCCACGGAGGCCGCCGCCAGCTGGCCGTCGATGTCCTCGCTCAGCTTTTCCTGCAGCGCTCGGCTTTTTGCGGCGTCGGGGTTTTGCACCGTCAACAGCACGGAGTTGGCCAGGTTGTCGATGTACCCCTGGCGCAGCATGGAGCCCATCAGCGCGTTCACGGCCACCTCCAGGTCGGTGCCGGCCAGGTCCATATCGGCCAGCACTTTTTCGCCGTCGGTGTTCAGCGCAACGGCGCTGATCACCCGTTCCCTGCTGGTGGCGGTGAGCTTGACACTGGGGTTGACGTCCAGCATGACCACTGAATCCACCGTATTTGTATACTGCACCACGCCCCACACCGTCCCCAGTGTCAGGGCCACGGCGGCAGCGGCCGTCAACACATAGCCCAGCCACCGGGGCGGGCGCTTTGTGCGGGCAGCGGAAACGCCCGCTTTGTTCCCGGCCACGACGGGCGACGCCTGTGCCGCGTCTTGCTGCAGGCCGGCGGAGATGCCCTCCCACACATCGGGAACAGACGACTCCACCGCGGCCCGCAGCTTTGTATTGATTTCATGATTGGTCATCTGGATGCCATTCCTTTCCCGGAAAAGGTGCCGCCACTTAAAAAACAACGCTTCTGCCGCCGGATACCTCCTCGGCCAACGAGCCGTCCCCCAGCGCAAGGCGCAGCTTTTTAAGCGCCCGGCTGTATTTGGAAAGGACGGTGGAGAGCGGCATATCCAGCAGTTCCGCTATCTCCCGCTGTTTAAAGCCCGTCACCGCGTGCAGTATCACGATCTGCCGTTCCCCCTCGGCCAGCGTGTCCAGCGCCTTCTGCAGCAGCATCCGGTCGTCCGGCGTCTCCGGGTGCTCGTCGGGGATGTCGGGCGGTTCCTCGCCGCTGAAGCGGGCCTGCTGGCGTATCTTCATCAGGGCGAGGTTGCGCGTGATGGTGAGCAGCCAGGACATCAATTTGCCGCTGGGCTGGTAACTTTGCGCGGCGCGAAAGACCTGTATGTAGGTGTCCTGCAGCACTTCTTCCGCGTCGTGGGTGTTTTTCAGTATGGACAGCGCAAACCCGTATACCGCGCTGCGCGTTTCTTGGTACAGCGAATGGAGGGCCTCTTTGTCCCCGGCGGCAATGCCCGTCATATATGCTTTATATTGTATATCCGGGTTCTGTTGCGGCGCATTCTCTGCAAGCATGCTGATGAGCATAATCACACTCCCGCTTCTCACTGTTATCATAATGCTCGGGGCACGTATATTATCGCACCGGCTATGTTGAAAATTTGAAAATATTTTGAAAACAGCTGCAATAAAAAAGCGGTTGTCAGCATTATTATAGCAGATGGGCGAGAAAACCGCCCCTTTTCACTCCATCTTCACTATTAAAGTGATCCGCTGTATCTGGAAAGAAAGGAACCCCAAATGAAAAAGACCGTATCGATTTGTTTGGCTACCCTGCTGGCGATGGGGCTTTTCAGCATCATGCCCTTGTCTGCCGCGGCCGCCGCGCCCGTTGTGAGCAAGGTGACCTATGAGGGCCGCGGCCAGGTGGACGTCGACTTCCGGGACGACGTCGTCTATTCTTCCGGCGTCAAGGTGACGCTGAAAGACAACCTGGGCCAGAGCTACCGGGCCACGATCACCGACAAGGACAACGACAGCCTGGACTTCACCATACAGAATTTCCGGGCAAAGCGCACGTATACGTTCACCATCACCGGCATCCGCGCGCGGGGGGAATCCGCCGCCACGGTGCGGGGCACCGTCGTAGTCCCCTCCATCACGAAAGTGGTTATCGAGCGCACCAAATACGAGGGAAGCGGCAAGGTGGAGGTCGATTTCGTGGGCCGGGTGGCCTACAGCGGCGCATCCGTGTCTGTAAAAGATTCCAGCGGCAAGACATACCGGGCGTCCATCTGCGACAAGGACAGCGATGAGCTGGACTTTAAGGTGGCCGGCATTGCGGCTGGCAAAACATACCGCTTCACCATCAAGGGCATCCGCAACGCGGACGGCAACGTCATGACGACGGTGTCCGGCAGCTTCAAGACCCCGGCGGCGGCACTCGTCACCATCCGGGAGATCGAGTACGACGAGGACGACCGGGAGCTGTCCGTCGAGTTCAGCCGCCGGGTGAACTACCGGGACGCGAAAGCAACCGTGAAGGATGCCAATGGCAAGAGCTACGGCGTGCGCATCCTCGAAAAGGACGGAGATGAGATGGATCTTTATGTCTCCGGCCTGCGCAGGGGGCAGAAATACACCCTGTCCATCAGCGGCGTCAAGGCCAGCACCGCCACCAGCTACACCACCGTGAAAAAGAATTTTTACGCTATCGACGACTGAGACCTCCAGCCGCACGGTTCCAGGGCTCCATCCAAAAAGAAAGCAGCGCTTTTTGCAGGAGCGCTGCTTTTCTTTTGCATGCGTCCCCCGTCCAAAAGATATCCTTGACCCCCTTGCGAAAACAGGGTATCTTATACTTTGTGAAAGAATAATGGAGTGTCTTATTGAAACCAGGAGGACCAGCGTCCATGGAACCATTCTCTCTAACAGTCGACGTGGAGTGCATCATGCAGGAGATCCGCTCGGATATCCGCGCCCGGGGGCTCGCGGTCGACGAGCTCTTTTTCAACCCGTCGTTTATCCACCAGGATATGGGCAGCATCCGCTCCACGGTGGAGCTGCTGCAAAACCTCTCCCCCGTGTCCGCCGTGCGCCCCATCGAGACGCGCGCCGGCGCCCTTGGCGGGGTCAGCCGCTTTTTCAAGCGCGTGGTGCGCCGGTGTGTCGGCTTCCTGCTGAACCCGATGGCGCAGGAGGTGACGGTCTATCATCAGGCCGCCAGCAAGTGCATCACGGTGATGTACTCAAACCTCGTGGCGGCGGACCGCCGCATCCAGGCGCTGGAACAGCAGCTGGGGCAGAAAACACAAGATCCGGATGAGGCAGGTGGATGGAACGGGTGAAGAAGATTGCGATTGTGAACCAGCGCTACGGGCTGGAAGTGAACGGCGGTTCGGAGCAGCTCGCGCGGGAACTAGCCGAGCAGCTGTTGCCTTTTTACGAGGTGGAGGTGCTCACCTCCTGCGCCCTGGACTACACGAACTGGGCAAACCACTACCCCGAAGGGGTGGAGGAGATCAACGGGGTGACGGTGCGCCGCTTTCCCACAGACAAGCCGCGGGGAGCCGATTTTGGCCCGCTTACGGCGGAACTGCTGAACCACCATATAGGCGACAGGAAACGGGAGGAGCGGTGGATGGACGGCCTGGGGCCGCACTGCCCCGGATGTATCGCGTACATGCGGGAACACGAAAGCGAATACAGCGCCTTCCTTTTCGTCACCTATCTCTATTACCTCACCGCGCGCGGGCTGCCCGCCGTCCAGGACAAGGCCGTCCTGATCCCCACGGCGCACGACGAACCGTACATCCGCATGGGCATCTACAAGGACATCTTCTGCAAGCCCCGCGCCATCGGCTACCTCACCGACGACGAGCAGGCGTTCGTGCACGCGCTGTTCCACAACAGGGATGTGCCCAACGACATCCTGGGGATGGGGGTCGTCGTGCCCGAATCACCCGACCCCGAGGGTTTCAAGGCGAAACACAAGCTGGATGAATACCTGCTCTATGTGGGCAGGATAGATGAGGGAAAAAACTGCCCCGCCCTGTTCTACGATTTCCTCCGCTACAAGCAGGACAACCCGGACAGCAAGCTAAAGCTGGTGCTTATGGGCAAGGCGGTGATCCCCGTCCTCAGCCATCCGGACATCATCCCGCTGGGCTTTGTAACCGAGGAGGAGAAGTACGACGGCATGGCCGGCGCAAGGATGCTCGTCATGCCATCGGAATACGAGAGCCTGTCCATCGTGGTGCTGGAATCGTTGGCGTTGGGCGTGCCCGTGGTGGTGAACGAAACCTGCAAGGTGCTGAAAGGCCACTGCATCAAGAGCAACGCCGGGTTGTACTACTCAAGCTACCACGAGTTTGCCGGCGTGCTGGACTACCTCCTTACCCACCCCGCGCAGTACACGCAGATGGGCAAGAACGGGAAGGCCTATGTGGAGGCCAACTACCAGTGGCCGGTCATCATCGACAAGCTGTGCCGGCTCATCGAGATCGCAGAACAATAACCGGCATTCGCCTTTGTTGTTCCTTCACAAAAAAAACGGAATCCCATGGGTGCCGCAAGGCAGATGGGGTTCCGTCTTTTTATATGCGCCTGTTTCAAGCCAGGTACTGCGTCATCTTGCCGATGACCTCGTCGATGTCGATGGGTTTGCCGATGTGGTCGTCCATGCCGCTCTCCAGGCATTTTTCGATGTCCTCGCGGAAGACGTTCGCCGTCATGGCGATGATGGGCACCGTCTTCGCGCGCGGGGTCCCAAGCGCGCGGATCTGCTCGGTGGCGGCGTAGCCGTCCACAACCGGCATGTGGATGTCCATGAAAATCAGGTCGTACGCGTCCGGGGCGGCGGAGAACATCTCCACCGCTTCGGCCCCATTTTCCGCACAGGATATGCGTACGCCGGTGTGTTCCAGCAGCGCCAGCACGATCTCCCGGTTCACCTCCACGTCCTCGGCCAGCAGGATGTGCCTGCCGCGGAAGGAAACCGGCTCCGCTTGGTCCTCCGGGGGCTGCGGGCGAATCAGGTTCAGGCATTCTGTGATGCAATCGGCCACGGCTGAGGTGAAGAGCGGCTTCGGCATGTAGCGGTCCACGCCGGCGGCCGTCGCCTCCTGTTCCATCTGGTCCCACCCGGCGGCCGAAATCATGATGACGATGCTGCCCTCGCCGCACAGCTGCTTGATCCTTCTCGTGAGCTCGATGCCGTCCATGTCCGGCATCATCCAGTCCACAAAGATGACATGGTAGGGCAGCCGCGCCGACTGCACCCGCCGCAACGCCGCGTCGCCCCCGTCCGCGATATCGCAGTGGAAACCCAGGGATGCGCCGATGCTGGAAAAATAATCCAGCACTTCGGGCTGGTCGTCCACGGCCAGTATGCGTATCTTGTCCCACGCCACCTCGCCGGCGGCGCTGTCGGCCCGAAAGTCCGGCCCGCAGTCGTCCACCCACACCCGGAAGGTGAAGCGGGAGCCCTCGTTCAGGGCGGATTCCACCCAGATGCTGCCGCCCATGATCTCCACGATGTTCTTGCAGATAACAAGGCCCAGCCCCGTTCCCCCAAACCGCCGGGAGATGCCGCTGTCCGCCTGCTCGAACGAGCGGAAAAGACGACTTTGCTGCTCCGCGGAGATGCCGATGCCCGTGTCGGACACCGCCACCTCCAGGCAGAAACGGTCCCCCTGCCTTTCGGCCAGCCGCGCTTCCAGCGTGATGACGCCCTCGTCCGGTGTGAATTTGACGGCGTTGGAGAGGAGATTTGTGATGACCTGCGAGAGACGCTGCTCGTCCGAGTGGATAAAATGGGGCAGGCCGGGGTCCAGGTTCACCCGCAGCGTCTGTCTCTTCTCTTCGATGCGGAAGTTCTGCACGTTCACGACCCGGATGAGCATCCGCTCCAGGTCGAAATCGTTCAGCGACAGCTCAAATTTGCCCGATTCGATCTTGGAGATGTCCAGTATGTCGTTGATGACCCCCAAAAGGTGCACCGAGGCATTGTCGATCTTGTCCATACAGTAGCGCATTTTTTCGATATCGTTTGTGTTTTTGGCAATACTGGACATGCCGATGATGGCATTCATCGGCGTGCGCATCTCGTGGCTCATGGTGGCCAGGAACACGCTTTTAGAGACGGATGATTTTTCGGCCGCATCCTTCAAAAGGGTCAGCGCGGTCACATCGTGCAGCACGATGACGACCCCCATGCACTCCCCCTCCAGGTTGTTGGCGGGCGAGATGGTGATCGTGAGGAAGACCGTCTCCCCGTCCACATCCAGCTTCTGGTCATATTCGGCGGGCCGGCTATTTTCCATCACCGCCCTGCCCGTCTCCTGCAAAAGCACCAGCTCTTCCTTGCCGAAGCGCCTGCCAAAGATGAATTCAAGCGGCTTGTCGGCCAGATCGTTATGGCTGGAGTAGCCCAGAAACTTGCTGCTCGTCTCGGTGCCCAGCAGGAACATATAGCTGCGGTCGAAGACAAAGATCATATCCGGGCAGTTGGAAAGCAGCAACTGGTTGTACAGGTGCTGCAGCTCTTTTTCCTGCGCATTGAAATCGCGCACGCGTTCAATGTTTTCCGCCGTGATGGCGGAATACTGCTTGTCACGCTCCAGCCGCACGATGCGGCGTTTCAGGTTTTCACTCTCCCGCACGATGCGGCGGTTTTCCCCCTCCAACCGCTCGATCTCGCGCTGCAGATCGGTTTGACTTTGCATGGCAAGGGCCTCCGTAACAGTTGTGCCGTCTTCCGTTCGTTGCGCGCCCACCCGCAAACGCGGGCCCCCTCCGGGCGCTTTGGGGTGCGTAGCCAGCTTTTACAATGCCATCAGTACGATAGAAGAATGGTACGCGCGGTTGTCCGCCTTCCCGTTTTCGTCCACCGAAAGCGGGCAGATCTCTCCCATTGCATAAAACCCGCAGGAGGCCAGGTCGCGCAGGGCGGGGTTGTTGGTGATGTAATCCCCCTCCATGCTGGTGTCCCCGGTCATGATGAGGTAGCGCCCCCCGCAGGAGGAGGCGAACAGCGTGCTGTAGCGGTATTGGTCGGAGGTGTTCTGCTCGATCTTGGCGATCATGTCCTCGAAGCACGCCTTGGACGACGCGACCACATCCTCCCGCCGCAGCACGGCGATGGTGAGCTCACATCCCTCCGGCATCTCGCCCGTGAAGCCGACGGCCCCCGTCTCGTAGTCGATGTGGATGATATTCCGGATCTTCTCGACCTCTTCGCCATTCTCCTTGCAGTAGATGATCACCGGGCTGGATGTGTAGGTGGCGATGAAGCTTTCCAAAACATAGCTAGGTTCTACCACCAGGCCGTTCTTTTCCATAAAGCGCAGGAAGGTGTCTTCGCCCACGTTGTACACCACGTTGCCGCTGGCCTTGGTGATGACCACCCGCTTGTGCGCGGTGGGTAGTTTCACCTGCGCCACTGCAAAGCGCGGCTGGATACCGCCGCCCAGCATGTTGATGAGGATGCGGTCGGTGTAGAATTCGCCGTTCACAAAAATGCCCGATATGTTGCTGGACAGGTCGGCGGAGGATACGGCGCCGTAGATGGGGCAGTGGCCCGACGCATCGTCCAGGATGCGGGTCGTGATATCGGAGGTGATCTCGGTGCTGAAGGGCTGGAGCGTGATGAGCATCTTTGGGTCTTCGCCCAGGCGTTCCCGCCCCAGGTTATAGGCGTCGCGCACCACCTTGTCCACATTTTCCGGCGTCCACGGTTCCGAGAGCGCCATCGAGCCCACAAGCTCCTCGTCGCCGGTGATGATCATAAAGCTGACGCTGATGTCCTCCACCGAATGGATGCCGATAAAGGCAAGCGCCGTGGCCCCGTAAATGTCAAAATCATACATCTCTGAAAGCTTCTTCATGACCGCGGGGTAATCGATTGTGGAATCGCAGATGGCAATACCCATGGTCCTGGAGCCAAATTGCACATTTTCTGCAATCTGTTTGCCCAAATCTTCACACAAATACTCCATATCGAACGTTTCGCATGTTCTGGCCGTAAATATCTGCATTGCAATGCCCCCGTTTCCTAGTTTGTAAATAAGTAATATAGCACCAATCGATCGTTTTTTCAAGCCTGCATATTCTTTTGCCCGTACGATTTTTTCCACAGGGGACACCCGCCCCCGCTTATGTTACAATCATAGCATAATTGCGAAATTTCTAAAAACCACTAAAGTGGGGCGGCGGCCGGCCGATTGAATAGGAACGGGGGAAAGCAGATGAATGAGTCGGTTGTGCGGGCAAATGAATGGTTTGCCGATCTTTTGTACCAGGACGCCATCCTGAGCAAAGCGATGTATTTTGCCATCTGCTGCATCAGCGTCGTCCTGATTCTGCTTACGCTGTACCATTGGCGCAAGCAGAAATGGTCGTGCGCCTATTTTTTGCTCCTGTGCGCCGCGGTGTTCCTGTGGGCCGTTTGTTCCCTTTTGGCCACCTTTGCGCAGGAAGCGGGCGCCGCCGAACTCTGGAAGACGCTGGGCACCATCGGCCTTATGCTCATCCCGCCGCTCCTCTGCCTGCACATCCGGCGGCAGGTTTCCTATAAGGAATTGCATCCGGCGGCTGTGGTGGTCCTTTTCATCGTGCCCGCGCTGCTTGGCTGCTTCCTCCTGCGCGGCCTTTTGGGCGGGGCCGCTTCCCCCACGCTTTCTTCCGTCGATTCCGCCCTCTGGCTTTCCCTTGTTTTCTACCTGTACGCCATCGTCGTGTTCATCCGGTGCTATCTGCTCTGTTTTAATGTATTTTACCAGATGCCCCGCCACATGCGGCGTTCCACCCACTACATGCTCGCCTCCACCTCCGCCGTCGCCATCCTGTTTTTTGCTTATGCACTGTGGAACAGCCAGCTGGTCGCCCTGGTGCCCCAAAGCCCCACACTGGACATCCTGCTGCAGCTTGCGGCCCCCATCGCGCTGTGTATCCTTCTGTTCCCCCTGTACAACGCGCTGCACCTGGCGCCCTCGGAAAATGTCATCGTCACCTCGCGCGAGTTTGTATTCGGCAGCCTTTCCACCACCATCCTGGTCCTGAGCAAGAAAAAGCGCATCCTGGATTGGAACAAGAAGGACTGGGCGGCAAGCTCGCCCTTTCCGCAGCCCTTGTTCCGGGAACCGGTCGAGCTGTACCGCAAGCGGATACTGGAAGAGAGCCGCAGCCGCATCTCGCCCCACAGCGAGAATGTGATCATGACCAGTACCCCCGGCGGAGAGACGAGCTTCCTGTTCTCCATGCACGAGATCCAAAACCGGAAGCGAAAATTTGGCTATGTGGTGGAGATCTCCGAGGTGACGCCTGTCTACACATTGCTTCGATATTTTGAAGAGATCGCCCACTTCGACAGGCTCACCGGCCTGCACAACCGCAACGCGTACATAAACCAGGTGGCCAAATATATGCAGGCCGGCACCCTGCCGTTGCTCATCCTGGTGGGTGACGTGAACAAGCTCAAGCAGGTGAACGATATTCACGGGCACCTGTTGGGGGATGCGCTGCTGGCAAAGGTGACCGACTTCATCAAGGCCGGGGCGCCTGCCGGCGCCTTCGTCGCGCGCATTGGCGGCGATGAGTTCGTGCTGCTTGTGCCGAACGGCAGCGCAGACACCGCCGAGAGGTTCATCAAACAGGTAAACGCCCTCTGCGCGCAGTCCAGCCACGAGATCTGGGGCCGGCCCAGTGTGTCCTGGGGATACGCGGTCATGACCTCCGCGTCGCAGTCGTACAACGAGATGTTCTCGGCAGCGGACAGGATGATGTACGAATACAAGAAGAAATACTCGCAGTACCGCAGCAGCGGCCTTGTGCCCGACGAGCCCAACGCCTGAAAACCACGCTTGGACCAGGAGCAAAGGCTATAGAATACACAAGCGCCAGAAGAGCGGGCGCGCACAAGGTCATCGTCAGCCGCAAGCCAAATCGCATACAACATTCCTTCGTTGTGTGCGGGACGGCGCGGAAGGTAGATGACCGTTGCACATCCGCTTTTCCGGCGCGTGCTACAGGTTTTTATTCTAATGGCTTGCCCCCGTTTACACGAGGGGCTTTTTGTGTTCTTCTCAGGCAAACAGAAGGCCCAGCATGCGCTGGTTGGTGATGCCCGTTTTCTTGTAGATATTGCGCACGTGGGTGCGCACCGTGTTGATGCTGATGAACAGGCGGGCCGCCGCTTCCTGGTAGCTGCACCCGCCCACCAGCAGGCGGGCAATCTCGATCTCGCGCGCAGAGAGGTTGTACCGGCGGATCAGCTTTTCGCCGTCCAGCCGCTGGGAGGGACGCTCCTGCGGGTAGATGGTGAGGGTGTAGAATTCCTCCCCCGGCAGGCCGGTGTCCAGCTCCTCCCAGATGAAGGTGCGGCCGGCCTGTTCCATCCACAGCGCCCGGTGCTGCCCCAGCATGCGCCGGCCGCCCTGGTGGATGCGCTGGAAGAGTTGGCTCACCGCCTGCTGCTCGCCCTCGCCCGACGCGCGCAAGAACTCCCGCCCGGTCTGGTTGTACTGCTGGATGCCCAGCTGCCCCTCCTGCGCCCGCAGCGTGAGAAAACCCACGCCCAGCGAATCCAACAGGCTGCTTTGGGCATCGCTCACCGCCGCTTGCCGGGCGGCTGTTCGGCTGGATTTATAACGGGTGCGCAGCTGGGTGGCCAGCAGCTTCATCGCGTCGTGCTCGCGGCTGGTAAAGTCCTGCTCGCCCTCCTTCTTGTACACGGTGAGCCGGTAGCCGGCCACCGGGATGGTGAGCGCGTGAGCAATGCCATAATGGTGCAGGAAGCGGTAGTAGTCGTTATTGTCGTAGTTGCTGCCACCAAACACCTCGCTGCTCTGCAGCATGGAGATGCTGTCGTCCTTCGCGCACACGCGGTTGATGTGCGCGGCGAAGGGGTCGCGCTTTTGAAAGGTGTGTACATAATATTCTTTGATTACCGGGATATCGATGTCGCCAATGATCTCGACGCCGCAAAAGCGCCGCCCCTGGTAGTTGGTCAGCGAGATAATGTCGTACCCAAACGCGTTTTTGATCATGTACAGCAGCGGTACGTCCATAATGTGATGGCTGCGGCTGCAATGGCTCTCGAATTCATCTGTGAACCGGGCAAAATGTTCAAAACCGATCGTCTTTCCCCTGGCCATCATTCCCACCCGCTTTTGGCGATTATTTATCGTTTCATCGCTATCCTTCTGTGCAAAGGGTCATGATATCATCATAGCATTCTGCCAAAAATAGTCAAGACTTCGGCAAACAATATCATGCAATCCGCCAGAATACCTAAAAAATGTGATAGAAATCACTGAAAGGTGCGATATTGCCACCGTAACCGCCCTTGTTACAATGGGTGCACCAGGCAGAGCGCGGGCCTTTTCCCCGCTCTTCGCCACCGAGGAAACCACTCTGTTCGCCATTCAGAAAGGAAGGTCTAAAGTATGGGAAAACTGGACGGGAAAGTCGTTCTGATCACCGGCGCCGCGCGCGGGCTGGGGCGCAGCTATGCGCTGCACCTGGCGGGCCTGGGCGCAGACATCGGCATCATCGATATCAACCTGAAATCGTACGAAGACTTTGAAACGGAGGCCGCGTTGCTCACGGCCGACACCGTGATGGACGAGGTGCGGGCGCTGGGCGTGCGCAGCGCGGGCGCCGTGGCCGACGTATCCGATGCGGCGCAGGTGGAAGCCGCCGTGCAGGAGATCGTGAACGCACTGGGCCCCATCGACGCGCTGGTGTGCAACGCCGGCGGCGGCACCGGCGCCATGACGGCAAACCTTGCCTCCGAGATGGACCTGGAACAGTATCACATCGTGATGGAGCGCAACCTCTCGGGCACCATTCACACCGTGCGGGCCGTGGCCCCCATGATGAAGGAGCGCCGGTGCGGCAAGATCGTCACCGTCACCTCCCATGTAGGACAGGCGGCCGTGTCCAGCGGCAGCTATGCGCACTACAGCGTGGCCAAGGCCGGCATCCTGCACTACAACAAGCTGCTGGCGCAAGAGCTTGGCCCCTACAACATCACCGTGAACGCCATCAGCCCCGGCTTTATCGCCACCGGGCGCATGGCGCAGGGCTTCAAGGCCGTGGGTGAGGACAAGTTCCTGGACGCGCTGGCCCTCAAGCGGTTCGGCACGCCGGAGGAATGCGCCAAGGTGGTGGAGTTCCTGGTAACCGACCTCTCCGACTATGTGACCGGCACCTGTGTGGAGGTGACCGGTGGCTCGGTGGGGCGCCTCACGCTCAATCTGTAGGCCGCTTTGCGCGGCAGCCACCCCATTCTCCAAGGTGCATCCCAGATGCTTCCGCCGGCACACGGCGCCATCTGTAGGCACCCATTTAAGAAAGGAAGGGTCATCGCATGGCAAAAATGATAAATACCGTGACCGGCCCGGTTCCCGCCGACCAGCTGGGCGCCGTCCTCTCGCACGAGCACGTCGTCTTCGGCTACCCCGGCTACGAGGGGGACGCCACCGCCAACGTGTGGGACGAGGAACGCTTTTTCGGCGTTGTCTCGCCGGTCATCGAGCAGATCAAGGCCCAGGGCATCAAAACCATCGTGGACGCCACCGCCAACGACTGCGGCCGCGATGTGGCTCTGCTCAAGCGCGTGTCCGAGCGGTGCGGCATCAACATCATCTGCTCCAGCGGGTACTACTACGAGAAGGGCGGCGGTGCGGCCTACTGGAACTTCCGCCGCAACTTCGGCTTCCCCGCTCAGGAGGAAGTGTACGAGCTTTTGAAGGCTGAGCTGAACGACGGCATCGCCGGCACAGGCATCAAGGCGGGCGCCATCAAGGTGGGCACGGGTCTCGGGGAGTTCACCGATTACGAGCGCATGTTCTTCACCGCCGCGGCCCGGCTTGCCAAGGAAGATCCGGACGTGCGCATCATCACCCACTGCACCCACGGCACCATGCTGAAAGAGCAGGCGGAGTTCTTTAAAGAAGAGGGCGTGAACCCCAAGCAGGTGCAGCTGGGCCATGTGTGCGACACCATCGACATCACTGTGCTGCTGGACGTGTTCGGCATGGGATATTACGGCGCGTTCGACCGCATGGGCCAGGTGGGCTTCGACGGCATGCCCTTCGACGACGACCGGCTGGCAGCCATCTGCGCGCTGGTTGCCTCCGGCTTTGGCGAGCAGCTGCTGCTCTCCAACGACCGCATCTACTGGTTCAAAGGCCGGGAGTTCCCCTTCCCGCAGCCGGTCATCGACAACCTCATCAAGGAATGGCACTGGACATACATCTTCGAAAAAATCCTGCCCAAGCTGCGGCAGATGGGCCTCTCTGAAGAGCAGACGCACAAGCTGATGTTCGAGAACCCGCAGCGCTTCCATGGAGGTATATGATTATGCAGGGCACCATGAAGGCCGTACTGAAAAAGACGCTTGACCACGGCGTGTTCGTGGAGGACATTCCCATTCCCCAGATCGGCGACGGCGACGTGCTCATCAAGGTGCGCGCGGCGGGCATCTGCGGTAGCGACACGCACATGTACGAGGGCGCCGCCAGCTACAAGGTATTTGAAAAGTTCTTTCCGCTGGTGATGGGCCACGAGTTCTGCGGCGAGATTGCAGAGGTGGGCCGGAGTGTTACGACCGTAAAGCCGGGCGACCGGGTGGTGAGCCGGGTGGCCGCCTCCTGTGGAGACTGCTACTACTGCCGCACCGGCCGCATGCATTTTTGCGAGGTGGCCTTCCAGAATATCATCGGCCTGCAGAAGAACGGCGGCTTTGCCGAGTACATCGCCGTGCCGGACTACAATTGCATCCCCCTGCCCGATTCGATCAGCTACGAGCTGGGCGCCCTCATCGAACCGCTGGGCGTCACCGCCAACGCGGTGTTCGACTCCGGCCTCGAGATGGGCGAGACGGTGGTAGTGCAGGGTCCCGGGCCCATCGGGCTGCTCACGCTGCTGTTTGCCAAGGCCCGCGGCGCAGGCAAAACCATCGTCATCGGCACAAGGCAGGACGCCCTGCGCCTGGCACAGGCCAAAAAATTCGACGCCGACCACATCGTCGTCGCCGACGAGGTGGACGCCGTGCAGACGGTGCGCGAGCTGACCGGCGGCCATGGCGCCAACATCGTCTTCGAGGCATCCGGCGTACCCCAGCTTGTGCAAAGCGCCGTGGACATGCTGGACAAGACCGGCCGCGTTGTGGTGGAAGGCATCTACGGCGCGCCCGGCCAGCTGGACTTCACCCCCATGGTGCGCAGCGCCAAGCGTGTCATCGGCACCTACGGCGGCCCCATCGCCTGGGACCGCATGATCGACTGGCTGGGCGCAAAGTCATATTACGCCCAACTGCCCACCCAGGTCATCACACACCGCACCACCCTCACCGACGCCGAGGCGGCCTTTGAGCGCAGCGTGCACAAGGAGAACATCAAAGAGATGTTCATCATGGGCTAGGGCCTGTTTGCAGGCAGCCCCAAAGAAAGGAACATACAGATGGAACAAAAGGCATCCTTTTCCAAGCGCGTGGCGCTGGCGCTCAAGCGCCACGGCGTCACCGAGATCTTCGGCCAGAGCAACCCGCCCACCATCATGCTGGAGGCGAACGCGCTGGGCATCCGGCAGATCGGCTTCCGCACAGAGAACGCCGGCTCCTACATGGCGCAGGGCTTTGCCATGGCGTCCGGCCGGGTGGGCGTTGTGGCCGCGCAGAACGGCCCCGCCGCCACCCTGCTGGTACCCGGCCTTGCCGAGTGCCTGAAGGCCTCCCACCCGGTGGTGGCCATCGTGCAGGAGCTGGGCGCCACCTCGATGGACCGCAACGCCTTCCAAGAGATCGACCACGTGAAGCTGTTCGAGGGCGTTTCCAAATGGGTGAAGCGCATCCCGGACCAAAGCCGCACCGAGGATTATGTGGACATGGCCTTCGTGGCCGCCACCAGCGGCCGCCCCGGTCCCGTGGTGCTGCTCTGCCCGGCGGACTACATGTTCGACCCCACCGAGTACCCGTACCAGGATCTGCGCAACGTATCCTACGGCAGCTACCCGCTGGACCGCGTGATGGCCGACCCCGCCCGCGTAAAAGAGGCGGCCAGGCTGCTGGCCTCGGCCAAAAAACCGTTCGTCTACGCCGGCGGCGGCGTCATCTCGTCGCAGGGGTCGGCCGCGTTGCGCGATCTGCAGGAGAAATGCAGCCTGCCGGTGGCCACCACCACCATGGGCAAGGGCAGCGTGGACGAGACACACCCGCTCTCCATGGGCCCCATCGGCTACTACATGGGCAAGCGCGGCGCCACCAAGTTTTTAAAGCCCATGGTGGACGAGGCGGACGTCATCCTGCTGGTGGGCAACCGCACCAATCAAAACGGCACCGACGCGTGGACACTGCTGCCCTGGGGCGCAAAGTACATCCACATCGACATCGACCCGATGGAGATCGGCCGCAACTATGAATCGCTGCGGGTGGTGGGCGACGCGAAGCTGGCGCTGGAGCAGCTTACAGAAGCCCTGCTGGCAGAGGACCTCTCCGCCCGCAAGGCCGCCCGCGCCGACGTGGAGGCCACCATCGCCAAGGCCAAGGCCGACCACGCTGTCGAGGCGGAGGACGTCTGCTGCGCCACCACCACGCCGCTGCGCATCGAGTGCGTGCTGGCCGAGGTGAACCGCCAGCTGGCCGACGACCACATCATCGTGGCCGACGCAAGCCTCTCGTCGGTGTGGCTGGCCAACTACATCGATGCCACGAAGAACCGCAAGTTCATCTTCCCGCGCGGGCTTGCCGGCCTTGGCTGGGGCCTGCCCATGGCCATTGGCGCCAAGGTTGCCCAGCCGGGACGCCCGGTGTTCTGCCTGGCGGGCGACGGCGGCTTCGGCCACGTGTGGAGCGAGCTGGAAACCTGCAAGCGAGACAAGATCAACGTGGTCACCGCCGTCATCAACAATGAGATCCTCGGTTACCAGAAACACGCCGAGCGCGCGCTACTGGGCGGCCTGTACACCACCGCCTGCGACCTGACCGACACAAACCTTGCCGCCGTGGCCGAAGCTGTGGGTGTCAAGGCCATCCGGGTGGAGACGTTCGAGGACATTGCCCCCGCCGTCAAAGAGGCGTTCGCCCACGACGGGCCGGTGCTGCTCGACCTGCTCATCGAGCCCAACTGCATCCCGCCCATCCCGTTGATGGGCAAACTGGAGCTGGACGTATAAACCACCCCAACCAGGCGCGCATCCCGCGCGCCCAAACGATCCCGGTAAGGCGCGTTTTGCGGATGGTTTCCCCGCAAAAGCTCCGCAGGCAAGGCCCGCCCTCTTCCCACGAAGGCGGGCCTCGCCTGTTTTTGCCCGGAGCAAACAGACAATTGCAAACAAGGGCATGGGATTTTTGTGAAAGGCATGGTATACTACAAGAAATAAACCAACCGCTGGAAATCCATCTGCTTTGCCAGGAGGGAACGCCTTGACGACCAACGACACCCCCGCCCGCAAACAACACGCGCGCAGAGTGCTCACCAACATCGCAAAAACGGCGGTGGCCCTGCTGGTGGGCGCCGGCCTGTGCGAGCTGCTCTACCGCCTGGGCACAGACCAGCAGAACATCATCATCGTCATGGTGCTGGCCGTGTTCATCACCTCGGCCATCACCGACGGGTACTTCTACGGCCTGGCCGCCGCCCTGGTGGGCGTCTTCGTCTACGATTTCATGGTGACCGAGCCCCGGCATGGCTTCAGCATCACGTTGGGCTTCCCCATCACGCTCAGCATCATGCTGCTGGTCACCATCGTCACCAGCACCATCACAACGAGGCTGAAAAACCGCATGCGGGCCGCCCAGGCGAAGGAACAGCGTGCGGAACTGCTGTACAGCGTCAACCGCACGCTGCTTTCCAGCCGGGACGTCGCGTCCATCGCCCGGCAGGCCATGGAGTTCCTCTGGCAGGACCTGAACCGTTCGGTCGTGCTGTATGCGCCCATCCTGCACGAGGAGGGCAGCCCCAGCTTCTTCTTCCGTCAGGCGGAGGGTGACGCCACCTTCAACTTTTTCTCCTCCGAGACCGAGTGGGCGGCGGCCAAGCTGGCAGCAACACGGGGCGAGCCGGTGGCCGTGGGGGAGGCCGGCCCCGAGGGCACGGGCACCTATTACCTGCCGGTCGTGGCCCAGGGCGAGGTATACGGTGTGTTGGGCATCTCCTGCCGCCAGGGGCCCATCCCGCTCTCCCACATGCCCTTTGTGGAGCTGATCGTAGAGCAGACGGGGCAGGCCCTGCACGTGCAGGCTTTGGCGGCGCGGCAGCAGGAGAGCATGGTGCTGGCCGAGACCGAAAAGACCCGCAACCGCTTTTTGCGTGCCGTCTCGCACGACCTGCGCACCCCGCTCACCAGCATCATAGGCGCCAGCGCCACCTTCCTGGAAAGCCGGGACGAGTTGTCCCAAGAAACCCAGGGACAGCTGGTGGAGGGCATCCTGACCGACTCCCAGTGGCTGCTGAGCATGGTGGAAAACATCCTCTCGGTCACCCGCATCCAGCAGAATGACATGTCGCTGGAAAAAACAGAGGAGACTGCCGAGGGGGTGGTGGGCGAGGCGGTGTCGCTCTTCCGGCGCCGCCATCCCGACGCAGATATCACCGTGCGTCAGACGGAGGAACTGCCGCTCGTGCCCATGGACGCGCTGCTTATCACCCAGGTGCTGAACAACCTGTTGGACAACGCGCAGCGCCACACAGGCGAAGGGGTGCCCAAGGTGGTCATTGACCTGCAGGAGGTGGACGGCTACGTCCGCTTCTCGGTCATCGACGACGGCCCCGGTATCGACGAGGACCTCCTGCCCCGCCTGTTCAAGCTGCGCCCCACCCGCCGGGAGAACGCGGAGGACAGCGGGCTGGGCATCGGGCTGGGCATCTGCAAGGCGATCGTGGACGCGCACGGCGGATGGATCCGCGCGCAGAACATGCCCAAGGGCGGGGCGCGGTTCATGTTTGCACTGCCGCTGAGCGAGGACGTCCTGGAAGAGGACTGAAGGGATCGACCCGGAAAGACTGCATGCCTGACCCTGGACATGCCCTGCTTCCCACCAAATAGTACAGCACCGGGCAGCCGCCCGGTGCTGTTTATGTATCCGCTTTGTTTTGCCACCTGCGCGCCGGCTTACACCGACAACAGGTAGAACACCAGCATACGTATGATCGCATCACGCTGCTGCGGGTCGTCCATCTCCTGGGCCAGCACCCGCTCTTCAAACAATTGGATCACCTGCTCCATCTCAGTCATGGCACGTTCCTCCCATCAATAATAGGTGTGTTCCCGCACGTAATCGCCCACAGCCTTCAGGCATTCGGGGTTCCCGTCGGTGCCGGAGTTCATGATGCGGTCGGTGGTGAAGACAAAGCCTCCGCCCGGCGCCAGGTCTTCGATCAACCCCTTGGCAATGTCCACGCACTGTGCCGGGGTCTTCAGGTACAGGTCAATGGTGCGGATGCCGCCGCCGATGCACATCACATTGCCCAGTGCGGCCTTTGTCTTGCGCAGGTCGTCCTCCTCGAAGAAGCCCAGGATATGCCCGCGGGGCAGCTCCCGCAGGTAGTCGTACAGGTGCTCCCAGTTCTTCTCGAACAGGATCATGAACTTGTAACCAAGGCCGGCAAACTGCTCGATGAACGCCTTGAAGGTGGGCCAGTAGACTTTTTCGAAGTCCTTCGGGCGGATGAAGGGCGGCATGTGCAAAAAGAGGGTGATGTATTTGTCCGGCTGGGGCTGCCGCATCATGGCGTGGGTAACGGGGACATTGATGTTCTGGTAGATGGCCATGGCGGCAGCGGCCAGCTTATCCGGGCAGCGGCGCACGTCTTCCAGCGTGCCCTTGAAGTCGCGCAGGTAGTCGAAGATCAGGTCCGCCGGCATAAAGGGCACCACGGCGTTGGGGATGAAGACGCCGCTTTCGGTCTTGTGCTTTTCGGTGATCTCGCCCATCTTGCCCACCCAGGCCATCAGCGTGCCGAAAGCGTTTGCCAAAACGCCGAAGCGCTCCTCCACCGACCCCTGCCCAAGCGAAGGTAACTTTCTCGGGATCAGCTTGTTGATCATGAAGCCCATCGGGTCGGCCAGCAGGTCGTCGTACTCCGCCGCCTGCATGATCTCCGACTGGCCGGTGGCGATCTGAAGGGTCTCCATATCCGTCTGGTAGATGCCGCCGCCCAACGCGTCCACAAAGCCCAGCGGGAAGGTGATGGCCGGGAAGGCCGAGGCGTCGAAGCCAAAATCCCTGTACACCTTCGAATATACGTCGTACTGCAGGTCCATGTCGTTCTTGGCTTTTGCCAGTGTGGTGCCGTAGTAAGACAACGCCCAGTTGTCTATCAGTGAAAACCAGGGCACCCGGTCGGTGGGTTTCAGCTCCACCGCGTTCGTCATCCTCTGCATCCTTTCGTCGTACAGGGCCATCATCTCATCCGCCATAGGTGTTCTCCTTTCAATTTGCATACAGGCTGTTGGGTGAAGCGCGCAAAACCGTTCTCTTGCGTTTCACATTACTATGGCTTATCATGAGTGTAAACTACAAAAAGCTATATTGTGTAGTATTTCGACATTAAGTAGTATTTTGTATAACTGAGGGTGGAACCATGGGCATCAACCAGGCCAAACGGGACAAGACGAAGCAGAAGATAAGCGACGCGTTTATGGCCCTGTACGCGTCCAAAAGCTACTTCGACATCACCATCACCGACGTGTGCGGGCGGGCGGGCATCCACCGCACCACCTTCTACGCCCATTATACGAATATGGACAGCCTTGTGCGCGAGATGGAGGACAAGGTCCTCTCGGAGATTGAAGAGATCGCGCAGCCACTTTACGGGCGAGACCTGCGCCACCCGGACATGGCGGCCATTCGCGGGACGCTGGCCGCCCTTATCGATTACTACCAGGCGCACGCGGAGCACCTGATACCCATGATGGCCCCGTACAACGACCCCTACTTCGAGATCCGGTTCCGGCGCATCATCCTTTCCAGCTACATGGCCTCTTTCAAAAATTCGGGCGTCACACCCAACGCAACGCAGTACTATTCGCTGCTCTGCTACGCCAGCGGCCTCAAGGAGATCACCTACGAATGGCTGAAAAAGCAGGACGTGAGCAAGGAACAGCTGCTGGGTATCTTCCTCTCCCTGTTGGAGGGCGCGCGTACCGCCCAGGGCACGGCCCACCCCTGAAGGGAAGCGAACAAGAACAAAAAGCGCCGCCAGCCTTTAGTTGGCTGGCGGCGTCTTCTTGTTCTATGTCTCCGTCGGGCGCGCTATTTCACAAACCGGTCGATGGCAATCATCAGTTCCTCCAACCGCTCCGAATCGCCCGAGTGCACGGCGTCCACGATGCAGTGCTCCAGATGGTCCTGTAAGATCACCTTGCCCGTGTTGTTGATGGCCGAGCGCACGGCCGCCAGCTGGATGAGCACCTCGCTGCAGTCGCGGTCGTCCTCCACCATGCGCTTGACGGCCTCCAGGTGCCCGATGGCGCGGGAGAGCCGGTTGAGCACCGCCTTCTGGTGCTGCGGAGAATGCACGTGCCTGTGCCCGATGCCGTCTGCCTCCGCATGCGTGTGGACTTGTTTTTGTGGCTCGTTCATGGATTGCCTCCGCTCCTGCCCGGGTCGTCCGGATCACCCGGATCCAGGTCTTCGCCCTGCGTTTTTTCCTGCCGGAAGAAGTATTCCGGTTTTTCAAGGGGCGTCTGCGCAGGCGCGGCGGTCTTGGGGCCGTTTTGCATGCGCAGCATCTCGTATACCGGCAGGCCGGCCAGCACCACCAGGTCTTCGGCGCACAGCCACTCGATGGCGCTCTCATCAAACAGGATATTCCCGTTGGCCGGCATCTCGTCGTCGCCCTGCCACACCACATAGGTGAGCGGCAGGTAGGGCAGCGGATGCAGCGTGAAGGCCGCGTCCCCGTGCGAAACCGCTTCGCCCCCCAGCGCCTGCCCGGCCGCCAGGAAGCCCGCGAGGTTCCCGCCAAACGCGCGCACCATCGGCTGGATGCTGCGCTTGTAGAAATTGGCGTTATAGATGCCCGCCCCCGGTATCTGCCGGTAGGCGATCAGCCGCCCACGGGGCTGGCGGGGGCCCTGGGCGCACAGGTAGTGGTGCCAGATGATCTGCTGGTCCACCGCGCCCTCCGAGAGGGGGATGCGCCGCCCCAGCCAGGGGATGACATACTCCCCGTTTTCAAACGGGACGCCGGTGTTGCCCGCCACAAGGGCGGGGTCTCTGCCGGCAAGCTCTTCCCTGGCCAGGCGCAGCGCCCGCTCGTAGCCAATATTTGTCGCCATGGCGCAGTGTTACCCCACCCACTCGCCGCAGACCTTGACGGTTTCGGCCGCGTTCTTGCTCCAGGCGTCGGCGCCCACGTACTCGCACGCTTCCGCGCTCACCGCGTTCCCGCCGATCGTCACCTTCACCTTGTCACGCAGCCCCGC
>JAVBQQ010000083.1:0-20857 GCA_031548875.1 Oscillospiraceae bacterium
AGTCGTAGCTGGAGTACACCACGCCCCCGCCCTGCCGCGCGAACGCCTCCATCTGCAGCCGCAGCATAAACGGGGGCACGAGCGGGTAATCTACCGGCAGGAGGAAGAACCCGTCACAGCCGCTGAAGGCCACCGCCGCCACCCCCACGCGTACCGAGGAGAACATCCCCTCGGCGTGTTTTGCGTTGATGATCTCATTCGCGCCCCCCGCCACGATGAGCGGCGCCAGTTTCTCCCGGCCGTTGCCCGTAACCACATACACCTTGCGCACACCCGCCTGGTGGAAAAGACCAATCTGCCGCGAAAGCAACGGCTCGCCTTCAAAATCCAACAGGGGTTTAGGCGTCCCCATGCGGGAAGACGCACCCGCCGCGAGAATGAGGCCCGCGAAAACGGGCGTGTGTTCCTGTGCCATCCGGCATCCTTCTTCCTGCCCTATGCGGGCTCTGCTTGTCCCGATTGTACCATGGCGGACGGGGCTATGCAACGCGGGGCCGGTTTGCCGCCCCAAGGCACATACCAGCCTGAAAACCCCCGTCCCATACACAAAATACGCGAAATCCCTCGCCCTTATTTGTGCTATACTTACGATACACGACAGACGGCGCGCGGCGTCTGTTTGGGGCGTCGGTGCAACGTGTGACGATTTCGGCATGCTACCACTGCCCGTGCGCTCAAATAACGTAAGCAAGCGAAACATTGCCTTCAGGAGGGTGCTGCCATGGAGTACCGCGAGATCGAGACGGAAGCGGCGGCGTTTGAATCGCCGCTGGCAAACCCGCCCAAGATGAACCCGCTGGCCCGGCTGGCGCCGCGTAGCGTGATGCTGCGCAAGGCGCAAGAGCAACTGCCCACCATCCGCAAGATGATGGGCGGCCAAAGCCGGGACATCACCCGCCGCCCGGTGGTGATGGAGGACACGCTGCTGCCCGGCGGGGAAGAACCGTTGCGGGTGCGCGTGTATGTGCCAAAGGAGCCGAAGTCTGGCCGTCCCTGCGTATTGTTCCTGCATGGCGGCGGGTGGATCGGCGGTAGCCTGCCCGCCGTGGAGGAGTTCTGCAAGGCCGTGGCCGACCGTGCCGACGCCCTCGTGGCTTCGGTGGACTACCGGCTGGCGCCGGAACATCCCTTCCCCGCCGGGCTGGACGACAGCCAGGCCGCGCTGGCGTGGCTGTCGGAAAACGCGGGCAACTGGGGCGGCAATGGTGCGGACATCACCGTGATGGGTGATTCTGCGGGCGGCAACTATGCAGCCGTGCTCTGCCTGCAAAATCGCGAGGGTGGCGTCCCCATCGCCGGGCAGGTGCTGCTCTACCCCGCCGTCCGCCTCTCGGCCGAGGACGTCCCCGGTGATGCCAAGGTGGAAGGTGAACTGATGATGCATTTGATCATCGATTGGTACCTGGATAGCGACCCCGATGCCGCCAACAGCTGGCGCGTCTCGCCCACGCTGGCCGAAAGCTTCGCCGGGCTGCCGCCGCTACTCATGGCCCTGGCCGAGCACGACGGCCTGACGCCCGACGCCAAGGCCTATGCGCAGAAGCTTTCGGACGCCGGGGTACCGGTCACCTGCCTGTTGTACAAAAACACAGGGCACGCTTTCATCGACAATACCGGCTACGCCCCGCAGGCGGAACACCTGCTGGGCGAGGTGGCCACATTCATGGCGCGGCAGGACAACACGTCCCCCATCTAAAGGAGGAACCCTCTATGGCACTGTCCATAACAAGCGCAACAGAACTGGTGGCGCAGATGACGCTGGAGGAGAAGGCGTCGCTCTGCTCGGGGCAGGACTTCTGGCATCTGAAGGGCATCGAGCGGCTAGGCCTTCCCCCCATCATGGTCACCGACGGGCCGCACGGCCTGCGCAAACAGGACGGCAGCTCCGACCAGCTGGGCATCGCCCACAGCGTGCCGGCCACCTGCTTCCCTCCGGCCTGCGCCACCGCCGCCAGCTTCGACGTGGAGCTGCTGCGCGCGGTGGGCGCCGCCATCGGCGAAGAGTGCCAGCAGGAGGACGTCGCTGTGGTGCTGGGCCCGGGGGCCAACATCAAGCGCAGCCCCCTGTGCGGGCGCAACTTCGAGTACTACAGCGAAGACCCTTACCTCTCCGGCCGGATGGCCGCCGCGTTTATCGAAGGAGTACAGGGGGAGGGCCCAGGCACCTCGCTGAAGCATTTCGCAGCCAACAGCCAGGAGAAGGCCCGCTTTGTCAGCAATTCTGTAGTGGACATGCGCGCGCTGCGCGAGATTTACCTCGCGGGTTTCGAGCAGGCGGTGCGCGCCGCCCAACCGCAAACGGTGATGTGCTCGTACAACCTCATAAACGGCGTGTATGCCTGCGAGAACGAGTGGCTGCTCACAAAGCTGCTGCGCGACGAATGGGGCTTTGACGGCCTTGTGATGAGCGACTGGGGCGCCACCGACGACCGCGTGGCCTGCCTTGCCGCCGGCATGGAGCTGGAGATGCCCGCCTCGAACGGGGTAAACGACGCGAAGATCGTTGCCGCCGTGCGGGAGGGCCGCCTTTCCGAAGCCGTGCTGGACCGCGCGGCCGAGCGTCTCGTCTCGCTCATGCTGCAATGGGCGCAGGCCCGCAAGCCTGGCTACCACTATGATGTGGACGCCCACGACGCTCTGGCCCGCCGGGCGGCGGCCGAGTCGTGCGTGCTGCTTAAAAACGCGTTTGGTCTGCTGCCGTTGCAGGCCGGGCAGCGGGTGGCGGTCATCGGGGCATTTGCCAAAACGCCCCGCTACCAGGGCGCGGGCAGCAGCAAGGTGAACCCCACCCGCATCACCCCGCCGCTGGACGCGCTGCTGGCCGCCGGCGTGGACGCGGCCTATGCACCGGGCTATTCTCTGGAGCCCTTCGCCCCGCCGGACGACGCGCTCATCGCCGAGGCTGTGACGCTGGCCAAGGAACGGGATGTGGTGGTGCTGTTCGCCGGCCTGCCCGACGAATGCGAGAGCGAAGGATTCGACAGGGACACCCTCGCCATGCCCGCCGCGCACACCAAGCTCATCGAGGCCGTGGTGGCCGCAAGCTCGAATGTGGTTCTGGTGCTCATGCTGGGCGCTCCGGTGGTGATGGACTGGCCGGTGCAGCATCTGCATACCATCCTGCTCTCCTACCTGGGCGGCCAGGCGTGCGGCGGCGGCATCGCAGACGTGCTCACCGGCCGAGTGAACCCCAGCGGCAAGCTGCCCGAGAGCTGGCCCGCCGCCCTGGCCGACATCCCCTGCGCCGCCTGGTACCCGGGCGAGGGGCGTAGCGCGGAATATCGCGAGAGCATCTACGTGGGCTACCGCTACTATGAGACCGCAAAGGTGACCCCGGCGTGGCCCTTTGGCCATGGGCTGTCCTACACGCAGTTCACCTATTCCGATATCCTTCCCGGCATTGACGTGCTGGATACTGCCGCTCCCTTCACCATACAGTGTACGGTGTCCAACACCGGCCCCTGTGTCGGCGCCGAGGTGGCGCAGCTGTACATGGGCATGAAAGACCCCAAGGTGTGGCGTCCCGCCCGGGAACTGAAGGGCTTCCAGAAGGTGTTTCTGCAACCGGGCGAGAGCCGTACGCTCACCTTCCGGTTGGACGCGCGCAGCTTTGCCTACTGGAACACCGCCGCCGGGGCCTGGGCGGTAGAGGGTGGCACCTACACGCTTTCCATTGGTTCTTCCCTCTGGGACATCCGCCTTTCCGCCGACATCCAGGTGGCCGGAGACGGCCTGGAAGACCGGCTTGCGTCCCTGCTGCAAAACACTCCCACCTACGCACATCCGCCCGCCGGCCCGTTCTCCGTCGGCGACGCCGAATTTGCCGCGCTGTACGGCGCCCCCCTGCCGCCTGGGCGGCGCGCTCCCGGCACCCCCTACGACCGCAACTCCACGCTGGGTGAGATCCAGCACACCTTCATTGGCAGGCAGTTCATCAAACAGATACGCAAGCAGGCGGGGCATATGCTGGCCGGCAGCGGCGACGGCATCCGCACCATGCTGGAAGCCATGATGATGGACATGCCGCTGCGCGGCGTGGCGATGATGAGCGGCGGCGCCTTCACCGAACGGCGGATGGACGGCATGCTGGACATGCTGAACGGCCACCCGCTGCGCGGCCTTGCCGGCCTTTTGGGCAGCGGCAGGAAGTAGCCCCCGCCACCGGTCAATCCAAAACCCGGGCGCCCCTGCCAGTAAGACCGCCTGCGCCCAAGCCCTCCATACGATATACAACCGGCCGCGGGCATTTCCGCGGCCTTTTTTGCCGCATGGCGCAGTTTTTGGCAGATACGGCGCCGCCGCTCCCCCGCAAGCGGAAAGGGCAGGGCACCCTTTCACTGCAAAATTGCAGCATTTTTTCCGCAATTGGAACGGTATCGTTGGTTTTTCTGGATTTCCCACAGCAAAATTGCTATAATGATGGATAACAATAACCGGAGCTGGCGCCCGGCGCCCAAAAAGGCGCCGGCGCCGTTCTTGCAGCAAGGCGGTGACGCGGATTGAGCCCGGATACCCCCGGCAAAAAAAACCAACCGGACGAGCAGCCCAAGGTCAAGTTTTGGCGCAGCTCGGTTTTTCATATCTTTCTGGCCGCCTGCATCTGCTTTGTTGCATTGGCCATCATTCTGGCGTTGGTCAGCTTTTCGATGGTGCGCCAGATGTACCACGACTACGCCGACGAAGAGTGTCTGAAAAGCAACTACCAGGCCACCATGTTCGTGGCCGGCGACGATATCCGGCGGTATGCCCAAACGCTGACTCCCGACGACAGCTACAACGATATGGTGCGGCGGCTGGACGAGTTCAGCACCAGCATCAACGCCAAATACTTCTACATCATGGCCGATACCGGCGTCCCCGGCCAGTTCACCTACATCTACGACATGACTGCCGAAGAAGAGGGCCTGCAATCGCTTGGCCTGACGGACGACAAAAGCGTCTTTCCCGGCGGCGAGGAGGTGCTCGCCACCGGCCGGGGCTTCACACAGTCTGTATACTATGATGACGAGCAGTACGGTGCGCTGTACTATGCTTACTCCCCCATCTTCGACTCAGAAGGCCAGGTGGTGGCCTTTGTGGGCACCGATATCGACATGACCCCCATGCTGGACAAGGTGAATGCATACCGTGAGCGCATCATCCTCATTCTGGCGGCCGCCGTTGTGCTGTTCGCGTTCATCTACTGGGGCAGCATGCGACGCATCCTGTTGCGCGCGCTGAACGTGGTCATCGCCAACGCCCGCCGCCTGGCCAATGGCGAATTGGCGCTTGACATCCCGCCCGACCTGCGCCGCCGCAAGGACGAGCTGGGCCAGCTAGCGCGCGCGTTCGAATCCGTGAAGGACAATGTGACCGGCCTGATAGACGACACCGACGACCTGCTCACCGCCGCGCGGCTGGGCCGCCTGTCTGCGCGGGTGGACAGCAACTACCCCGGCGCCTACGGTCACATCGTGCGAGCCGCCGGCCAAACACTGGAAAGCCTGGACGAACACCTGGATGACCTGCCCGAGGCGATTGCCTTCTTCGATGCGGGGCGCCGCATGGTGTACGCCAACCGCACAATGGACAGTTTCCTAGCGCTGCACAACCTGAACCCGGACGACGAGGCGCTTTTGGCCCATATCGTCACACCCCGCCGCTCGCCCCAGGTGATGGACGACGTGGACGCGCTGTTCGGCACCCCGGACAGCGCGGACATTGAACGCGTGATGTACATCGACACGCCCGGGGGCGAGGTGTTTACGTACGCGCTGTCGCTGCACCGCTCGCAAGAGGTCATGGTAGCCGAACGGCGCCAGAACGCGCCTTCCTTCTGCGTGATGCTGGTATTGTCCGACATCACGGGCCTTGTGCGCGCCAAAGAGGACGCCGAGCAGGCCAACCGTGCCAAGAGCGACTTCTTGTCCCAGATGTCGCACGAGATACGCACGCCCATGAACGCTATCATCGGCATGACGCAGATCGCCCGCCGCTCCAGCGACCCGGACAAGGCAAAAACCTGCATCAACCAGATCGAAGCCTCCTCCACCCACCTGCTGGGCATCATCAACGACGTGCTGGACATGTCCAAGATCGAGGCCGGCAAGCTGGAGCTGGCCGAGGAGGAGTTCTCCCTCTCCGCCGACATGGACTTTGTCGTTTCGATGATCAATTCGCGCACCTACGGCAACGCCGCCACCCTCTCGCTGCAGATGGGCGAGCTTGCCAACGACCGCGTCATCGCCGACACACTGCGCCTGAACCAGACGTTGGTGAACCTGCTGGGCAACGCGTTCAAGTTTTCAGACAAGGGCGGCCAGGTCACCCTTGCCGTCTCGCAGCTGGAAACAACGCCCGAATGGGCCGAATACCGCTTCGATATCAGCGACGAGGGCATCGGCATGAGCGAGGAGGAAACGCAGCGGCTGTTCCGCCCGTTTGCGCAGGCAGACCTGGGCGTCACGCGCAAATACGGCGGCACCGGCCTGGGGCTTGCCATCTCCAAGGCCATTGTGGAGATGATGGGCGGCAGCATCTGGGTGGATAGCCAGAAGGGCCGCGGCAGCACCTTCTCGTTCACCATACGCGCCCGGCTGCCCCAAACGTCCCTGCCCGCCGTCACCGTCACCGAGCAGGAGCCTGCCCCCGCGCCCGCCGCCACGGCCGATTTTTCCGCCCTGCGCGCATTGGTGGTGGACGACGTGGACATCAACCGGCTCATCATCGAGGAACTGCTGGGCGACACCGGCATCACCATGGAGCAGGCCATCAACGGCCAGATCGCTGTAGACATGTTCTCTGCGTCGCCCGAAGGATATTATGACCTGATTTTGATGGATCTGCAGATGCCGGTGATGGACGGCAGCGAGGCCGTCCGGACTATCCGCGCGCTGGACCGCGCCGATGCCCGCACAGTCACCATCATCGCCATGACGGCAAACGTGTTCAAGGAGGACGTGGAGCTGGCGCTTGAATCGGGCATGGACGGCCACATCGCAAAGCCAGTGGACTACGACACCGCTGTGCAAGTGATCGCCCGCCTCACCAGCCACTGACCACTCCCCGGGTGGGTGGCCTGTAATCGCGCGCCGTTTCCGGCTCACGTCGGCCACATCCGGCCATCTTCGATTCTTTTTTTATTTTTGAGCGCCTTTTCGTTTGTATTTTGTATTAACTTGTTGAATTATGTCTCCTTATCGTTTATAATCAGAGCATGTTGCTTGGTAATCCGCCAGAACGGCAATATCCATCCGCCGTCCCGCGTCCTCCCCGTGTGGATGGGAAGCGAGGCGCCTTGTGCAAACGACACCCTTCCTCTATGTCAGCATCATAGCGTTCGCCTGCCATATGCTGATGATTTGCCCGTTTCTCGCCACCAAAAGAACACCCGTGATCCGGCGTTCCTGCATGGGTAATTCGCGTTTTTAAGGAAAGCCCAATGACGGCGAAAGAACTTGTGAACGTCCGCGAGCATGTGAACAACTCCATCGACACCATCCGCCACCTGCCCTCTATGGACGATAGCCTTCCCTTAGCCGTGGGCTGCCACGAGCGCTGGGGTCGCAGGGCGGGGAGCTCGCCGTGAACCCGAAATCCGGGCAAGGCGAAGGGATTGATCCCCTGTTGCTTCTTTGTAATAAGAACACCCTTGAAAGGAGCTGTGCAAACCAAGTGTTTCGCATTGCATTGTGTGAGGACGACCCGCACGACGCCAGGAACCTGGCCGCCCTGTTGGGGCGCTATGCCCAGGCGCGCCCAAGCCTGCAGATGCAGGTGCAATCCTTCTCCTCGGGCGACGAGATGCTGCGCCATGTGGCCAGGGATCCGGCGTTTGACCTATACCTGATGGACATCCTGATGCCCGAGCAGGACGGCATCACGGCCGCGCGCGAGCTTCGCGCGCGCTATGTGAACGCTCCTCTCGTCTTTCTCACCTCATCCACGGACCACGCCCTGGCCGCCTTTGGCGTGCAGGCCACCCAGTACCTGTTGAAGCCGGTGCAGGAGGATACGCTGTTCCCCGTGCTGGACCGCCTGCTGGAGGTTCGGCACGCCGCAAACGACTATTTCATCGTCTCCCTGCCCGACCGCAAGGTGCGGGTGAGCTATTCTTCCATCTTGTTCGTGGAATCGTTCCGCCGCACACTGCTGTTCTACCTTGCCGATGGCGAGATGCTCACCAGCAAGACCATCCGCGTACCCATCCACGAGGCGGTGGCACCCCTGCTGGAGGACGCCCGCTTCTTGCATGTGCACAAGTCGTACATCCTAAATATGGCCCACGTGCAGGAGCTCACCTCCTCCTCTTTCGTGATGGCCAACGGCTCTGAACTTCCCATCCCGCGGTATAAGTATGCCGACGCCAAGGCCCGGTATCTCGCCTACCTTTCGGCGTGCGACATCGGCCTTCTGGGGGGATAGCGCCCATGTCTGTGCCAGACCTGATAGCCAGCGTTTTCGTTACGCCTTTGGGTGTGGCCTATATTTTAACGCTCTCACGTCTGCGCTATTCAATACGTACCACGGTTATATCCGCGTCCATTTTCTTGGCTCTGTTTACCGTTCTCAACTTTTTTCTGGCGTGGAAAGAATTGCCCCTGCTGGAAACGCACCCTTATCTCGACATCCTGTACCGCACGTTCAACGTGTTGATGCCTACACCGTTGGTGCTCACTTTGGTGCGGCAGCGGATGGGGCAAACACTTTTCGTCGTGTTGCTGGTGTGCAACATCATCCTTATTCTGAACACGCTTACATTCGTGGTGCAATATCTGACGGGATGGCCCCAACTGCTACCGGGGGCCGTCCTCTTCCTGGCCACGGCAGGCAGCTTTCGTCTCATTCGGCGGCCGTTCCTGGCGGTGGCCACCTATTTCCGCCGCTACTGGATACCCCTCTCGCTGCTGCTTGCAGTGATGGTGGCTGCCTTCTTCCTGGAGATATCCTACCCTGTGCCGCTGCAGTATGCGCCCCAGCACATCCCCATGGCGCTGGTGTTGTGCGGCCTGTGCATCCTTATGCTCGTCGTCATCTACCTGCTGTTCCGGGGCAGCAAGCGGCAGATAGACCTCGAGCAGAGCGAGCTGTCCATGCGGCTGTATGTGACCACGCTGGAAGCCCAAAACGAGCTCGCCCTGCAAACCGCCCATCGCGTCAGCGTGTTTCGGCACGACCTGCGCCATCTCTCGCAGATGATCGCCGTCTGCCTGGACGCCGGCGACATCGAGGGCGCCCGGAAGCTGTTCGCCACCATCGACGAGAGCGTGGGCAGCGCGCTGGGCGTGCGCAACATCCTGCCCGTAACGGGGCACAAGCTGCTGGACGCGGCACTGGCCTTCTACATCCTGCGCGCACAGGAGGCAAACGTCGACATTGACGTGCGCATGGCCACCCCCTCCTTGCCCGAGGACATGAAAACCGAACTAGCGGTGGTGCTGGCAAACGCCCTGGAAAACGCCACAAATGCCTGCCGGAAGCTGCCCGAAGAAAAACCGCGCACCATCCGCTTGCGTGGCCAACTGCACGGCAAGCAGTACTTCTTGGAGGTCGTGAACACCTGCGTCCCGGACGAAATCAACTTCGATGTCGAGACCGGCCTGCCCGTCACCCGCCAGGAGGGGCACGGCCTGGGCACCCAGAACATCGCCCAGTTTGCCGCGCGGCACGGCGGCACGGCGGAGTTCCTCTTGGAGGACGACCTGTTCTGCCTGCGGCTGCTGGTGTAGAGCATTGTACAAATCATCCGCGCCGCCCTTCTCTTTGCCCACAAGCAAGCCCCCGGGAACAAGCGTTCCCGGGGGCTGTTGCTTCTCATTCTCTCCTGCCGTTCACCCACAATACCGCTCGCAAAAACCGTATACGGTGCGCCAGTATTCCTCGCCGCCCACGCTGCTGGCGGCGCCGTGGCCGGCGCCGGGCACGAGGTACAGCTGCTTTTCGCAGCCGGCAGCATCGTACAACTGGCGGGCCATGGCCGGCGGCACGAAGGTGTCCTCCTCGCCATGGATGAACAGCGTAGGCGTTTGCGACTTTTGCACCTGCGCCAGCGTGTCGGCCTCTTCCAGCCAGTACCCGGCGCGCAGCCGCGCCACGGCGCTTGTAAAGTTGAGCAGCGGAAAGGCCGGCAGGCCGAACAGCTCCCCCAGCTGGTAGCGGAACTCCTCATACGCCGAAGTGTACGCGCAGTCGGCCACGATGGCGCGCACGTTGCCGGGCAGGGCCTCGCCCGAGGCCATCAGCACTTCCGCCCCGCCCATCGAGACGCCGTACAGAAGGATGTTCCCCGGGGCATAGCGCTCGTTCAGCAGGTCCAGCCAGTCCAGCAGGTCCAACCTGTCCGGCCAGCCCATGCCCACATACCCGCCCTCGCTATCGCCACAGCCGCGGGCATCGGGCAGCAGCAGGCTGTAGCCCATCCCGTAGAACTGCCGGGCAAAGGTGAGCATCTCGCTGCCACGGCCCAGATACCCGTGCGCAACGACCACGTAGGTATCCGATGCGCCATTCTGCAGCAGGTAGCCGCCAAGTACCAGCCCGTCGCGGCTTTGCAGCTCCACGCGCTCGCACCCGCTCTGCACGAACCAGTCCCGCGCATCCTGCCATTCCGTGGCAAACCCATCCCCCAGGTCCACCAGGTTGTGCTCTGCCTGCATCACCTGGGTGCGATCCATCTGCGGGTTGAGGGCGAGGTCGTACAGATAGTTGCCCGCCACAAAACCGGCCGCCACCAGCGCGACAACCAGCACCGCCACAGCCACAAACACCCGCCTGACCCATCTGCGCACGGCCGCATCTCCCCCTTGTTTTGCCCGCCTCACAATATGCCCTATTATTCATATCGTCAGCCTGTGATAAAACCATACACAATCTTTGGGTAGAAACCATGTGGGTTTTGTACAAACGCCGTGAAGAGGACGGCAAAAAGCGCCCCGGTGGCCCATGAGGGCCTCCGGAACGCTTAACAAGAAGGTGCGCGGGGTTCATTTGGGACGCAGGCCGCTCTGGGGCGGCTGTGGGATCCCTTCGGGCAGCGCATATGCGCCGGGAGCCGGGTGCATGGGCACGGCGGCTGTTGCGGAAGGCACAAAACGGTCCGGTTGCGGGGGCAGCCGTCGTATAACCGCCTGCCGCGCGCGTAGCGCGCCGTAGGCCGGCCCGGGAAAGATCAAAACCATATCACACTTTTGCGCCGCGCGGGGTCTGTCCCGCCTGACGGCCGGATGCCGGCGCACTCCCCCTTCCCCTTTTTGGTGCCCGCATACACAGCATATCACTGCCTTGTATCCGATTTGTATCTGTTTTGCGGTGGCGTCCCCGCACTCTCTTGCGCGCGGCGCCGCCTTCTGTTACACTTGGCATGGAAACACAGCCAAAACCCAGGAGGCCGCCATGCACACAACAAACGATGCAGAGCGCAAACGCCGCTTCCGCTGGAAGCCGGTGCTGCTTTCGGTCGGGTGCGTGGCGCTGGTGGCCGTGGCGGCGTTTGTGCCCCAAACGCTGATACGGTTGCGCGATGCGAAGCTGTACGACAGCTTCCAGCCCATGGCAAACGAGGAGATGGGCGGCAGCCTTTCCTTCACGCCCGGGCAGGCGCAGGCCATCGTGCTGCTGCAAAATGTCCCGCGCGCCTTCGCGGACGGATATACACCCATCGAACTGGACGCCCAGGAGACCGCCCTCCAGCTGGACGCCGCCTTTGTGCGGTTCGACGCCCTGGCCGACGCTGGCATCGCACCCGCCTGGATGCCGGACGCCCTGCGGGAGACGCGCGACGCGTGGGGGGGCGGCCTGCGGATCTCCCGCTGGCAGAAAGAATACGAGAATATCGTCTATACCCAGATAGAGTGCTCCCTGCCGGACGTGGACGAAACGAATCTTTTTTCGTTTACATTGGCCGACGCCGGCGGGGCGGATGAAAAGGTACTCTCTTTTTGGGTGGGCTGCCTTTACACCGGAGGCGCCGGCGGTTACAACATGGACAACGCCCTGCGCGCCTACGCAGACCTGCTGAACCTGGGCAGCCTGGAAGACTGGCAGTTCCACTCCGCATATGAGGATGATGTCCAAAGCGCCGGGCCCAGCAGCCTGCCGGCGGAGGAGATGGCCCCGGCCATTGACGCACAAGAATTTACCGGCGAGATCTACTGGGGGGCGTCCATGTCCTCCTTCAGCGCCAATGTCAACCTGTATGGCTCCCTCTCCCTGTATGGGGACTCTTTTTACATGCACATGGATTTCGGCCAGGTGACGGTCATGTCCTGACCGTTGTTTTCCACTCTTCGAAGAAAGGGAACGCCATGAAACCCCAACACACCGCCCCGTCAAAACGTGGGCGCCGGATAAAACCGGTGCTCGTCACGCTCGTCTGTCTTGTGCTGGTGGTGGCGGCAGCACTGCTGCCAGGGGCGGCGGTGCGCCTGCAGGACAGGCAGCTGTATGACGCCTTCCAGCCGCTGGGGCGGGTGGGCGGCACACTGGCCCTCACAGCCGAGGAAGATGAGGCACTGCAACTGTTGGACGTTTTCCTAGACAGCCCCGACATCTACGAAGACACGCCCCATGTGCCGGAGGTGGGCACCGAATACCACTCCCTGGCCATAGAACAGTTGGCCGACATGCAGGCGGCGGGGCTCATCCCCGAGGATACAGCTGCCTATTTCAGCAACTATCTCCAGCAGAACAGCCTCACCTACGACATCGAATACCGCGCAAAGCAAACGGACGCCGGAGAGATCGTCTGGCTGTCCGCCAACGGGCAGGACGTCATTACCTGGCTGAACTGCTATCTCTGCCGTACATACGCACAGCCGGATTACAAGCTCCTCACGCTGGACTTCCAGATTCCCGCCGACCTCGCCGCCCCGCCTGAGGATCCCTCCGCACTGCTGGGCAACTACATGAAATGGCTGGGCGTCGCCTCCTTCGACGACTGGCAGGTGCGCGAAGAAAAGGGCGGCCCCTATGTGGAGGCAAGCGCCACCTCGCTCAGCTGCAACCTGCGCATCGCCATTGGATATTCTTTTTTCCAGGGCGAGGAGTATACGAACGGCAAGGCCTTCGCCAGCTATTCCTTTAGCGTGAGCCGTATGATACAAGGCTGATACAACTGCCCCGTATACTGGCGGCAGAGGGTTCTTTCACTTTTTTTGCACCACGGGAAGAGGGGCGGCCGCATGAACAAGATACTGGTGGTGGACGACGAGGACGCCATCCTCTCGCTCATCCAATTCGCGCTCACCCAGGCGGGCTACGCCTGCACCACCGCCATGGACGGCAAAACCGCCGCCGACCTCATCGAGCAGAATGAGTACGACCTCGCCCTGCTGGACATCATGCTGCCCGAGATCGACGGCTATGACCTGCTGGAATACCTGGCCCCCACCGGCACGCCGGTCATCTTCATCACAGCCAAGAACACCGTGGCCGATCGGGTGAAGGGCCTGCGCATGGGCGCCGACGATTACATCGTGAAGCCGTTTGACCCGCAGGAGCTCATCGCCCGGGTGGAAAGCGTCCTGCGCCGCACCGGTCGGGGCGGCGGCATGCTGGCCGCCTTCGACGTGCAGCTGGACACCACCGCCATGCGCGTGACCCAGAACGGCAAGGAGATACGCCTGACGCCCAAGGAATTTGCCCTGCTTGAGATCCTGATGCGCAACCAGGGCGTCGCGCTCTACCGCGAGGTGCTGTTCGAGAAGGCCTGGGGCGCAGAACCCGAGGACGCCGGCCGCATCCTCGATCTCAACATCATGCGCCTGCGCAAAAAGCTCTGCTGGCAGGATAAGATCCGTACTGTGCACCGCATCGGCTACGCGCTGGAAAAGGAATGACCCCGCCATGAAGTTCGCCCACAAGCTCGCCCTCTCGGTCATCGTTCTGCTGGCCGCCGCGCTCAGCGTGGCCGGCTATCTTACGGTGAGCCAAAACTTCAACGTGGCGCTGGAGCGCGCCGTATCCCAAAGCCTCACCCAGCACCTGCTGGAGCGATACTCCCTGGAGGCGCAGCTGTTCAGCCTGCGGGCCTATTACGAACAGGACAACGCCGACCTCGCCCAACAGTCCCAAACGTTGGCCAACTATCTGGGGGGCGACGGCCACTGGCAGGCGCTGTACGACAAAAAGGGGCTGGCCGTGTACGAAAACCTGCCCAGCGGCGTGGAAAAGAGCACGATACAGGACAAGCTGGGCGCGGGCGAACAGGGCTGGTACATCCAGCAGACGCCCGACGGCCGCAGCCTCATCCTTTTCTTTTCCAATGTGGACAACCTCAACTCCCCCTACACCTTCACCAGTGTATACGACCTTACCCCGGTGTTTGCCGAGCGGCAGCGCCAGCTGCGCAGCACGCTGCAGATGGACGGCGTCATCCTGGTGGTGTCCATCGTGCTGGTGCTGGGCATCAGCGCCGGTCTCACCCGCCCCATCCGCAAGCTGGGCTTCGCCAGCCGCAAGATCGCCCGCGGTCAGTACAGCGCCCGCGCCGACGGCGGCGGAGACGACGAGATCGGCGAACTCTCGCGCAACTTCAACCTGATGGCCGACGCGGTGGAGGGCCGTATCGACGAGTTGAACCTAGGCGTGCGCCAGCGGGAGGATTTCGTCTCTGCCTTCACGCACGAGATCAAGACCCCCATGACGGCCATCATCGGCTATTCGGACATCCTGCGCTTCCAGGACGTGGAGCCGGATGTCCGCCAGTGGGCCGCCGGCTACATCTACCGCGAGGCCCAGCGGCTGGAGACGCTCAGCCAGAAGCTATTGTCCCTGATGGGCCTGTCCGACCGGGAGATCGCCCCCCGGCCGGTGGCGCTGAACGACCTCTTCCGGGGCGCCGCGCGCTCGGTGTTCCCCGAACTGCGCGAGCACGGGCTGGAGATCAAGGCCCAGCCCGCCCCCGGCCTTTACGTGCTGGCCGATGCCGACCTCGTGGTGGACCTTTTGCGCAACCTGCTGCTGAACGCCGTGCGCGCCGCCCCTAGCGACGGCACCGTCTGGCTGCAGTGGCGGGCCGAAAACGGCCGCTGCCGCGTGATGGTGGTGGACAAGGGCCGGGGCATCCCCCAGGACGAGCTCGCGCGTATCGTAGAGCCTTTTTATATGGTGGACAAGTCCCGCGCGCGGCGGGAGGGCAACTCCGGTGTGGGGCTGGCGCTCTGCCAGCGCATCGCCCAGCTGCACGGCACCGCCCTCACCTTCGAAAGCGCGGTGGGCGAGGGCACCACGGTGTCGGTGGCGCTGGCCGTCGCGGCGCCCGCGCAGGACGCGGACACTCTCGCAACCGGCGCCGAAACCGAAGCAGATGCGGCCTCCACGCCCGCCTGAAGGCCACCTGTGCAACACAAAAAACAGCCCCTGCTGGCTTTGCGCCTTGCAGGGGCTGTTTTGTCGCAGATCCGCCGCAGTGCTCCCGCGGTTCCTGGCTCCTCAGCTCAACAGGTCTTTCAGGCTGACGCCCTCTTTGGGTGCGCCCTTGATGCGCCTGCGCACCGAGAAGATCTCGAAGCCGGTCTTGTCGTGTATCGTGCCCCAGATGCCCTTGGGCAGCAGCAGGATCACCGCCACAGCAATGGCCCCCAGGATGATCATCGAGATGCCGGGGAAGTTGTACAACCACTGGCGCAGCACGATGTAGATGAGCGCGCCCACGATGGGCCCTTCGATGGTACCGATGCCGCCGATGACCACGATGAACACCATGGACACCGACCAGCTGATGCCAAACGCGTTGGCGGGTTTGATGTACGGGTCCACCATGAACAGGAGAATGCCGGCAACGCCGGTGACCGCCGCCGCAATCAGGAAGCAGTATAGCTTCGTGCGCCGTATCTTGATGCCGCGCACCTCGGCGGCGGCCTCGTTGTCGCGGGTGCTCATCAGCGCCAGGCCCAGCCGCGAGCGCAAAAGCCCGTACACCAGTACCACGCTGCCCACGCCCAACGCCAGCGCCAGCCAGTACAACAGCTCGGGCGAGAGGCTGTACGACGCCGTAACCGAAAAACCGATGGCATAGTTGGCAAAGGCCCAGTTCGTAAAGAAGAGCAGCAGCGCCTCGGCCACAATCCAGGTGCCGATGGTAAAGTACACGCCCTTCATCTTGAAGATGGGGAAGCTCATCACCAGCGCCACCGCCAGCGTGACCACGATGGTGACCGGCAGCGCCAGCAGGATGGACATTTTCAGCTTCTCGGTAATCACGGCCAGGCAGTAACCGCCCAGCCCCACGAATATCTGGTTGCCCAGGGAAGCCAGCCCCGCGTACCCTGCCAGCAGGTTCCACATCTGCCCCAGCGCCATGTACAAAAGGATGCGCGTGAGCACGTTTATGGCATACGCCGCCCCAAAGGCCGGCGCCAGCACCAGCGCCACCACCACCACAAGCAGGATGATGGGCTTGATGAACCGCAGAACCCCGTTCTTTGTCGTTGTTTGCATTCCCATCCCTCCTTTACTTGCGCGTCATGTTGCCCAGCAGGCCGCGCGGCCTGAAGGTGAGGATGACGAGCATTACTACGTATCCAATCAGCGTCTGCCAGGCGGCGCCGAAGAAATAGGCGCCCATCAGCTGTGCAACGCCCAGTATTAGACCGCCCAACAGCGTACCCGTCACCGAACCCATGCCCCCGATGACCACCACGCCGAACGCGATGATCATATAGGTAGTGCTGGAGTTCGGCGTAAACACGAAGGTAGAGCCCACCAGCAGGCCGGCCACCGCGATGGTGATCATGGCCAGGCACATGGTGTACACGTACACCTTCTTCGTATTCACGCCCATCAGCTCGGCGGCCGTCGTGTTGCTGCTCGCCGCGCGGATGCTGCGCCCAAGGTAGGTCTTCTTGATGACGAAAGCCAGCACCAGCACCACGGCCACAGCTATCACAAAGTTGATGAGGTACTCGGCCGAGATGGACACCCATGAGGTGTTTACCACGTTGATGCCGGCGTACGGCATGTGGATGATGCGGGTGTCGGCGCCAAAAATCTGCTCCAGCACGTTCTTGATGATGATGGACAGGCCGAACGTGACCAGCAGCGCGCTTTCGGCGCTTTTGTCTATGACCCTGTTCACCAGGAAGTTTTGGATGATGACGCCGAAGACCATCATCAGGATGATGGTGACCAGCAGCGCCAGCAGGATGCTGCCCGAGAAGGACTGCACCAGAACAAAGGTCATGAAGGCGGACATGATCATAAAGTCGCCATGGGCAATGTTCGTAAGGCCCATAATGCCGAAGATGAGCGACAGGCCCACCCCGATGAGCGCGTACAGCCCGCCCAGCAGGACGCCTGTCACGAGCGATTGGATCAGCATTTGCATAACAGGTCCTCCCTTCCTAGGCGTATTTGTTGATGCCGAAGTACGCATCTTTCACTTCGTCTTCGGGCAGGGTGGCCGACGGCCCTTCCATCACCACCCGCCCCTTCACGATCACATAGCTGAAATCGGAGTGTTCGAGGCTCCGCTTCACTTCCTGCTCCACCAGGATCACCGTCATGCCGCTCTTGTTGATCTCGCGGATCTTCACATAGATGTCCTTGATGATGACAGGCGCCAGGCCCAGCGAGATCTCGTCGCAGATGATGACCTGCGGGTCGCTCATGATGGCGCGGGCGATGGCCAGCATCTGGCGCTGCCCACCGCTCAGGAAGGTGGCCAGCTGGCCGCGCTTCTCGTACAGCACGGGAAACAGCTCATACACCTTGGCCAGCAGCTCCTTGCGGCGCTTGCGCGGCCCGGGCAGGTAGCAGCCCATCAGCAGGTTCTCCTCCACGCTCATGTCCTCGAACACGCTACTGCCCTCGGGAGACATCGTCACCCCGCGCGAGACGATCTTGCTCGTGCGCATGCCGGTAATGTCCCCGCCGCAGTAGCTCACCCGGCCGGAGGACGGCTTGTGGATGCTCATGATGGCGTTGAGCAGTGTGCTTTTGCCCGCGCCGTTGGCGCCGATGATGGAGGTGACGGCGCCCTTTCTGAACTCCATGGATATATCATGCAGGGCGTGGAAATCCCCGTAGTGGACGTTCAGCTCTTCCACCTTCAGGATGCATTCTTCCTTCGTCATTCCTGCCCCACCTCGCTTTCGCTGGTTTGCCCTGCCGGGGCCGGCGGCGGGTCGAGTGAAGCGTCACGGTCCTCCTCGGTGGCGCCCAGGTATACCCGCTCCACCTCGGGCGAGTCCATCACCTCGCGCGGCAGGCCACAGATGACGTCCTTCCCTTCGGCCAGCAGCATGATGCGGTCGGTGCCCTCCAGCATCGTCTGCAGCACATGCTCGATCCAGATGACGCTGATGCCCGCCTCTTTGATATTCTTCACGAGCGCCAGGATGTCCACCACCTCGCTCTCGGTCAGCCCTCCGGCCACCTCGTCCAGCAAGAGCAGCTTGGGCGACGCCGCCAGCGCGATGCCGATCTCCAGGCGTTTGCGGTCCAACAGGCCCAGCTTGCCCGCAAAGGTGCGGGCCTTATCTGCCAGGCCGATCACCTGCAGGATACCCACCGCGCGCTCGCCGGCCTTCGTTTCGGAAAGGCCCTTCGAGTACACGGCACCGGTCATCACATTCTCGTAGGCCGTCATCTTCTCGAACGAGCGCGGCACCTGGAAGGTGCGGCCAAAGCCCATCTTTGTGCGCTGCACGATGTTCTTGTGGCACACGTCCTCGCCGTAATACAATATCTCGCCCCGTGTGGGCTTCAAGATACCCGTCAGGATATTCAGCATCACCGTTTTGCCCGCTCCGTTGGGGCCGATGACGCCCAGAACTTCACCCTCGTGAAGCTCAAAATTCACCCCGTCCAATACGCGGTTGCTGCCGAACGAGATGCTCAGGTCTTTTACTGTCAATATCGTTTCCAAGCAACGTTCCCCCTGCGGTATAGCGTGTACGGTCTCACAAAAAAGAACCGGTCTTACGGGCATCTCCCCGCCTGCAGCGGGCGCCACGCGAGGGGTATTCCCCTCGCGTGGCGGCGCGTGCAACGCAGGTGCCGTTCGGTCCGGCTCTCATTCACTTAGAGGTTGTGCTTATTCGGAACCCGGCATGGGCAGGGTATCCTGCGTGGGGATCAGCGGGTAGTGGTCTGCGCCCACAACGCGGGACACATACTTGTACTTGCCCGATTCGTCGGCCACCCACTGCATGGTGATACAGGGCACGATCATAGCGGCCTTGTCGTTGAACTCCACCTCGCCGTACACGCTGTCCAGCTTGACGGCACGGATCGCGTCACGCAGGCCGGCGGGGTCCAGCGTCTTGCCTTCGGTCAGCGCGGCGTCGATGACTTCCAGGCAGGTGTAGTCGTAGCCCATGCAGGTCTGCGGGTACTGGGTGTCGTGGCTGTCTTCCCAGGCCGTGGCGATCTCTTCACAGGTCTGGCCGGTCAGCACAGAGGTGAAGGGGAAGGTGCGGTCCCAGTGGATCTCGGTCATCAGGTTGGCGCCGTCGCCCTCCAGGGCTTCGATGTCGGTATCAAAGTGGTACGCCTTGCCAATGCACAGGATCTTGGGCATCCAGCCGCTCTGCTTCAGCTGCTTCCAGAACACGGCAAAGTCCGGGGTGGTCTGGTTGCCAACAACGATATCCACGCCGGCGTTCTTCAGCTGGGAGATCAGGTTGGAGTAGTCATTGGTCGCCTTGGGGAACCGGCCGGGATCGAACACTTCGTAGCCGGCCGCAGCGGCCTTCCCGTTCATCATCTCGGAACCCAGGATGCCGTCCACCTCGTTGTCGAACAGGTAGCCCACCTTCTTGTTGGTTTCCAGGCTGTTCCAGGCGGCAATGTAGTCGTCCTGGGCCAGGTCAAAGTCGAAGAAGATGCCGGAAGCCCACTCAAAGCCGCCGTCCGGGCCACCTTCCAACCAAGCGCCCACAGGGCTGTTGGACATGAGCCCGGGCAGGCCATGCCGCTCGCACACAGCCGATACGGGGCCGGTGGTGTCGGGCGTCCAGGCGCCCACCAAAAGGTCCACGCCATCGCTCATGGCCAGCTTTTCCGCCACCTCGGAAGCCTTGGTGGGGTCGCTTTCCGAGTCGCCGTAAATAAACTTGATGGGCAGTTTCTGGTCGTACCCTTCAATCTCATAACCGCCGTCTGCGTTCATGAAGCCGATGCACTGCTCTTCCACCCATTTGGTGGCCACGGTGAACACCGAAAGCGGGCCGGTGAAGGGAGCCACATAGCCCACCAGAATCTCGGTCTTGTCGCCGGTGTTTGCGGGCGCCGCCGTGGAGCCGGACGCCGTGCTGGCTGCGCCGCTGGCCGCACCACTGGCCGCGCCGCCGCCACCGCCGCCGCCGCAGGCGGTAAGCACCAGCGAGAGTGCCAGCATTGCTGCCAATGCCAAACCAATCACTTTCATCTTGCCAAGCTTTTTCATTCTCTGTCCTCCTTCTTGATGTATCCAACACGGCCGGGGACCCAGCCGGTTCGACCAAACATGACCTGTACTACCGCGCCTTGGCGCGCATGTAACTCGTTACTTGTGCCCTTTTCCACGCCTAGGCCCGGCGTGGCCTCCCATGGGGCGCAGCCGGGCACAAAACGCTTTCTATCTTTGTTTTTACTATCCTACTATACCATAGCGTTTTCCATTTTGCTACTTTGAAACAAGCCGAAATTTCAAGTTGATTTCAGGTAGTTTGCACAGTTTTATGGGCCGTTTTGCACTGCTTCCCAAAACACGCCCCGCCAACTGTGCCGCTTCACAAACAGGACGCCGGCGGGCAGGGTGTTACCCCACCCACTCGCCGCAGACCTTGACGGTTTCGGCCGCGTTCTTGCTCCAGGCGTCGGCGCCCACGTACTCGCACGCTTCCGCGCTCACCGCGTTCCCGCCGATCGTCACCTTCACCTTGTCACGCAGCCCCGC
>JAVBQQ010000007.1:0-3065 GCA_031548875.1 Oscillospiraceae bacterium
CTCGTCGATCGCCATCACGGCCAGATCGTTCTCGCCCGGGCGCAGGTGGGCGGTGATGTCCAGGCAGAAGGGCAGGTAGCCGCCGTCGTGGCGGCCTGCTTCGGCGCCGTTCACCCACACCACGCAGCACTGGTCCACCCCGCCGAAGTGCAGCAGCACCCGGCCCACGAAAAACCCTTCCGGCAGAGAAAACCGGCGGACATACCACAAGAATTCGTCCGGACGCACTACCCGCGCAACGCCCGAGAGCGCGCTCTCGGGGCAGAAGGGGACCAAAATTTCCCCGTCCATGGTTTCGGGGCGCGCGCTGCTGTGCGTGATGGCATACTGCCAGCGTCCGTTCAGGCACAGGTAGCTGTCCCTCACCAGCTGGGGGCGGGGGTATTCGGGCAGCGGCAGGTTTTTGTCCAGACGCTCGCCATAGGATGTGAGCAGGTTGTCCAATGCGGTTCCTCCGTAGCGGGCAGGGCAATCAATCGAATCGTTTTGCGAACCATCGCGCCAACAGCAGCTTTGCGAGACCCAGCAGCACGATGCAGGCGAGGGCGGTCAGCGCTTCGGGCAGGGGGCTGGGCGAAAGCACCACTGTGGCGGCCAGCGCGGCCGCGGGCGGGTGCTGCAGCTTAAAAAAGACCATGCCGAAGCTTGTGAGGAAGACGGCCGCGGCGCACAGCAGAATGACGACGTAGCCACCCTGCCCGGCGGCCCCACCGGGCAGTAGGTGCAGCGCCAGCGCGCAGGCAAGGCCCCCCGCCGCGCCGCACACATAGCCACCCACAAGGTATTTTGGACGGCCGGCCTGGGCGTGGGGCACGCCGAAAGCGATGAAGGCGCTGGCGGCCAGTGATGCGGTGGCCAGCAGCGAACCCAACCGGTAGACGGCGAAAAAGGTGAACAGCACGTAAACCGCCACCAGCAGGCTTTGCAGCAGTGCTTGCAGGGGGCGGGGATATTTGGCGGGCGCGGGAGAGGGAGGCGGCGCGGCGGGGTCGGGGCGCTGTTCCCCTGCGGGGGGCGGAGTGACCGGATCGGCCATAGCACCGGCCTCCTCTCGTTGGCGTGTTGGGACAGATGGGCGGCCGTCATAAAAGGCAACAAACCACCTATACGGTTATTCGGTCCTTCCACTGCAGATGCGTGGTAAAAACGGCTCTGCCGTTTTTGGGGCGGCCGTCATAAAAGGCAACGAACCACCTATACGGTTATTCGGCCGCCGGGGTGCTCCACTTTACCGCCTCGTCCGGCGGCGCGCCCTCCTGCTCGATATACACCACGACGCCCGCGGGCAGGCAGGCGGCCCAGTCGCCCTCGCTGCGCAGCCAGCCAAAGCCCTCGCAGTCGTGGTCGGGGCAGACGGAATCGACGAAACGCACGGCGCCGTCCTTCACTTCCAGCTGCACGGGCAGCGCGGCGTCGATAGCCACCACACCGTCGGCGGAGAGGTCGAGCTGGCGGGTGGTCTGGCCGGCGCCAAAGCCGATTGTGACCACGGCCGTCTGCCCGGGCGCCGTCCCGTCGTTCACGGCGCGCAGCCCCAGCCACAGCCCCAGCGCCGCCACCAGCACCACGGCGACGACCCAAAGGTCCCGCTTTTTAAAGAAGGCGCGACGGGGAGACTGTTTCGTGGGAGGGGTCATTGGTTGCATGGGTTCCTTTCGGGCGCGGCGGGCGCGTCTGCCGTGCGTAAGCTTTTCAGGAGGCAAAGGGACGCTGCAGCCGCAGGGTGTCCACATTCCTTTGCCTTAAGGTGGGTGGCCGTGCTATAATGGCTTGGATTCGAAGAGAAGAGCAGGAACAGAGGAGGCAGCGCATCACTGTGGAAGCGAAAAAAAGGGTATTCAGCGGCATCCAGCCGTCGGGCACGTTCACCATCGGCAACTATGTGGGGGCCGTGCGCCGGTGGGCGCCGCTGCAGGAGGAGTACGACTGCCTGTACTGTGTTGTGAACATGCACGCCATCACCGTGCGGCAGGAGCCGGCCGCCCTGCGCCGCCAGACGATGGAGGCCGCGGCGCTGCTGCTGGCCACCGGCATCGACCCCGAGCGCAGCATCGTGTTTGTGCAGAGCCAGGTGCCCCAGCATGCCGAGCTTACCTGGGTGCTGTGCTGCAACACGATGTACGGGGAACTTTCCCGGATGACCCAGTTCAAGGACAAGAGCAAAAAGCACGAGGAGAATGTGAACGGCGGCCTGTTCACCTACCCGGTGCTCATGGCGGCCGACATTCTTTTGTACAACGCCCACGCCGTGCCGGTGGGCATCGACCAGAAGCAGCATGTGGAGCTGGCGCGCAACATTGCCCAGCGCTTCAACGGCGCGTACTCAGACACCTTTGTGGTGCCCGAGCCGCTGATAAGCGAACGGGGCGCCAAGGTGATGAGCCTGCAGGACCCCACGGCCAAGATGAGCAAGAGCGACGACAACGAGAACAGCTACGTCTCAATGACCGACCCGCCCGATGCCATCCTGCGCAAATTCAAGCGCGCCGTGACGGACAGCGAGGCCCGCGTGTACCGCAGCGACGAGAAGCCGGGCGTCTCGAACCTGATGACCATCTATGCCATCATGACCGGGAAGACGGACGCGGAGATCGAGAAAGAGTTCGACGGACGCGGCTATGGCGACTTTAAAGAAGCCGTAGGCCAGAGTGTCGTGGACACCTTTACCCCCATACAGGCCGAGTACAAGCGCATCCTGGACGACAAGGCCCAGCTGGAGCGCACGCTGGCCCAGGGGGCGGAAAAGGCCCAGGCCATCGCCCGGCGCACGCTGGCCAAGGTGTACAAGAAGGTGGGGTTCGTGCAGTTTTAGGGCACGTTTGCACGCTATGGGAAAAATCCCGTTTTGCGCAAAGACACCCGTGCGCGGCACGGGTGCGGGGCGCTCTGGGGCGCGTGGTTCAGCTTTTGGGCCTGCTTGCGCCGGAAATGCGCTCCTCGCTGGTTTTGATGAGGTTGAGCAGGCTAGTGTCATACAGCGTGTAGTCCGCCGTCAGGCTCTCGGTAGTCATCATGAAGGAGTTCAGGTCGCGCAGTGGGGTGACGCACCCGTGGGATTCACCTTT
>JAVBQQ010000043.1:0-3981 GCA_031548875.1 Oscillospiraceae bacterium
CGTAAACGACTTCGAGTACTAAGCATCAAAAAAGACAACTTCGCCGGAAGGGGACACGCCCCCCGACGGTTCCGGCCCCTGGCGGGCAGCGTACAGCGGCCGGAACCGTTGGGACGGGCGTCCCAACGGCAAGACCCAACACCAGCGGGCAAGGGGGGCACTCTCAATGGAAGACAAGCGGGATGTCATCGTCTCGTTCCGCAACATCAAAAAAGAGTGGCCCGGCGTTGTGGCGCTGAACAACTTCTCGCTGGACGTATACCGCGGCGAGTGCCTTGCCGTATGCGGCGAAAACGGCGCGGGCAAATCCACGCTCATGCGCATCCTGTCAGGGGTGTTCCCCCCCACCGAGGGGTGCGTGGAGGTGGAGGGAGACCAGGTGACCTTCGACGGCCCGCGCCAGGCGCAGCAGTGCGGCATCTCCATCATCCACCAGGAGTTTTCCCTCACTTATGACCTCAGCGTGGCTGAGAACATTTTTCTGGGCCGCCTCCCCACCCATTTCGGCGGCTTTGTGAACAAGCACAAGCTGTATGCGGACGCAAAAGAACTGATGGAGATGGTGCGGCTGGAGCATGTGAAGCCGGCCGCCATCGTGGGCAGCATCAATCCCTCCCAGCAGCAGCAGGTCGAGATCGCCAAGGCCCTCTCGCTGAAAGCGAAGCTCATCATCATGGACGAGCCCACCAGCACCCTGACGAAGGTCGAATCGGAGGCGCTCTTCGGCATCATCTCCATGCTGAAAAAGAACGGCATCACCATCCTGTACATCACGCACAAGCTGGAAGAGGTCTTCCGCATCAGCGACCGAGCCGCCGTACTGCGCGACGGCGAACTGGTGGCCACCACGCCCACGTGCGAGCTTGACATGGACCAGCTGGTGACCCAGATGGTGGGGCGCGCGCATGCGCAGGGGCAATACCGCACATCCTTTAAGCTGGACTATTACGAAGACGAGACCGTGTTGGAGGTTAAAAACCTTAGTGCGGGAACCAAGGTGCGCAACGTCAGCTTCAACCTGTACGAGGGCGAGGTGCTGGGCGTGACGGGCCTGGTGGGCGCCGGGCGCAGCGAGCTGGTGCAGTGCATTTTCGGGGCCGACCCCGCCGACGCCGGCAGCATCACCGTGCGCGGCACACCGCTGCGCAGGGGCAGCAGCCGGCGCGCCATTGCCGAAAGAATGGCCCTCGTTCCGGAGGGCCGAAAGGCGCAAAGCCTGTTTTTGAAGATGTCCCTGCGGGAGAATATGAGCGTCGTCTACCTCAAGCACCTGCTTTCCAAGTTCCGGCTCGTACAGGCGCGCAAAGAGCGCAAGTATACAAACGAGTACATAAAAAAACTGGACATCAAGATGACGTCCATCGAGCAGCTGGTCACCACACTGAGCGGTGGCAACCAGCAAAAGGCCATCCTGGCCCGCTGGCTTATGAACAGCCCCGATATCCTCCTGCTGGACGAACCCACCCAGGGCATCGACATCGCCACAAAGCGCGAACTCTACCGGATCATCAACAAATTGATCCAGGCGGGCGTGAGCATCATCCTGGTCACGTCCGAGATGGAGGAGGTCCTTCTCCTGTGCGACCGCGTGCTGGTGATGCGGGAGGGTGAAGTGACGGCCGAGTTCATGCACCACGAGGCCGATTCCGACACGATCCTGCGGTACGCCGTTTCCGGGGCGGGAGGATGACAGCAGCGCGGCCTATTTCCCCGAAGAACCTTCTTCCGCCGGCGGCCGGGTCTTCACAGGCGTGCGCGGGCGCTCCTGCTTTTCCTGCTCGTCCAGGTAGTTCTGGATCTGCAGGGATATCTTGAGGTGCTGGTTCGTCCGCTCGTCCTGCAGGTCCACCCCGCCCAGTTCGCAAACCTGGTTCACCCGGTAGTATACGGAGTTGCGGTGCACGAACAGTTCCTTGGCCGTGCGCGCAATATCGCCGTTGCAGCGGAACAGCATGTGCAGTGTTTTCAGCAGCTCCGTCCCCCTTTTGCGGTCGTACTGGCGCAAAAGGTCCACCGCCGGGTGCCGGATTGCGCGTATCTCCTCCGGCGAAAGCCGGGTGATCAGATCGTAAAACACGACGTCCTCGTAGTGGAAGATATATTCGCCCTCTCCCGCAAGGGGCCCCAGGCGGATGGCCCGCCCCGCCTGCTCGTAGTAGGGATGAATATAGGCAAACGAGGCGAACGGCATGCTGATGCCGAGGGTAAATTTGCCAGGGCCGATATGATCTGTCAACTTCGCCAGTATCTCTTCCCGGCCGTACCTTTCGCCGTTCACAAGAACCACCAGGCTGTCCTTGTCCATCAGCAGCTTGCATCCCGCAAGGTGCGTCTCCAGATGCACTAGCGTGCGCAAAAGCAGGATCTGGTCCCCCTGCACCATCTGGTCGGCCAGCATCTTGATGATGTAAAACTGCCGCCCCTCGGCAAGGCCCGCCTCTTTCAGCACCGTTTCCACGGCCGTCTTTTCCCCGGCGTTGCCGTACAGCCGGTTCAAAAAGACGCCCAGGTCCAGCTTGTTCTGCGCCATGTAGATTCCGTTTTCCCGCGCGAACGCAAGGCCCACGCATTTGGAAAAATGATGGGTGAGCTCCACCAGGCCATCGTCCAGCTCCCCGTTCATCTGCAAAACGGAGATGTACCCCACATTCTCCTCGTCCACCCGCACGGCGCCGCAGATGGCGGGGCGGGCCAGGGCGTCGCGTTGGAAAATAAACGGCGCGGGGGCGGACGAGATGTGCTTGTGGAACTCCTCGCTCTCGATCATCCCATGCACATATCCGTCCGAGTGGTGCCCGTACGAAACCACAAACGCCCATTCCGGGTCGTGCAGCTGCTTGTACTCCGCGTTCTGCGAGAATGCAAGGTTGCGGAAGTGCATGTCGTCAATAAAAACCGGGTTGTTCAGTACCGGGGCCGAAAGCTGCAACAGATCGTTCAGGTTGCCGTTGTGCAGCAGGCATTCATTCAGCTTGTTGTGCCACTCGGCAAAAAAGTAAAAGCCGTTTTGCAATAGCGCAAACAGCTGCATCTCCGCGCACTCGCAAACAATCAGGTTCGTCGCCCCGCGCGCGGCGGCGTCCTGCATCGAAGAAACCGGCACCGCAAAGCAGTACTCGGCCAGGTCCGCTATTTCGGTGGGAAACGTTGTGGGGCAGCAGTACAGAAATCCTTTTTCCAGCGGGCAGTCCGGGTAGAACAAGCGCACGTCGTCAAAACGAAATCGGCCCGACGCGGGGATCGTGTGCGTCGTCAGCTTCATCCTCAGGTAGTGCGATATCATGCCGGGCGTGATCTGCAAGACCGGCCCCCTCCTCTCCCCAGGGTACCTTCACATATCCCGAACGCCCTCCCCCACCGCCGCACGAAGGTGCCGTTTTCGAGAATGCGAACACGATTAAAATTAGTTAGTATATTGACTAATCATCGTATATGTATTATAATATTCTATTTGTTTAAAGTCAACGGATATTTGTTTTTCCTATTAAATACCGGTGAGGCCGCCTGTCCTGCCGGCCGCCATCCGCCGGTACATCCCCGGGATACTGCCGCAAACAAGGGGCCAACTGCTTGCAAGCGGCATATGCATATCATCATAAAAAGGAGTGATATTTTGATCGACACGGGAGTATTGAAACAGGCCGTGGGAGACCTGGACGAAGAGCAGGTCATGGGCATGCTGGACGAGTTCATCGCCAGCAACCCCTCCACCGAGGACACCCAGAGCGTTGTGGCCGCCTGCCAGCAAGGCATGGACATCGTGGGCACGCGCTATGAGGAGGGCGAGTACTTCGTGGGCGACCTTATCTTCGCCGGCGAGCTGCTCACCGACTGCATCGACAAGCTGAAGCCCCTTCTGGGCAGCGGCACCACCGAGGCCAAGGGCACCATCGTGCTGGGCACGGTGGAGGGCGACATCCACGACATCGGCAAGAACATCTTCCGCAGCATGGCGGAGGCGGCGGGCTTCAAGGTGGTGGA
>JAVBQQ010000094.1:0-11908 GCA_031548875.1 Oscillospiraceae bacterium
CGATTTGCACCGCATTCCGCCATTGCCAACGCTGTTCCTCAAAAAACACACAATGTTTTCCCGCCCGGAAAAGCGGATGATTATAAACGCCACCACCTCGGGTACCAGCGGGCGCAAAAGCACCGTGGGCATCGACGTTAACACCGGCTTGTTCGCGCTTGAAATGGTGTTGCGCAGCTTTGCCCACCACAGGCTTATTTCGCCTGTTCCCACAAACTACATAATTTTGGGCTACCAGCCAAGCAGCCACAACCAGGCCGGTATAGTTAAAACTGCTTTCGGCTTCACCCTTATAACCCCGGCATTGCACCGGGAATATGCCCTTAAAGACACCGGCGATTCCTATGAAGTGAACATAGACGGCCTTGTTGACGCACTGCGCCGTTATGAAAGGCAGGGCTTCCCCGTAAGGCTTATGGGGCTGCCCGCCTACCATCACTTGCTGCTTGGCACACTGAAGGAGAAAGGAATCCGTTTGAAGCTGCACCCAAACAGCTACCTTTGCATGGGCGGCGGCTGGAAACAATTTTATTTTGAGCATGCCGACAAAGGCGAGCTTATGCCATGGCGGACGAAGTGCTGGGCATTCCCGAAAACCGTTGTATAGACTTTTACGGCGCGGTGGAACATCCCGTGCTTTATTGCGACTGCAAAAACCACCACTTTCACGTCCCCGCATACAGCCGCGCAATCATACGTGATATTCACACACTGCAGCCGGTTCCAAATGGCGCGCCCGGCATACTTAACCTGGTTTCCCCGCTTTTGCGCAGCATGCCGCTGCACAGCATAATGACGGATGATTTGGCCATTCTGCATGAAGGGCACGAATGCGGCTGCGGCAACCCGGCGCCTTGGTTCGAGCTGCTGGGACGCGCCGGTGTGCGGGACGTAAAAACCTGCGCGGCAGGCGCCGCCGAATTTTTGCAGGGGCAGCCCCCAGCCTGAGCCGCTATTGTACATGTTTTGAAAAGAGGTGCAAGCCATGAACCTGATACACGGGCGGATGGTTGAAAACAGCCGGATTGGCGATGCCCTTTCCACTTTGGAAAAGGACATTGCGGACACACTGGCAAAACCACTTTTGGATATTTCCAAAGTGGTGGATGCGTGTGAAAAGTTGGCATCCGGCTTGCCGGATGAATTGGTGCTGCCGGTTTTGGCCGGCCTTGGCATGGAGGAAAAAGAAGCGCGCGGGCGTCTGGATGCGCTGCGCTTTGAGTTCAGCCGCGACTATCTGCTTGCCCGCCTGGAGCAGGAACTGGGGCCAAGCTACGGAAAAGCAATCAACCGCACGCCCCGAGGCCTTGGCAAAAAAGTAACCGAACAGTTTTACCCGCTGGGGGTGTTGTTCCATATCGCCGCAGGAAATATGGACGGCCTGCCCGTTTACAGCGTGATCGAGGGGCTGTTGGGAGGCAATATCAACCTGCTGAAACTGCCCGCTGTGGACGGCGGGCTTTCTATCATGATTTTGCAACGCCTTTTCGCAATCGAACCACTTTTGGCTGAGTATGTCTATGTTTTCGAGATGTCTTCGGCCGAGACGGACTCCATGCTGCAACTGGCCCGGCTTGCCAACGCGGTGGTGGTGTGGGGCGGTGACGAAGCGGTACAAAGCGTGCGCCGGATGGCGCCGCCCAACACAAAGATCATCGAATGGGGCCACAAGCTGAGCTTTGCCTATGTGACAAAACAGGGCATGGCCCAGGCCGCCCTAGAGGGGCTGGCACACAACATCTGTGCCACAAACCAGCTGCTATGTTCCTCCTGCCAAGGCGTTTTTGTGGACACCGAGGACCTGGCCGAAGCCGAAGATTTTTGCAGGACGTTCCTGCCTGTGCTGGAAACGGTGGCAAAGGCATATCCGCCTGTCCCGCTGGCCTTCCGCGCCCAAAGCACACTGCAGCTTTACAGCCGGGGGCTGGAAAACATCTATGGTGAAGATGCGCGGGTCTTTCGCGGCCAGCGCGCCAGCATCCAGTTGGAGCCGGACAGCACACTCGCCCCTTCGCTCCAGCACCGCAACATCTGGGTGAGACGCCTGCTCAACCATCGGCTGGTGCAAACACTGTACCCTTATAAGAGCTATCTGCAAACCGCCGCACTGCTGTGCGGGCCCCGGCAGTGGAACCCCCTGCGCGACAAGCTTTGGCAGGCAGGCGTGGTGCGCGTTTCGGCCGGCGCCGAAATGTCGGAAAGCTACTGTGGCGCCGCACATGACGGAACCTATCCCCTGCGGCAGTACACGCGGGTTGTCTCCGCACAAAAATGAAGCCGGCGGATGGACGTCGACAGAAAGCCGGCGCTCATGGTGAGCGCCGGCTTTTGCTTGCCATTTTTGGGTGCTTACGCGCGCAGTTTTTCGCCCTCGGGCGCAAGGCGGGACATGATACAGGTTCCCACCTCTCCAACAGACAACCCCAGCGCGATGGCCATCTCGCCAAACAACAGCTGCTCGGCCGTGGCAAAATACTCTTTTTCTGTGCTGGACACCGTCTTGCCCTGCTGCAGTACCTGCCTGCGCTTGTCGTACAGCGTCTTCAGCAGCTTTGCCAAAAGAAGGCTGTCCGCAGATTTGAGCGCGTTGCGGCAGGTGTCCTGCAGGGCCTGCCGCTCGCCGCAAGCCGCAAAGCCTTCCAGTTCCGGCAGGCTGTCGATCAATTTCTCCGCCTCCCGCTGCGTGAGCAGCGCGCGTATGCGCACACGGCTCTGCCCAACGGGGGCATATACGGTGGAATTTGCCACATAATGGGGTTTCAGCACGTAGCACTCCTTGGTTGCACCCGGCAGGTCGGGCACGGCGATATCCGTCACCGTGCACACACCCATGTTGCCATAAATCACCTTGTCGCCAACAGAAAACATAAGGGGGCCCTCCACATTGCCCAAGCCCAAAACCAGAAAGATTCGTTTCGTATAAATCTATTATACCTCAATCCGCTTCGTTTTATAAGGGCAAAGCTGCATTTTTGTGAAGGTTGCACCATAACTACCGCCACTATTTTTGGGCATAAAGCCGGTTATCTACGGGTTTTGCGAAGCCCCGCCTGCAACCTCGTTTGTGTTTTGCGCCGCCCGTATGCTATACTTAGCGCACCTTTGGACGAGGAGGGACGGTTATGGAGTACCACCTGCGGGGCAGATACTATGAGGACTTTGTCGTGGGCGATGAGACGCGGACGAACGCGCGCACGGTGACAGAGGCCGACGTGGCCGCCTTTGCCTGCCTAACCGGGGATTTCAACCCCCTGCACACAAACGAGGAATACGCGCGCGAGCACACAATGTATGGCCGGCGCATCGCACATGGGCTGCTGGGGCTTTCGCTGCTCACCGGCCTTTTGAACCAGACGGGCATGATGGAGGGCACCACCCTCGCCTTCATCGAGAGCAGCGAACAGTACAAAGCGCCGCTGTTCATGGGCGACACAGTGATGGCCGTCATACGCATTGCGGACAAACGCCCCTCCCAAAAACCGGGGCGTGGCGTCGTCACCATGCAGCTTCAGCTGGCGAACCAGCGGGACGAGGTGGTCATCGACCAGCGGCAGGTGCTGTTGTTCAAAACGCGCCCCACGCCCGGCCAGACGCAGTAGCAGAGCAAAAAATGCAAACCCAAAAGCCCCCGGCTGCATCTGCGCAGCCAAGGGCTTTTTCATTCTTTTATCTTCTACGCCTGCGGGGTCTTTTTAGCCCCTGCCCTCTTTGCGCCGGGCTTTGGGCCCGGCTTTTTGCGGGGACGGGCTGCAGCTGCGGTGCCCGCAAGTTTCTTAGCGGCAGCTTGCCCGTCCGTTTGGGCGCCGCTGCGCGGCCGCCCGCGCGAGGGCTTTTTCGCCGTTTTTGCCCCGCCGTATGTCGGCATCGTCCCGTCCTGCGCGAATGCCTTGAACGCCAGGTAGGTGTGGTACACATCCAGCTTGCTGGTCACCTCGAAGGGGGAGTGCATGCTCAGCACCGGCACGCCGATGTCCACCACGTCCACGTTTTTGTTGGCCACAAACTTGGCGATGGTTCCGCCGCCGCCTGCGTCCACCTTACCCATCTCGCCGATCTGCCAGGCGATGTTCTCCTTGTCCAGCAGGTTGGTCACATAGCCCATCAGTTCGGCCGATGCGTCCGATGTGGACGATTTTCCCCGCGCGCCGCCGTATTTGGACACGACCACGCCCTCGCCCGCAAAGCTGGCGTTGCGCTTTTCAAACGGCTCGGGGAAGCTGGGGTCGAAAGCGGCGTTTACATCGGCCGAGAAACAGGCCGAGCGCGCCAGCATGTCGCGGTAGGCCGCGCCCTGCGCGGCGCACAGGTCTTCCAAAAAGTGGAACAGGTACTCACCCGCCAAGCCGGTGTTGCCGTCCGAGCCGGTCTCCTCCTTGTCTGTGAGCACGCATACGGTGGTGTGCTCGGGGCTTTTCGTGTCCACCTCGGCCATCAGCGCCGTGTAGCAGCACACCCGGTCGTCCTGGCCGTAGGCACCCACAAACGCCCGGTCCAGCCCCACATCGCGGGCGGGGAACGCCGGCACGATCTCGATCTCGGCGCGGGTGAAGTCACGTTCGGTGATGCCATATTTTTCGTTCAACAGGCGCATCGTCTCCAGCTTTACGCGCTCACTGGCGTCCTCGTCCTCAAAAGGCAGGCCCCCCAGCAGGATGTTCAGCTCCTCTCCTTTGATTCCCTCGGAGAGAGAACGCTTGTTCTGCTCGGCCGAAAGATGGGGCAGCAGGTCGGTGATGGTAAATACGGGGTCGCCGGGTTCGTCGCCGATGGCAATCTCCACCTGCGCGCCGTCCGCCCGTATCACCACGCCGTACATGGCCAGCGGGATGGTTACCCACTGGTATTTTCGGATGCCGCCGTAGTAGTGGGTCTTCAGGTAGCTGATGTTTTCATTCTCGTATAGGGGGTTGGGCTTCAGGTCCAGGCGGGGTGCGTCCATATGCGCAATGGACAGCCGCACTCCTTCCTCCAGCGCGCGCCTTCCGATGGTGGCCGCTGTCACCGATTTGTCGCGGTTCACAAGGTACACCTTGGCTCCCGGCCTGTATTTGGTTTTTGCATCGTAGGGTTTGTAGCCGGCTTCCACCAGCAACTCCACCGTTTTCTTTGCACAGGCGCGCTCCGTTTTGCCTTTGTCCAGATACTCTTTGTAGCCCTCGCAGAAGGCCGCTGCTCGCGCCACAATCGCCGGCTGCAGGTCAAACGCCTGGCGGCGCTTGGCCATCAGCTCTTCGGCCAGCTTTTGGGCTTTTGTTTTTTGTTTTTTTGTCGGCATCCTATCGTCCTTTCTATGGTCCGTACTCGCCAGAGGGTGTCATATCTATCATTAGAACACAGGCCGGTCACATTTTAGTTACCGCCATCGTACAGGGCCTGGTATTCTTCATAGCTTCCGTCAATTTTATTTACATAGTGGCGCATCTGTGGATATGGAAAGCTATCCAGCTTTACACCATCTTTGGAGTATTCCGCCTCTTCCAGCAGACCGTCCACGGTGCCCCAGCCACTGTGGTAAGCCGCGGCCGCGGTCAGAATGTCACCCTCGTAGCGTTCGAGGCAGCGGTGCAGGTAATAGGTGCCAAAGCGCACGGCCACGTCCGGGTCGTACAGGTCGTCGAAAACAAGCGCTTCGTCCGGGGCAATCTTGCTCTTCACCCAGTCGAAGGTATCGTTGGTCATCTGCATCAGACCGCGAGCGCCCATCGAGGACTCCGCCTTCTCGTCAAAGCCGCTTTCGGTGCGGATAAACGCATACACGAGGTACGGGTCCACATCATATTCACCCGCCCATTGCAGCACCTGCTGCGTGTACTGGGTGGGGTAGCTGGTGCGCTTGATATTGTTCTTGAGCAACGGCGTCAACACGAGGGCCAGAGCGGCCACGGCCAGCACCACCACGGCGAAAATGATACGGCTTCTCCGCGTTTGCAGCCGTTTGTTTTTGGGTTTTTTACGTGTCAGCGCAATGCCACCTCCTCCAAAAGTGCCCGCAGAACCTGCCCCGCCCGCGCCCGCAGCGCCCGTTCAGAGCCGTTGTTCTCGATGATGTGGTCCGCCGCCCGGCGCAGCTTCTCTTCCGGCTGCTGGGCGTCCAGCCGCTGGTGGGCGGCCGTTTTGGAGATACCGTCCCGCAGGATGATGCGGCTGACGGCAAGCTTGTGCTCGCTTGTCACCAAGATCAACCGGTCCACCTGTTTTTCGAACGGGCTGCCCAATATCATGGCCCCGTCTATGAAAAACAGCCGCGCTCCGCGGTCCGCCGAGACACTCATCAGCTCTTCGCAGGCGCGTTGGATGTACGGATGGGTGATGGCGACAAGCGCACGGTTGCCCTTAGGCGTGGCAAAGGCCAGCTGAGCCAGCTTTGCGCGTCGCAGGGCGCCGTCCGGCGCAAGGATATCCCGCCCGAATGTTGCGACAAGCTCGGCCACACAGGGGCTGCCCGGCCCGCACACCTGGCGTGAGAGGTCGTCGCCGTCCACGCCGGGGTACCCCAGCGAGAGGTAATAGTCCAGCACGCGCGATTTCCCGCTGCCCGAGCGGCCGGTGATGCCCACAACCAGCATACTGCCCATACCCATGGCGCCGTTCTCCTTTTCCCACTGCGCTTACCTGGAGGCGTAAATCGCCCGTCTCCAGTCACTCTTACAAAAAAGATGCGGTCATATGCGATTGCTTCACACAGTCCGTCCGTTTTCTTCCGTTCTCGCTCTACACCTGCACTACGCGGAACCCCGCCGCCCGCAACAGCCGGTTGTACACTGCCAGTCCCACGCCCTCGCGCCGGGGCGCCAGCGCATACACGGTAGCCGCGCCGTTATCGTCCAGCGCGCGCAGGGCGGAAAACAAAGCCGCCGCCTGGCTGGCTGAATCCCCCGCCCGCCCGTACACCACACTGGGCACGGACAGGCCGTCGTCCGGCCGCTCGGGGTACAGCGCCCACACGCCCGTTTCCGCCCCTGCCTTCAGCCGCACAAAAGCGGCATAGTCTGCAAATCGGCCCTCCACCAGCGTCAGCGCCGCCCGGGGCGCATAGTGTGTGTATTTCATGCCGGGACTGGCCGCCCGCTCGCCCGCAGCAAGGGGTGCGTGTACAGCGCCGGACACGGCCACCGGCCGCCCCAGCACCTCCTGCAGCTCCTCGCAGGTGACGAAACCCGGACGCAGCAGGAGTGGCTGTTCCCCGGCCAGTGAGAGCACCGTGGACTCCACCCCCACCGGAGCGGCGCCGCCGTCCAGCACCAGCGGGATGCGCCCGGAAAGGTCGGCCAGCACATGCTGCGCCGTGGTGGGGCTGGGGCTGCCCGAATGGTTGGCCGAGGGCGCTGCAAGCGGAAAGCCCGCTTCGCGTATCACGGCCAGTGCAGCCGTATGGGCCGGCATGCGCACGCCAATCGTGCCAAGACCCGCGCTCACGGCGCCCGCCACGGCGCCGGCGCTGTTCACCACCAGCGTGAGCGGCCCCGGCCAGAACGCTTCGGCCAGCTTTCCCGCTTCGGGCGGCAGGCCGGCCGCCAGACGGTGCAGCTCGCCCGTATCGGCAATATGCACAATGAGGGGGTTATCCTGCGGGCGGCCTTTTGCGGCGAAAATACGTCCTACAGACGCCTCATCCAGGGCATTGGCAGCCAGGCCGTACACAGTTTCGGTGGGAATGGCCACCACCTGGCCCCGCTGCAAAAGCGCCGCCGCCGCAGCGATGCCGGCTTCGTTTGCGGGCAGCAACTGCGTATCCATATCTTTCTCCACGATGGGGGATGCGCCTCCCTTTCGGCGTCTTGCTTTTCAAGCGTCGGGCAACCGGTGATTATTGGACGGAGCGAACTATTGGCTACATGGCCACAAAAGCAACCGCGGTTACCAATACAACTGCGGTTGGACAAAGACCTGCTGAATGCACCCTCAGCTCTCCCCTGCCGCCTTCAGCTTTTCGGCCTGGTCGGCCGTGATAAGCGGATCGACCAGTTCGTCGAGCGCGCCCTGCAAAACGGCGTCCAGTTTGTAGAGTGTAAGGCCGATGCGGTGGTCTGTGACACGTCCCTGTGGGAAGTTGTAGGTGCGAATGCGCTCCGATCGGTCGCCTGAACCCACCTGCACCCGCCGCGCCTGGTCGATCTCACTCTTCTGCGCCTCCTGCTTCTGGCTGAGCAGGCGGCTGCGCAACACCTTCATGGCCTTATCGCGGTTTTTGTGCTGGCTGCGTTCGTCCTGGCACTCCACCACCATGCCGGTGGGCAGGTGGGTGATGCGGATGGCAGAGGAGGTCTTGTTCACGTGCTGGCCACCCGCGCCCGAAGCGCGGAAGGTATCCACCTTCAGGTCGGCGGGGTTTATCTCCACGTCCACCTCTTCGGCCTGGGGCATCACCGCTACGGTGACGGCCGAGGTGTGGATGCGGCCCTGGGTCTCGGTTTCGGGCACGCGCTGCACCCGGTGGGTGCCCGCCTCGAACTTGAGGCGGCTGTAGGCGCCCTCGCCCTCTACCGAAAAAGAGATCTCCTTCAACCCGGCAAGGTCCGTCTCGCTGGCATTCAGCACCTCCAGCTTCCAGCCCCGGCGCTCGGCATACATGCTGTACATGCGAAACAGGTCGGCCGCAAAGAGGGCAGCCTCCTCGCCGCCGGTGCCGCCGCGTATCTCTATGATGACGCTGCGCTCGTCGTTCTCATCCCTGGGCAGCAGCAGGATGCGCAACGTCTCGGTGAGGTCGTCCAGCTTTTCGCGGCTGTCCTCCAGCTCCTGCTGGGCCAGTGCGCGTAGGTCGGCGTCCAGGCCGCCTTCCTCCAGCAGGTCTTTGGCGTCCTGCCCATCCTTCTGGGCGGCTAGATATTCTTCGTACGCCCCCACCAGCGGTGAAAGCTGTTTGTATTCCTTCATCAGGTCGGCGTAGCGCGCCGGGTCGCTCACTGTGGCGGGGTCCTGCAAGCGACGGTTGATCTCCTCGAACCGGCTGCGCACGGCGCTCAAGTTTTCAAACATGGGTGTCTATCGTCCCTCTCCTGGTCCGTAATCGTACAGATGCTCCGCGCGCCTTGCATGCCGGGTTTTTACACTGGCGCGCCGTCGCGCAGCACGGTCTTGATGTTCTTCTCGATGCGGGCCCGCGGCAGCATGACCTCCCGCCCGCACTTTTCGCAGCGGATGCGGAAATCCATACCCACCCGAAGCACAAGAAAGTGGTTGTCGCCGCAAGGGTGCTGTTTTCTGGTCACAATGGTGTCGCCCACGTGGATATCCATCACACACCCGGCCTTTCTGCGCAAGATAGCTGTTGCCGTCACATGCAGGCCTAAATAGTATACACGAAAGCGTCCTGCCGTGCAATGCGAAAGAACGCGTCGGACGGAGCTCCAATCTGCGTTTGACAAGCCTGCCGCCTATTGCTATAATATATCCGCATATATATTGAATAGTTCCAATCAAACAGGAACGGCGCAGATGAAGAGGGCCCGCAGGGGTCCCGTCCGCCGCGCAGGGCGCACCGCCCTGTCGCTCAGAGAGCCACCCCACACGGCAGGCACGCCTGCCGCAGGCTGTAAGGGTGGTGCGGGCAGGGAGCCACTATTTGTAAAACTAAAGTGCGGGTTGTCGCTTCGGAGCCGGCAGGGTGAACACACAAGCAAGTAGCCCCGCCCGTTTCTCCCACGTTACCGGGAGGCAGAGGAGGTCGCAGTTGGGTCCGATGGCTCCAACTGGACAACTTGGGTGGTACCGCGGTTTTTCCGTCCCAAATGCTGGGGCGGTTTTTTTTTGCAAACGCGCGAGTGTAACCACCCACAAATCCAAACTTGGCAAACTTACAGGAACATGGAGTTGAGAGGATCAATGAAAGAACTGGCAAAGGTGTACGAACCCGCACAGGTGGAAGACGCCACATACGATTTCTGGATGCGGGGGGGCTATTTTGCCGCCCCGCGCGACCCGGACCGCATCCCCTACACCATCGTGATGCCGCCGCCCAATATCACCGGGCAGCTGCACATGGGCCACGCCATGGACGAGACCTGGCAGGACATCCTCATCCGCTACAAGCGCATGCAGGGGTTTTCCGCTTTATGGGTGCCCGGCACAGACCACGCCTCCATCGCCACCGAGGCGCGCATCGTGGCCGAGATGAAGGCCGAGGGCGTTTCCAAGGACGATGTGGGCCGCGAGGGCTTTTTGCAGCGCGCATGGGCCTGGCGGGAAAAATATGGACGACGTATCGTGGAACAACTGAAAAAGCTGGGTTCCAGCTGCGACTGGGGCCGCGAGCGCTTCACCATGGACGAAGGGCTCAACCGCGCCGTGCGCTGCGAGTTCAAGACGCTGTACGACGAGGGCCTCATCTACCGCGGCGAGCGCATCATCAACTGGTGCCCGCACTGTCTCACCTCCATCTCAGACGCCGAGGTGGAGCACGAGGACCGCGAGGGCTTCTTCTGGTACATCCGTTACCCGGTGAAAGATTCGGACGATTTTGTGGAGATCGCCACCACCCGGCCCGAGACCATGCTGGGCGACACGGCAGTGGCCGTGCACCCGGACGACACCCGATACAAACACTTGCACGGCAAAAGTGTCATCCTGCCGCTGGTGGGGCGGGTCATCCCCATCGTGTGCGACGAATATGTGGACAGGGAGTTTGGCACCGGCGTGGTGAAGATCACCCCCGGGCACGACCCCAACGACTTCGAGGTGGGCCGCCGGCACGAGCTGCCCGTCCTCGTTGTGATGGCCGAAGACGGCAGCATCAACGAAAGCGGCGGCGCCTACGCGGGGCAGGACCGTTACGCCGCACGCAAGGCCATCGTGGACGACCTGCGCGCGGGCGGCTACCTTGTGAAAACCGAGCCCCACGCCCACAGTGTGGGTACCTGCTATCGCTGCGACACGGTCATCGAACCGATGGTTTCGCTGCAGTGGTTCGTGAAGATGGAGCCGCTTGCCGAGCCCGCCATCGAAGCCGTGAAGAACGACACCATCCGCTTCTTCCCCGAGCGGTTCACAAAAACCTACCTGAACTGGATGGAGAACAGCCGCGATTGGTGCATCAGCCGGCAGTTGTGGTGGGGCCATCGCATCCCCGCATGGTACTGCGACGGGTGCGGCGAAACGGTGGTGAGCGTGGACGTCCCCGCCGCCTGTCCCACATGCGGCGGCGCGCTGCGCCAGGACGAAGATGTGCTGGATACCTGGTTTTCCAGTGCCTTGTGGCCCTTCTCCACGCTGGGCTGGCCGGACGACACTGAAGACCTTGCATACTTCTACCCCACCAGCACATTGGTCACCGCCTACGACATCATCGGCTTCTGGGTGAGCCGGATGATCTTCTCCGGCCTGCACCTGACAAAGCAGCCCCCCTTCGACACGGTGCTCATCCACGGCCTGGTGCGCGATGCAGAGGGCCGCAAGATGAGCAAATCCCTGGGCAACGGTATCGACCCGCTGGACGTCATTGCCGAGTTTGGGGCAGACGCGTTGCGCTTCACGCTCATCACCGGCTCCACCCCCGGCAACGACATGCGCTTTTCGGACGAAAAGGTGCGCGCCGCCCGCAACTTTGCCAACAAGCTGTGGAACGCCGCCCGTTTCGTGCTGATGAACCTGCCCGAGGATTTCCTGCCCGGCCTACCCGAAGCGGAAGATCTGGAGCTTGCGGATAAATGGGCCGTCTCCGCCTTCAATGCGCTGGTGGGCGAGGTGACCGACAACCTCGAGCGGTATGAATTCGGCCTGGCCGCCCAGAAGGTGACCGATTTCATCTGGGATGTTTTGTGCGACTGGACCATTGAGATTGCCAAAACGCGCCTTTCTTTAGGTGACGAAAAGAGCGCAGACACTGCCCGGCGAGTGCTTGTGTGGCTACTTTCCGGCGCGCTCAAACTGCTGCACCCGTTTATGCCCTTTATTACTGAGGAAATCTTCC
>JAVBQQ010000015.1:0-73336 GCA_031548875.1 Oscillospiraceae bacterium
GAACCTGGAGCAGTTCTTTAAAAACCTGGGCCGCGAGATGACGCCCAACAACCGCAAGCAGGCGTATGTGCCCCGCCTGGGCCACGCGCTGAAAAACCCGAACGGCACAGCGCCGGGGGCGTATTTCCGGCAGGGGGGCAAATACGCCTTCCTGCTGCCGGGGCCCCCGCGAGAGATGCAGCCCATGTTCGACGCCGAGGTGCGCCCCATGCTGGAAAGCCTGCAAGAGGCTGCCATCCGCTCGCTTACGCTGCGTGTGGTGGGCATGGGCGAGAGCGACCTGGAAACCAAGGTGCTGCCACTGCTGGGCGGGGCCAACCCCACGGCGGCGCTGTACTCGAAGCCGGGCGAGGTGCAGGTGCGCATCACGGCGCGGGCGCCCACGGCCACCGAGGCCGACAATATGTGCGCCGAGTACGCCACGGCCTTCCACAACATTTTGGGCGACGTTATCTTCTCGGCCGACGGGGGGGACCTGGAGACCACCGTGGTGCACCTGCTGGCCGACCGCAAGCAGACCGTGGCGCTGGCCGAGAGCTGCACCGGCGGCCTGCTGGCCGAGCGCATCACTTCGGTGGCGGGCGCCAGCGAGGTGTTCGGGTTTGGGGCGGTGTCCTATGCAAACGAGATAAAGCACCGGAGCCTGGGCGTCTCCCGGCGCACGCTGCGCCGCCACGGCGCCGTGAGCAGCCAGGTGGCCGCCGAGATGGCCTTTGGCGCCGCGGCGAAGGGCCGCGCCACCTTCGGCGTGGGTATCACCGGTATTGCCGGCCCGGGCGGCGGCACGCCGGAAAAACCGGTGGGCCTTGTGTATGTGGCCGTGGCCAAGGGTGGCGCCGTGCACGTGCGCAAGCTGAGCATAGCCGACCGCGACCGCGACTTTGTGCGCAGCATGGCCACCACCTACGCGCTGGACATGCTGCGCCGGCTGGTGGCCGGCCTGCCGCTGCCCGGCGCCAAGTCCTATACAAAGACACAGCAGGCGGATTATGAGCGCGAGAGTCGTCCCCGTCGCCGGGGCGGGGCGTTTGTGCGCGTCGTTGCGGCGGCGCTGGTCGTCATCGTGGCGGTGGCGCTGTTGGCTGTGGGGCTGAACTATGCGTCCAAGCGGGGGGCGGCCGCCGCCCGGCCGGGCTACCCCACCAGCAGGGGCCTCTCCTACGGCACCGAGGAATACGCCGCCGCCGCGCGCGAGATGATACGCAGCGAGAATGAGCTTGACTCGAGCGTGACGGCGTTCGTTGCACTGCCCGGCGGCCTTGTGGAAGATATTGTGGCCCGCGGCGCGCTGCCCCAGCAGCAGATGATGCAACAGGCGGCAAGCGAAGCGGAACAGGCGCAGGCGGCACCCAGCGCGGCAACGCTTGCGGGAACGGCACTGCCGCTGCAACTGCAGGCGGCGGGCGACGTGGACGCAGCGCCCTCGGCCGCCGACGGCGCTGCCGCCATGGGGGCCGACGCCGCCCCCGGCAAGGCGGGGCGCAATACGCTGCTTCTGGGCGGGCCGGCCTTCGACAACCTGTTCCAGTACCTGGACACCGGCCGCGCCGGGGAGATAACGACCTTCACCTATTACACGACCCGCACCACGAGCGTGTACCGGGTGGTGGCGCTGTACCTGATGGATGACAAGGAGGAGCAGGCGGACGGTTTTTCTCCCGTCGTTACGGACCTGCCCGACTACGCCACTTACCTCACCTACACGCTGGGCACCCACATACGCAGCCTGTACGATATTTCGGTGGAGATGGCCGACGACGACAGCTATATGGTCCTGTGCGCGGAAGACCCAACGGCGCCCGGACGCAGGCTGTACCTGTGCGGGCGGTTGGCCCGCGCGGGCGAGACGGATCTTTCCGAGCCGGTGGCCGCGCCGGCAGGCGCGGTGCTGATGCCGGCCTCGCTGTACGCGGAAAACGGGCTGGACGCCCCGAACCCGGACACCCTGTACAAGTACTGGATGCGCCTGCAGCTGACCGGCGGGGTGGATTGCTCCGAGCTTCAATTGCGCGCCGGGATGCCGTCGGCCGACCGCATCCCCGCAGGCGCCGACCTGGGCGCCGCCGTTTCGGGAGGCGGTGGGGATGCGGCGGCAGGCAGTGACGCGTCGCTCTCTTCTTCCGCATCGGAGGCATCCGCATCCGGTTCGGTGGCGCCGTCTTCAGCGTCCGTTTCCTCCTCCGCTTCCACAAGCGCGTCGGGCAGTGGGTCGAGCGCTTCGTCCTCTTCATCTGCCGCCCAAAGCGCCGCCGCATCCTCGGCGTCGGCAGCCGCTCAGCCGGGCATGCTCACGGTCACGCTGAACGGGCAGCTCGTCACCGGCCCGACGGCCACCATCCTGGCGCAGATCTGCCAGCACGAGGCGGCCAACCTTGCGCCCGAGGCGCAGAAAGCAGTGGCTGTGGCCGCCCACAGCTGGATACTCAACCAGCAGGGCATGGGCAACACGGCGCCGGCGGTATCCGGCAAGCTGGCCCCGGCCGAACTGCAGGACTTGATTGAAACGGTGGAGGATGTCATCCTGAGTGGTGACGGGGATAACCCGGCCTTCACGCCCTGGTTTCGTAGCGCGGCCGAGGCCACCAATACGCCCGCCGAGGTGTGGGGCCAAAACCGCGGGTATCTCGAGTCCGTCCCCTCGCCCTATGAGCAGGGGCGCGACGACTGGCGCAGCTTCCTCACCCTTTCGGCCGAAGACGCGGCTGCGCTTGTACGGCAGAACCTGGGGGCGGACCTTTCCAAGACAGAGGACGAAAACCTCTGGTTTGCCGGCATCGAGCGCAACGAAGCCGGCTATGTGACCACCCTGAAGGTGGGGGAAACCGAGGTGACCGGCTTTGACTTCTGGCAGCGCGTGCTGGTGCGGGACGGGCTGCCGCTGCTGCCCAGCGCGGCGTTCGAGGTGAGCTACACCGGTGCGGATTTCCTATTCACCGCCTACGGCGAGGGCCACGGCGTGGGCCTGAGCCTGCTGGGGGCCGACGGCTTTGCCAGAGAGGGGCAGACCTACGGGCCCATCCTGAGCCACTACTACCCCGGCACCCGGCTGGTGCGGCTGGAAGAGACGTCCTGAAAGCTTTTTTGTACGAACACAAACCCGCCGCGGCGCACCCACGCCGCGGATACCCCCTGTAAGAGATGGAGGCCCCTATGCAACCTTCCAAGGTTTATTTTACGAACATGCGTACCGAACCCTTCGGCGACAACCTGCTGCAAAAGCTGGACAAGCTGATGCTGCGCGCCGGTATCGAACAGATCGATTTCGAGCATAAATACACGGCCATCAAAATGCATTTTGGCGAACCGGGCAACCTTTCTTTCCTGCGGCCCAACTTTGCGAAAGCGGTGGTTGACCGTGTGGCCGCGCAGGGCGGACGTCCCTTCCTCACCGACTGCAATACCCTGTATGTGGGCCGCCGCGGCAACGCGCTGGACCATCTGGGCGCCGCGCAGGAGAACGGCTTCAGCCCGCTTACCACCGGCTGCCAGCTGCTGATTGCCGATGGACTGAAGGGTACCGACGACGTGGAGATACCCTTCGAGGGAGGCGAATATTTCAAATCGGCACTCATCGGCAAGGCCATCATGGACGCCGACATCCTGCTCTCGCTCACCCACTTCAAGGGCCACGAGCAGACCGGCTTTGGCGGAGTCATCAAAAATATCGGCATGGGCAGCGGCAGCCGCGCAGGTAAAATGCAGATGCACAACGACGGCAAGCCCAAGGTGAGCAAGACCCGCTGCCGTGCCTGCGGGCAGTGCTTCCAGGCGTGCGCCCACGGAGCCATCAGCTGGGGCGCTGCACAGACCGACGAGGGTGAGAAGAAGGTGGCCGCCATCGACCACGAGAGATGTGTGGGCTGTGGGCGCTGCATAGGGGCGTGCAACTTCCACGCCATCTACAACGCCACCGACTCCACCAACCACGCGCTGAACTGCAAGATGGCCGAATACACGAAGGCTGCTATCAATGGCCGCCCCCATTTCCATGTGAGTGTCGCGATGCAGATATCGCCCTACTGCGACTGCCATGCCGAGAACGACGCGGCCATCGTGCCCGATATTGGAATCTTCGCATCCTTCGACCCGGTGGCCTTGGACGCCGCTTGCATCGACGCGGTGAACGCCGCGCCGCCTATTCCGGGCAGCGCGCTGAGCGAGCGCCCGCACGCTTATGGCGGCGACCACTTTGCCGACCTGCACCCCACCACCGATTGGCGCAGCCAGCTTTCCCACGCCGAGAAGATCGGCTTGGGCACCGCGCAGTACGAGCTGGTGACGATGGAGTGAGCCGACGCGACGGCTTGCACGACTGATGGATGGATAAGGGACATACCCCCGCATCTCGCCGCTTGATTTGCAGGGGCAAACATGATACGCTAGAAAAGCGTTGCGGGGGCCCTGCGCCGGTCCCCGCAACGTTCAAAATAGAAGAAGTCACTTAGTAAAGTGGATGTAACAGTCCCCCAAAGAATTGGTCGGTTCAATTCCTGTTTTGCATAATCTTGCGGCAAAGCAACCAAAAACCAAATATGCGCCTGTAGCTCAGCAGGATAGAGCACCTGCCTCCTAAGCAGGGGGTCGTGAGTTCGAATCTCGCCAGGCGTGCCACAAATGCCGATGAAACGAATGTTTTGTTGGCGTTTCTTTTTCGCGGCACTTTTACGCGGATGCATTTGCGTGGCAATTTCTGATGCGCATATTTGTTTCAGTTTGCTAATGGGGAGTTGAAGCGTTTTCAGAGATTTGCTAATAGAAACGGGCGCTTTGCTAATAGAACATCTGGCCTTTTCGGTTCAACTCCCTGAATTTGCAAGCGCTTCTGGATTGTCAGCTTTGATGATGCTCGCCAGAGTATTAGCCAGTTCGGGTGAATTCTTCAGCTGCTCAATGAGCTGTTGCCCTATGGGTCCTGCTGCGCCACCCGCCTTAATTCATTGACATCCAACTTGTCCATTTTCAGCATGGCGGAGGTCAATCGTTCGGCCTTCACCGGGTCGGGGTCATGCAGCAATTCAATCATCTCTTCGGGTACAATTTGCCAGGACAGGCCGTACCGGTCGGTCAGCCAGCCGCACTGGCTTTTTTCTCCACCCTCGGAAAGGGCCTCCCACAGCCGGTCCACTTCGTCTTGATCTTTGCACATCACCATCAGGGAGATGGCCGGGGTGAAATGGAACACCGGACCGCCGTTGATGGCGACAAAAATCTGCCCGTTGATGGTGAAGTCCACCGTAAGCACCGACCCCTCCGGCATGCCGGCCACCTCGGCGCCGGATTTGCCATAATGGTCGATCTGGATGATCTCTCCATCCTCAAACAGGGAGGTGTAGAAGTGCACAGCCTCTTCCGCTTCGTGGTCGAACCAGAGATTCGTGATGATTTTCTGCATAGTTATGCCTCCCAATCCATTTTGTCCAGCATACACCACCGGCCGTGCGCAAAATGTGGTAATATGGTTTTGACGGCAAGCACCGCTTATGTTGCGAATCAAGCCCGAGTTCGAGCTGCGCAAGGAGCCAACATGACTACATTCAAACGTGCTGATGGATTGGGAGAGGACATCCGGCCCGAACTGAGCCGCATTTTTGTAGACGGGTTCTACCAGTGGCTGGGCTATTTCTCCAAGGACAAAGAGAAGTTGACCAAAGCCTTTGCCCACATGTTCCGCCTTGAGGTGTTTTACGTTGCGCTGGAGGACGGGAGGGCCGCGGGCATAGCGGCCTGCACCAACGGCAGGGAGCCACCGGTGCGCCTTGATGAAAAGGAACTGAAACAGCATCTGGGTTGGCTGAAGGGAACCACTGCCGCCCGGGTGCTGCACGACCAGTTTGAAAACCACCCCTATCCCTTTGGAATCGCGCCGGGGGGCGGGCTCGGTGGAGTTTGTAGCTGTGGAGGAGAACTTCCGGGGGAAGGGTCTGGCCGCTTCACTTTTGGAATACATTCACACCCACTGCCCTTACAAAAGCTTTGTGCTGGAGGTGGCCGACACCAATGGTCCGGCCGTGCGGCTGTATCAAAAGCTGGGTTATGTAGAGCGCATGCGGGTGGCGGAAAAGCACTCGAAGCGGGCCGGCATCAACTACCGGGTGTACATGGAGCGCCAATAATAAACCGGCTGGTACCGGGGATAACGCCCTTTCTCGGAGTGATAAATGACTTTCCCATTCAAGAAATAAGCAACTGCTTGAAAATGATATCCTGGAGGGACAAAAAACGTCTTACTACAATTATCACAGCACGACTAAAAGGCTGATTGAAAGCAACAAGCTCACAGCATGGTATTACACCGACCGGCACAATCACATCGCCCCGGCGCTGGTGCTCTTATTCGATGATGTCGTTCACCCTGTGATGCCCATCCGCGAATACCGATGGCCCGAATATCTGCCGCTTCTGCCAGAGGAAAAGCGGATAGAAAAACCGAACCCCAAGCGCTGATTTGGGCAGGTTAAAAATCACTTCCGGCTAATAGCTTGCTAATAGGTGCCTGCAAAAAAGGGGGAAGATCAGAGCAAATCACAGCACACGCCGCGGCAAACATCATCGCCACGTATGGGCAGTTGCGCCTTGCCTGCATGGCAAATAATCTACAAATCCATTTACACCCGCGAAAGCGGCAGGTATACTTTAGGTACCTGTTTCGTTTTCCTCAAAATTATCCTTAGCGGGCTTCTAATAGGAGATGGTCTGCATGAAAATCATACGTTCTCCAGACAAGGGCCGCCAATATATGTTGCGGCCCAATTTCGAGCTCTCCCATCTGAGAGACGTTTTGCCAAGCAAGGATGTGGAGCCGCACAAACACGATTTTTACGAGATCTATTTTATAAATTCCGGCATCATCAGTTACACGGTGGAGGGAAAGGTTTACAAGCTGCGGCCCGAGGATATCCTTTTGATAAACCGCTACGACCTGCACGGTCCCAAGCTAGACAAAACAGCGGTGTATGATCGCATCCTGCTGTGGATTTCCCGTGAATATCTGCAGGAACTCAGTACCCCCGACACAGACCTGTCCACCTGCTTCAAACAGGCCTGGGGCTGTGGCCGAAATCTTTTGAGGCTTAACCAGGAAGCGCTGGGCCAGTTCAAGGAAACGCTGGCCAAGTTGGAGAGGGCCTATTTTTCGTCCAATTTTGGTGACGATATAAAGCTGCGGTGCTATTTTTCCGAGCTGCTTGTGCTCCTGAACCGCATCTTCCTCAATATCCCTGAAGAAGATGTGGAGGATGACATCAAAACGAACAAATTGATTGATGAAGTGCTTGTGTACATAAACGAAAATCTTGAAAAAGATCTGACGTTGGACGCCTTGGCCGAAGAGTTCTACATCAGTAAATATTACCTCCTACGAAAATTTAAAAAGAATATGGGTTACACCATCTACCAATATATCCTGCTCAAACGCCTGCATCTCGCAGAAAAGTTCCTTTCGGAAAATGTTTCCGTTATGGAGACAGCCTTTCGCTGCGGATTTAAAAGCTACTCCACCTTTTTAAGGACCTTTACCAAGCATTATGGAACCACCCCCTGGCGCTTTTCCCAAAAGAACTAAATGTAAGGATGTAGGGTATAACGCTCATATGGTTTGCATCCGTCGCCTTACGCGACAAAATGCCTCCTGCCGAAAAGCCGGCAGGAGGCATTTTGTTGTGATTTGAAATTTAATTGGAGCAATTATTGAATTTTATTAAAGCACCTTATTGACGCCATTCAAACACCGTTTATATATTATTCGATATTATGTATATTATATTGCAATCATAATGATAATTTGTCGGAAATCAAGCTTTTTGGATGAGGGCAATTTTTGAAATATTAATGACAATTTCTATTGACTCGCGTCCAAGAGCTTGTGCTATATTTAGGGTAATGTGGAAAACAATTGGTGAATATGCCCATGGGCAGGCCGTTTTCCACAGTGTACACCCACGCCGGCACAACCAACAAGAGGAGTATATAGGAGGAGGATTGTGAAGATGAAAAATCGCATATGGAAACCAATGACATGTATTCTAAGCGTCGCCCTGCTGGCATCGCTTGTCCTTACAGCGTGCGGCGGAACGTCAGGAGCCGCATCTGGGGCTGGCACACCCCCGGCCAGCGGCTCTGCCGCGCAAAATTCCGTCAGCGCTGAAAACCCGTCCAGCGGCGACAAGATCGTGATACGCATGGGTTGCGCAACCGTATTGCCCAGCCACCCCAACCAGTTTATGGAGGAACTCAAGGCGGCGCTGGAGAGCAAGTCGGACGAATTTTCGGTGGAGCTGTACCCCGCGAACCAGCTCGGCTCCAATGCACAGATGATCCAGGGCTTGCAGAACGGCACTGTACAGGCTGTCGTCCTACCCGTCGGCTTTTTCACGACAATAGCGCCAGAGCTCAATGTGCTGGAGCTTCCGGCCCTCATTCCCAGCAGTGACATGCAGTACGAGATGCTCAACAACTCTGATGTCGGCACCGCCTTCCGCGACAGCGTGGCCACACAGGGCATGACGCCGATGTCTTACCTTTGGTGCATCGAAAAGGAGTTCCTGCTAAAAAAAGAGGTTCATTCCATGGCGGACATGAAGGGCCTGAAACTGCGATCCACCGATGCAAGCGTGGCCCAGAACGAGATTACCTCCTATGGCTGCTCCCCGGTGAGCATGTCCTCCGGCGACGTGGCGATGGGCTTGCAACAAGGCTCTGTGGATGGGCTGATCAGCGACGTCACGTTCATGAGCCCTCTGAAACTTTACGAAAGTGCGCCCTATATCATCCAGGCGCCTCTGAACCCCCAGAGCAACTGTGTCATGTTCAGCAACATTCTTCTGGACAGCCTGAGCGCCGACCAGCTGAAGCTGTTGGAAGACACCATCGCGGAATGCCGCGAGTCGGTGTATGGATACACAAAGGATTACATCGCCGATAGCAGGGCAGAAATGCTTGCGAACGGCGCAGTGGATGTGCCCGCCTCCCAGGAATTTTTGGACGAATTGCATACGGCTTCCAAGGTCACACATGAGCAGCTTCTTACAGATATGCCCCAACTGGAGGACCTTTACAATCAGGTCAAGGCCTATGTGGAGGAAAATTCCTGACGCCTGCCGGGCAACGTAGAAACCTTGCACCATGGGGCTCCGCTATGCGGGGCCCCGGTTTGAAGGAGTATCGGAGGAACAGTCATGTTGAGAAAAACCCTTGATGGCGGCCTGCGTGGTTTTACCTATCTTTCGGCCATCCTGCTTTCCGCCAGTACTATACTTTCGCTCATCAATGTCATCACGCGCTCCTTTCTCAGCTTCAGCACACCCTGGATAGAAGAAATCAGCTGCTATTTCGTTGCCATTATGATGTTTATTATGATTCCTGTTCTGGAATACAAAGATGACCAGCTGACCATCTCCTTTCTCGATGAGATGCTGCGCAAGGTCCCCGTCGCGCGGAAGATCATCTTTGTTTTTCGGGGGCTCGTCACTATTTTCTTTTATGTCCTGCTCGTAAAAGCCGGCTTCAGCGTAGTCGCACGGAACTTCGAAATCGTCTCCGCCACGCCCATTCTGCACATACCCTACGGATGGCTGTACACCATCGAAACCGGCGCTTTCATCCTGGTCATTGTCTATTGGGCCTTCCACTTCTTTTTGAAGGATTGGGGGGACAAGAAAAAATGAACCTGGCAGCTATTCTGATTCCCGCCGCCTTGATTCTTGTCGTGCTGGCGGTGCTCAACGTACCCATCTATCTGGCCATTCTCGGCTCTACAGTGTATCTCGCCGTCTTTGTTGTCCACGTACCCATCGAAGGGATCTTCACCGGGATATTCGACAACATCTCAAAAACCAGCTTTTTAAGCGTCCCCTTCTTTGTCCTCACAGGCGCCATCATTCAATCCAGTTCCTTGGGCAGACGCCTTATCAATCTTTTCATGGTCCTGTTGCGCACAACTACGTTTGGGTTGTCCGTCGCCTGCCTTTTTGCAAATGCGGTGTTCGGAGCAATCTCGGGTTCCTCGCCGGCGGCCGTCGCCACATTCGGGAAAATCGTGTACGAGCCCCTGGCAAAAGCCCAAGGCCCGCGGCTGTCCACAGGCATCATCACCTCCTCCGGCGCGCTCAGCACCATCATACCGCCAAGCATAACCCTCATCATATACGGCATCGCCACAGAATCCTCTGTCTCAAAGCTTTTTATGAGCGGCATCCTGCCGGGCATCATACTTGTCGTCATCGTGGCGGGCTATCTTGTGTATCGCTGCAACAAAAACGCACGGCTGGGCCTTTTTGATTCCAAACCACAGCCAAGGGCTTCCCTGCGAGAGGTGGGCGAGGCTTTTGTTCAGGCAATACCCGTTTTGATCCTGCCCGTGCTGATTTTGGGGGGCATCTATTCGGGCATTTTTACCCCCACCGAGGCCGGTGCCGTAGCCGCTATCTATTCGGCCATTGCTGCCATCTTCCTTTTGCACGATGTCAAGTTCAAGCAGATCCCTGGCTTTTTGTTCGATGCCTGCCGCATTGTGGGCCAGGTTTTCCTGTTGATGGCCATCAGCACCTGCTTTGCCCAGATGGCCACCATGGCCCAACTGCCCCAGATGATCACAGGCAGCTTCGGCGATTTCAACCGCATCACCTTCTTGCTGATGCTCAATATCCTGCTTCTCATCGTGGGCTGTTTCTTCGACCCCAGCGCGGCTGTCCTCATTCTCGCCCCGCTGCTCCTGCCCACAGCCACAGCCCTTGGCATCAACCCCATCCACCTGGGCATCGTTTTCACCATAAACCTGTCCATCGGCATGTTCACGCCACCTTTTGGCTACAATATATTCATCGCCCAAAGTGTGCTCAAAAAACCAATTGGTGAGGTGGCAAGGGCGGTGGCTCCTTTCATTGTGCTTTATATCATCGGGCTTTTTATCATCACCTATATCCCGCAGATATCGCTGTTGTTGCCCAATATATTATCCTAGGCAACCTCGGTTGACCAAAGGGCAAAGGCGCCCTAAAACTGAAACAAATGATGGAGGACGACACCATGGGTACGATTCAACCCCGCATAGACGTACATGCGCACTATATACCCGGCCCCTATGCCGAAATGCTGAAACGAAGGGGGATCGATAAACCCGACGGCTTTCCCATGCCGCAGTGGAGCCTGGAAAGCCAGTTTGAGCATATGGACAGGCTCAATATCCGCTATGCCGGCCTCACCATCTCCTCCCCCCACGCCCACTTCGGCGATGCAAAGGAATCTATCGAGACCGTCCACGCTTCCAACGAGGAGGGCCTCAGCTTTGCGAAAAAGCATCCCGACAGGTTGGGGCTTTTCGCCACGCTGCCCCTGCCGGAGGTCAGTGCGGCGGTGGATGAGGTCGAATACGGGGTGGCCGGCGGGGCTTTGGGTTTTGTGCTGCCTACCCACGCCCAGGGTGTTTATATCGGAGATGAGCGGCTCGACCCAGTATTTGAGGCACTCGACCGGCACGGGGCTGTCGTCTGTCTGCATCCCACCACCCCCTCAGCTGTGCCGCCCAATGTCACAACACAGCTGCCCAACCCCATGATGGAGTTCTTCTTCGACACCAGCCGGGCCGTGGTCAACCTCATCTTGAATGGCGTAGTGGAACGATACCCGAACATCACGTTCATTGTCCCGCACGCCGGCGCGGTCTTGCCCATACTGTCCGACCGTATCGACGCATTTTCCACGGTATTCAGCCCCGAAAAAAAGCCGGATATCTTCGGCAGCCTGGGAAGATTCTATTACGACCTTGCTGGCATCGTGGAGCCCAAGCAGTTGGAACTGCTTTTTAAAACGACAAGCCTGGACCACCTGTTGTATGGCAGCGACGGGCCCCACACAGCCACAAAGCGCGGGCTTGAGTTGGCCGTGATGCTGGACGAATCCGATAAATTGACCGACGCGCAGCGTGCGGCCGTCTATATCGATAACGCGAACAAACTTCTTGATTTGCAGGTGAGGGTATAAAGTGTCCTGAAAACGAGGGGCAAGCAATGTGCACGCGTCTCTTCTGCGACACCTTTTAAAAAGTATTCCATATGTAGGAGGAAGCGAAGGAATGGACCTTATTGGCAAGACGATTATTGTTACTGGTGCGGCAGGTGGGCTTGGCCGGGCTTTTGCGCTCCGCCTTGCTTCCGAGGGCGCCCTTGTGGTTATGGCCGACACTGCGGACTGTACCACCACCGCAGATCAGATACGGCAGACGGGTGGACGCTGCATTGCCACAAAAACGGATGTGACAGATGAGGAAAGCGTTCGCGCCATGTGCCGCAAGGCGGCCGGAGAAGCGGGCGGCATAGACGGCATTGTGAACAATGCCGCTATTTACGCCAACCTGAAGATGGCGCCTTTCGATGAAATCTCCCCGGATGACTGGGACAGGGTTTTCAACGTGAATGTAAAAGGGGTTTGGATTTGCTGCAAAGAGGTGTACCCCTTCATGAAGGAACGCGGTGGAGGCTCTATCGTAAACATCTCCTCCGCCTCTATTCTGGAGGGCAACCCGTATTTCGCCCATTATGTGGCCAGCAAAGGCGCTGTTTGGGCCCTGACCCGGAGTATTGCCCGGAACGTGGGGCAACACAATATCCGCGCAAACACGATCACACCCGGTTACACCATGACCGAAGCTTCAAAGGGACTGGCCGGTAGCCCCGAAGCATTCAAGCGGAATTATGACGACAACATCGCGGCGCGCGCCCTGCACCGCGCAATGGAGGCGGAAGATGTTGTGGGCGCGGCGCTTTTCCTTCTGGGCGACGAAAGCAGGTTTATCACCGGCCAAAACCTGAATGTGGACGGTGGCGCCGTTCATTACTGACAAACTGCTTTCGGTACTTCATATCTCCACGTCAGCCGCCGTCGAATCTTTTCCCGCAAGCCTTTTGTATGAGCGTTGCCACGGTTTGCTTTCTCCTGCTGATTTTCAGTTGCAGCACATCGGGGCGCGCGTAATGGCCGATGGAGTGGCAACATATTGGGTACGGATGATGATACTACAAAGTGCAAAGGAGAATGCCCTGCCATTTTGGCAGGGCATTCTTGCAGGTGCGATATGCGCGTTTGGCGGGTGCTCACTCTCCGCTGTGGTCTGCAAAAAGTGGCAGCTCTGGCGCCAGGGGGGTGAACAGGATCTGCGCACCAGCTGGCCGGCCAACAAGACGCAGAAGAGAGGGAAGTGGCGCTTTAGCCGCCGATGCCGCTTTCTTTGGGATCGGGTTTATTCATCCGCTGTTTCACCTCCGCGGTGCTGTTGTATCACAGCATACACACTCGCAGAAGAGAGCAGCCGGAATATTTGTCGAATGGCAACTATTTTGTTGCGGAATTTACAGAAGCCGTCCAATCGACGGGAAACGCCCGGCGATGCCTGTATGATGAAAATGGGACCGGAAGACAAACAGTGGACAGGAGGATGGGTATGGAAAACCGGGCCGGAAGACTGACACAGGCGCAAGGCGGACATCTGCTTGCGGTTTTGCAGGCGCGCTTTGAAAGCAACAGGGGACGCCACGAGGGCCTGGAATGGGCCGAGGTGCAGGAAAAGCTGGACGCCAATGCCGAGAAGCTGTGGTCCCTGCACGAGATGGAGCGTACCGGCGGCGAGCCGGACGTCGTGGACGGCAGAACGCGCCCGACCGGTTTTTTGTTCTGTGACTGCTCCGCCGAGAGCCCGGCCGGCCGCCGGAACCTTTGCTATGACCGCGCGGCCCTGGAAGGCAGGAAAACGAACAGGCCCGTAAACAGCGCGCTGGATATGGCCGCCGAAATGGGCGTAGAGATGCTGACCGAGGAACAGTACCGGGCGCTGCAGGAGCTGGGGGCGTTCGATGCCAAAACGTCGAGCTGGGTGGCCACGCCGGACGCGATCCGCAAGCGGGGCGGCGCCCTGTTTTGCGACAGGCGCTACGGCCATGTTTTCACCTACCACAACGGGGCGGAGTCTTATTATGCGGCGCGGGGTTTTCGGGCTTCCCTGTTGGTTTGAAGAATAGGCAGGAAAAGGTTTGGCGGCCCGGTTTCCCGTGGCCGCCTGAGGTGTGCAGATGCGTATTAGTAGCCGGTGCCGTCGTCCCACAGCAGCTGCCAGATGATGCCGTACCTGTCGGTGACCATGCCATACAGCGGGCTGAAAAAGGTCTTGCCCAGCGGCATGTCCACCCGGCCCTGGGCGGAGAGAGCTGCAAAAATGCGCTCCATATCGGCCTTGTTGGCGGTGGTGAGCGTGGGGGTGATCTGGTTGCCCTTTTGTAAAGGCATCCCTTCGGGCATGTCCATGAACATCACATTGCTGCCGAAGATGGGCACGCAGGCGTACATGATCTTGTCGCGGTCGGCGGGGGCGGGGTCGCCCTCGCCCGGCGGGACGTCGGCGTAGGTCATCAGGTCCTTCACTTCGCTTTTGAACACGTCGGCGTAAAACGCCACCGCCTCCCGGCAGTTGCCGTCAAAATTGATGAACAGGTCGAATTTCATGGGGCGCCTCCTTTTGTATGATGGCAATGGGTCCAGTATAGCAGAAACGCGGGCAGGGGGACAGGGCTCAATAGCTTTCGCAGCGCACGCCGAACCAGCCCTGGGGCTTCAGGCAGGTAGGGCACACTTCGGGCGCTGTTTTGCCCGTGTGCACATAGCCGCAGTGCTCGCACTTCCACTCCACCTCTTCGTCCTTCTGGAAAAGGGTGCCCGCGCGCAGGTTTTCGCGCAGGGTGTTGTAGCGGGCCTCGTGCCGTACCTCGGCCTTGGCCACGAAGCGGAAGCAGGCGGCGATCTCGGGGAAGCCCTCCTGTTCGGCGATGTCGCCGAAGGTGGGGTAGAGGTGGCTCCACTCGTCGTGCTCGCCGGCGGCGGCGTAGCCAAGGTTCTGTTCCGTAGTGGCCATGCCCACGGGATAGCCGGCGCTCAAGGGCACCTCCTCGCCGTGGAAGGTATCGCACAGGTAGCCAAAAAAGCGGCGCGCGTGCGATTCCTCGTTCATGGCAGTCTCGCGGAAAACTTGCGCGATGCGGATGTAGCCCTCCTGCTCGGCGGCGGCGGCGTAGTAGGTGTAACGGTTGCGGGCCTGGCTTTCGCCCGCGAAGGCCTTGAGCAGGTTCTCGGCCGTTTTGGTTCCACGCAGGTCGTTCATCTGTCGATCCTCTCTTTCCGGTTGATATTGGTCTGGGGGCTTGTGCCCCATTGATAGCTTTCCAGCAGCTCCACAAGGGTATCCGGCGGGGGCGCCTGCCCGACGAGCGGGCCATGGCGGTACAGGTCGCCGTGGGTCTCGTGGTAGGTGGGGCGTCTCATCTCGTACAAAATGCCAATGGGGATCCTATCGCCAAATTCCGCCGCCTGGCCCAGGGCGGCTTCGTAGTTTGCGGGGTCATGGCCGTCGTCCAGTGGGTAGACACGCTCGTTGTACCAGGAAAAGGTGTTCACCTTGTTGAAGCTGACGCAGGGCTGCAGGATATCCACGAGCGCGTAGCCTTCGTGGCGGATGGCCGCGCGCATGACGGCGGCAAGATGCTCTTTGTTGCCGCTGAACGCCCTCGCCACGAAGGTGGCCCCGGCGGCCAGAGCAACCAACAGGGGATTGAGCGGCAGGCTCTGGCTGCAGAAGGGAACCGGGGCGTCCAGCGCCGCGCAGGCTACCGAGGTGGGCGAAGTCTGCCCCTTCGTAAGGCCGTAGATCTGGTTGTCGTGCACGAAATGGGTGATGTCCACATTGCGGCGGATGGTGTGCAGCCAGTGGTTCCCGCCCTCGCCGTAGCTGTCGCCGTCGCCGGTGTTCACGATGACGGTGAGCGCCTCGTTTGCCATCTTGGCGGCCGTGGCCGCCGGCAGCGCCCGCCCGTGCAGGCCGGAAAAACCGTTCGCGTTCAGGTACTGGTTCAGCTTGGCCGCCTGGCCGATGCCCCCCACGAGCAGGAGGGTGGCGGGGTCGAGCGCCAGATCGTCCAACACGGCGGCCAGCGTTTGAAGGATGTCGTGGTTGCCGCAGCCGGGACACCAGGCCGTCTCGGCGGCGGGCGTGAAGCGGGCAGTGCCTGCGGTCATCTCATCGCCCCCCTTTAAAGCGCATCTTTTGCACGCCGCGCAGGATGTCGTCCACCGAGAGCTGGCGTCCATCGTACTTGAGCAGTGAGGCGTCACACTGCACGCCGGCCTCCCGGCGCAGCAGGCCGGCCAGCTGGCCGGTGGCGTTTTGCTCCACGTTTACGATGTAGCGCGCGTCTTTCGCGTAGTATAGCAGCGTTTTTGTGGGTAGCGGCCACACGTCGCCAAAGCAGAGCGCGCCCACCCGGCGGTCGCCGTCACGGTTCAGGCGGCGCACGGCCTCGGCCAGTATGGGCGCCGTGCTGCCAAAGCCCACAAGTAGCAACCGGGGCCCGGCCGGGCCGTGGTAGGCTGGCTCCTGCAGTTCGGCGCGCAGCAGGGTCATCTTGCGCAGCCGCTTGTCCATCTGTGCGGTGCGCACGGCGGCGTCCTCGGTGATGACGCCCGATTCGTCGTGCTCGTCGCTGTCCACCCGCACGGGCGCGGTGCCGGCGCCGGGCGCGCGCAGCGGGGAGACACCGCTCTTGGTGAGCGCGTAGCGCAGGTAAGCGTCTGCCGTTCCGCCAGGGGCTGAACGGTGGCCCGGGCTTTTGCCCGCCGCCTTGGCAGCCTTTTTCGCGTTCGGCGGTGGGATGGTGGCCGCGCTGTCGGCCAGGAACTGGTCGCTGAGCAGGATGACCGGCAGCTGGTACTGCCAGGCCAGGCGGAAGGCCCGGGCCGTCTGGTAGAATGCGTCGGCGTGGTCGCGCAGGGCGATGACCATGCGCGGGAATTCGCCGTGGGAGGCGTGGATGACGAAGTCGAGGTCGCTCTGCTCGGTGCGCGTGGGCAGGCCGGTGGAGGGGCCGGGGCGCATGATGTCGGCGAAGACGACGGGGAGCTCCGCCATGCCGGCAAAGCCCAGAGCTTCCACCATAAGCGAGAAGCCCCCGCCCGAGGTGCCGGCCATGGCCCGCGCGCCTGCGTAGGCCGCGCCCAGCGCCATGTTGGCGGCGGCGATCTCATCCTCCGCCTGCTCTACGGCGACGCGGAAGGTCCCGGCCTGTTTCTGGAAGAAAGCCAGCAGGCTGGTGGCGGGGGACATGGGGTAGGCGGAATAGAACTGAAGGCCACCGGCGAGGGCGCCCATGGCCATGGCGTCCGCCCCAGTGAGCAGTGCGGTCGGGGCGGGCTTTGCAGCAGCGGATTTTTTGGTGCGTTTTGGGGAACTGCCAACGCCCTTTGCAGAGCTGCCGTGCCCCAGGCGTAGCGCGGCGAGGTTGACCTCCAGCAGGGCGGGGGGCAGGTTTTCGCGCAGTACCTGGGTGGCGGCCCCGGTGCCCATGCCCAGCAGGCCCAGCAGCGCGCCCATGCATACGATTCCCACCGTTTGGGGGTTGCCGGCCTCCTTGGCCAGCCGGTGCAGCGGCAGCGCATACGCCCCCGGTCGGCTGATGGCGAGCGATTCGTCAAAGAGGGCAAATCCGCCCTTTGCAAGCCGGCCCTCGTGCAGTGCGAAGGATTCCTCGTTGAAAGCGACGAGGCCGTCCAGCTTTTCGCGGTGGGCGTACACCGGCTTTGTGCCGAAGCGCAGCAGCGCGAAGTTGTGCCCGCCGCGTATACGGGACATGAAATCCCGCATGGAGAAGAGGTGGTACCCCTCCCGATGCAGCGTTTTTTCCAGCAGGCCGGCCATCGTTTCGATGCCGTCGCCGGCGGCGCCGCCCACAAGCAAATTTGTCATGGCAGGTCCTTTCTTTTTGAAATGACAAGACGCAAAGCGGTTTTTGAATTTGCAGGGTGCCGGGCCCGGGTGACCGGAGCAACCTGAGTATAGTATGCCCCAAAACCGGCACAAGGCTTGTCGTTTTTTGGCATCTGGCCAGCGCGTGTTTGCGGATGAGGGTGGACGACGAAGCGAAGAGGCGCCGCAAAAAGAGAAAACGGAACCCCTTGCCATTAGACGGGTGGCGATAAGAAAGCATCTGCCAAATCCGCAGTTGATAGCGGAACGGCAGATGCTTCTTGGTTATCGTTGTAAACCCTCAGGGTTGTGCAAGGGGTCCCTGTTTGCATTGGGATGGTTCCGGCGCACTGCGCGGAAGACCCGGAGACGGGTACCGGCGTTTATGCCGACATGCCCTAAATCAGATTCACAAACAGCGGCGCGCAGACGAGCGTGAAGATACCGGCCACCACTACCGACAGGCTGGCCATGGCACCCTCGGTCTCGCCCATCTCCACCGCCTTGCTGGTGCCCATCAGGTGGGCGGAGGTGCCGATAGCCAGCCCCTTGGCCACCGGTTCCTTGATGCGCAGCAGCTTGCAGGCGCCCCCGGCGATGACGTTGCCCAAAATCCCGGTGAGCATGGTGGTGAACACGACGATGGTGCCGTTGCCGCCGTTCGACTCGGTGATATACAGGGCGAAAGCTGCGGAGACGGATTTTGGAAACAGCGAGACATACTGCGCGTGGTTCAGGCCGAAGGCGAGGCTGAGCAGCCAGATGCAGACGGCGCTGGCGATGACGCCTGCGGCGATGCCCACGAGGATGGCCGGCCAGTATTTTTTGAGCATGGACAGCTGCTGGTACAGCGGGATGGCCAGGCAGACGGTGGCCGGCGTGAGCAGATAGCTGATGTGTTCGGCGCCCAGGCGGTAGGTATCGTAATCGATGCGGAAGAGCAGCAGGAAGGCCAGGCAGAACAAAAAGGCGATAAGCAGGGGGCTTAAAAAGGGCCATTTGAACTTCCTTTTGAGGAAAAGGCCCAGCTGGTAGCCGCCCAGCGATACGGCCACCCCGAAGAACAGTGAGCCGGAGAACAGTTCATTCATCGGCGTGTCCCCCCACGGGAACGGCGCCGCCCCTGCAGGCGGATGACGCCCTGCGCAGCGTGGCCGGTGGCCGCCATGACGAGGATGGTGCTGAACACCATGATGACCAGCAGCGGCAGCAGCATCTGGCGGAACTCGCCAAACATGACGAGCAGCCCCACGGCCGGCACCACGAAGATGGCTGGCATGAAATCGATGAACCAATCGGCTGTGGGTTTTATGGCTTCCAGCTTGACAACGCGTAGTTGCAGCAGCAGCAGCATGAGCACGAGGCCATAGATGCTGGCGGGGATGGGCAGCGGGATGAAGCGGTTGAGCAGCTCGCCCGCGCAGGACACGATAAAGATGACACTCAGGGCCAACATGGGCATCTCTCCAAGGATAGTCTTTTTTATGTTCGCTTTTTATGCTAATACAAACGCGGAGAGATTGCAAGCGCGCGACTACCGGGGCCTTGGAGCAAAAGAGAAGTGGGTACGCACACGAGAGCCTGCACGCAAAAAACCGGCCCGGCATTCGCCGCGGCCGGAGATGTATGGGGGATGCTTTACACGTAGGCAACCTCGATGTTACCCAGGCTGACATTGCCCGAAAGGTAAAGCGGGGGGAGAGCTTCGTCCGGCCGGGCAAAGCGGGGGTCGTTGGTCACGTTGGCCAGGCTGGTGTGGATGTTGCACAGCACCGGCCAGTTGCGAGGCACATACAGCTTCAGGTTGCCAAGGTTGCATTCGAGGTACAGTTGCGCGCCGCCGGGGGCGAGGTGCGCCTGGTCCAGGTACACCTCCAGCGAACCGAAGGAGGAGCGGAAGTCACCGCTTTGCAGGTTTTGCGAGTGGATATACTTGCTGGTGGTGCCAAAGCTGATGCTGGCGGAGGGGTGGTCGTCGTCGCCGCCCTCGTTGTGCTGTGTGTGCACACCGATGAAGATGGCGTGTTCATCATCCGGGTCGCCGGAGCTATCGGGATCGGCTGGGCCGCAGGGACTGTCGGGGTTGCAGGACCCCTCCGGGGCGGAATTGGAGAATTGCTGCCAATGGGGGTGGTTGTGGCGGTATCGCCTGCGCAGCGGGCGGGTGAGCAGTTCCAGCCCGCCGCCGCACAAGAGCGCGGCGATGATGACGACCCAAGGCGAGAGGACCGCCCAGCCCAGCGGCTTTTGGAAGATGAGGTACAGCAGGGCGAGGGAGAGCAGGATCTCCACAAAGCTTGCGCGGGAGATGCCGCTGACCAGCCAGGCGATGAGCAGCACCCCGCCCACGATGCTCCAGCCGGACAGCTGGCCGAAGATGCCGAACTGGCTAGCGATGACGAGGGCGGCCGCCAGGATGAGGAACACGCCCCAAAAGACGTAACGTTTTTTCATGGTGATAGATTCATCCTTTCGAGAAGGTGATGGTACGGCCCTCGGCCATGCGCTCGCGCAGGGCGCGGTAGTACCGGCGGGAGGCGTACACCTGTTTGTGTGTGCCCGAAAACTGCACGAGGCTGGAGGCGGTGAGGTCGCGCGTGATGGCATAGACCTGGGCGGTGTTGACGATGGTGGATTTGGCTGCACGCACGAAGATGTGGGGCAGCAACGCTTCCAGTTCGTACAAGCGGAAGCGGGTGCGGTAGGCGTCGTCTCGGGTGTGGGCGTACACAGCCTCGCCTTCGGTTTCGAAGAAGAGGACTTCGGAAAGCGGGAAGTAGAACTCTCGCTCGCCCTTGTAGAACACGATAGACGGCGCGGCGCCGCCCTGCTCGGACACAAGGCGTTGCAGCCTCTGCACGGTTTCGTCCACCGCGCGGCAGCGGATAACCACCTCTTCTTCAGGCAGGCCGTCCACCACCTCGATGCGCACTTTCAAGCTGGATCCCTCCTCCGCCTCTGGACACAGTATAGCAGGCTGCCGCCCAGGGGCATAGCCTTTTGCGCCCAGCGGTGTTTTTTGGGCGGGTAAGCGGCATGTTTGGCCGGGCAAGTGGTCGCCACTGCGGCAGGTGGCACTTGCCGGGCTTGCATTCCATTGTCCTATACAAAAGGCCCCTCACGTGTGTGGGGGCCGGGGTGTTAAATCGGGGTCGCCGTTCGAGGCGGTGGGCAGTTGCTCAAGCGACGCGTCGTCGGGGGGGACGGCTGCCGTCTCGTTGCGCTCGCGCACCGCGCGGCGATGCTCGTAGGCGAAAAAGACCACGGCAAAGCCGATGCTGATGCAGAAGGGGATGAGGAATTCGGGCGAGAGCGGGTTTTTGATGGCCTGTCCCGCCAGCACGTATGGGATCATGAGGCCAAGGCTGCCCAGCATGGAGTAGCCGAGGTAGGGCAGGAAGGGCGTGCAGCTTGCCCCGAAGAACATGCTCACCGTGTCCACTGGCACCGGCATGGGTACAAGCCGGGTGATGAAGCAGGCTGTCTTGGGGTGACGGTCGATGATGCGGGTGAAGCTGCCCAGCCGTTTGCGGGAGCGCAGCTTGTTCCACACCTTCTGGCCGCCCAGTTTTTTGCCCGAAAGATATCCGATGGAAAACTCGCCCACAAGGCCCACAAGCACCACGACGATGCCCATCCCGTTCGGAAAAAGGACGCCGGCGCTGATGTACAGCACATACACCGGGATGAACTGCAACGCGGTTTTGGCCCAGAAGATGGCCACCAGCACAAGCGCCGCAACCAGCGGGTTCTTGGGCACAAGGTTCACGATCTGGGACACCGAGACCCTGCGCGAGAGGATGGTGAACAGGACGATGATGGCGGCGAGCGCCACCACGGCCACAACGATCTGGATCTTACGTTTCTTGCTCATGGATGGGGATGCTCCCTCTGGCGCCCGGCGGGCGGCGTCGCTTCACATGGTGCGGGCGGGGACACGCTTTAGCCCGGCAGGCCGGACATCTGCTCCACCAACTGCACAAGGCTGGCAAAGTCCTTCTGGCCCTTGCCCTGAGCGATGAGCGCCTCCAGCATCTGCTTGGTAAGGGCGGTGGAGGGCGCGCACACGCCCAGCTGCCGGCACATGTCCAGCGCGAGATTCAGGTCTTTGGCCATGCCCACGGTGGTGAAGGCGGGCTCGTAGCTGCGCTCGCGCAGCGGGGGAATCTTGAACAGCACCTGGGGCGATGCCAGCACGCTGCCGGCGATGACGTCGAAGGCAGTGTTCCATTCGATGCCGGCCTTCTCGCACAGCACCACGCTCTCGGCCAGCATCATGCTGGTGGTGGCCACCATCATGTTCAGCGCCAGTTTCATGGCGCGGGACGCGTCGCCCCCGCCCAGGTAGAACTGGGTCTTGCTCATGAGCTTAAAAAGGGGCAGGGTCTTGTCGTAGGCGTCTTTGGGGCCGGAGCAAAGGACGGTGAGCTCGCCCTTGGCGGCCAGCACCGTGCTGCCGTTCACCGGGGTGCGCAGGAACTGGCAGCCCTTGGCCTCGATGGCTGTGTTGCAGGCGGCGCTGGCCTCGATGGAGACGGTGCTCATGTCGACGACGACCTCGCCGCCACCCAGAGCCGACGCGATGCCACCATCGCCCAGCACGACGTCCATCAGGATGTCGGGGTTTGGGAGGATGGTGAAGACGAATTCGTTGCCCTTTGTGGCTTCGGCGATCGAGGAGGCGCGCGTTGCGCCCTTCGCCACCGCTTCGTCGCAATGGGCGGCCACCACGTCGAACACTGTTACGTCATGCCCCTCGGCAAGCAGCCGCTGGGACATGGGCGAGCCCATGTTGCCCACACCGATAAAACCGATTTTTGCCATATGATCATCGCTTCCTTCCCGCGTAAGAGATAAGAGGTGCTGGATACAATATCAATCAGTATACCACGTGTGTGCGGGCGGGCGCAAGGAGAAGAGGGACGCGCAATTACTATAAAAAAGGGTGGGTTGGCTTGCGGCAGGGACGCCCGGCCTGTTATGATGGAAGGGACGATCTGAGCGCAGGTCGCACATCAGAAATTTGGAAAGAGGAAGCGTCTGGCATGGTCTATCTGGAAAGCAAGAGCACCGACCCGCACTTTAACCTGGCGCTGGAGCAGTACGTGTTCGACGAGCTGCCCCGCGAACAGGATTACTGCATGCTATGGCAGAACGACAATGCCATCATCGTGGGCAAGTACCAGAACACGGCCGAGGAGGTGAACGGGCGGTATGTTGCCGAGCAGGGCATCCGCGTGGTGCGGCGGCTGTCGGGCGGGGGGGCCGTATACCACGATCTCGGCAACCTCAACTTCACCTTTATTCGGGACGCGGACAAAGAGGAGATGCTGGACTTTGAGAGCTTCTGCCTGCCGGTGGCGGGTGCGCTGGCGGCGTACGGCGTGAAGGCGGAGCTGTCCGGCCGCAACGACATCACCATCGACGGGAAGAAGTTCTCGGGCAACGCGCAGTATATCCGCGAGGGGCGGGTGATGCACCACGGCACCATCCTGTTCGATTCTGACCTTTCGGTGCTGGCCAAGGCGCTGAACGCCCCGCGGGACAAGATCGAGTCGAAGGGCGTGAAATCCACCCGCAGCCGGGTGACGAACGTGAAGGAGTACCTCTCGGCCGACGTGGGTCTGCGCGCCTTTTGGGACAGCCTTGCCGCCCACATCGACGAGCAGGTGGGGCTTGTGCCGCTGGCGCTTGGCGAGGGCGACCTTGCTCGGGTGCGGGCCATCCAGCGCGAGCGGTACGACACCTGGGAGTGGAACTGGGGCGCCAGCCCCCGCTACGCCGTGCACAAGCACCGCCGCATCGAGGGGGTGGGCGGCGTGAGCGTGGAGATGGATGTGCAGGAGGGCGTGGTGACGGCTTTTGCCCTGAGCGGGGACTTTTTCTCCAGCGCCGACACCGGCGGCCTGGTGGCCTGGATGCAGGGCCGGCGGCTGAACCGGGAGGAGCTGGCCGCCGCGCTGCGTACGTTTGATGTGGGAAGGTATATCAACAACCTGACGGCGGAGGAGTTTGTGCGGCTGCTGCTGGAGTGATGGGCAGCAAATTTGATGCAGCCCATCAGATCAAGAGAGTTCAGATTACATATAGAGCTGCGCACGGCGTACGTAGCCGGCATCCCTCCGCTCGGAGCATACCACTGTGCCGGGACGAGCCTCGCTGCGGGATACCGCCCACGCACGCCGGGCGGATACTTCTTACTGAAAAAAGCCAACCGCAAGCGGTTGGCTTTTTTGCATTCTTTGTGCGCAGGACTTATTTGAACAGCACCACGGCGTCGGGCGCCTTGATGCGCGGCAGGGCGGTCTCCAACACGCGCAGGTGGTGGTTCAGCTCGGGGTCGTGCTCGGCGTAGGCCACGGCGATGTCCTGCCCCACGGCAATATCTACATACTGCGCCTGTGCGCAGATGAGCGCCGCCGTGCCGGCTTTCAGCGTGGGTGAGGTGAACAGGCGGCCGTCCAGCAGCTTGCCCAGACGCTCACTCTCCAGCACGCCAGTGCCCGGCTGGATGCGCTGCAGCTGGACGAACAGGTCGGGGCTGACCAGCAGCGTGTGCCGGCCGACGCGCCCCTTGGCAAGCAGGGTGGCCACACCGGAGGCCACGTCGGTGAAGGCGCCCTCGCCCTGTGTCCAGTCGCTGCGTTTTTGAGTATTTATGCCCTTGGCGGTGAGCAGGCCGTCCACCGAGAGCTTTGGCAAGCCGTAGAACACCATGGCGTCCTCGCGCAGGGCCAGCGCCTGGGCCGCGGTGCGCGCGGCGCCCAGGTCGATGGGGGCGCCGGTGCGGCGAACGCTTTCCAGGTCGCGCCAGAACAGCCAGAAATCCTCGTACAGCTGGGGCAGCTGCGAGAGAGTGCGGCCCCCCATTACGGCAAAGCCGTCCTCAAAGCTTTCGGCGCGGCCGGGCGCGTCGATGCGGATGCAGTCCGCCCCGGGACCCAGCGGGCCGTACAGCGGCAGGAAGCGGCGGGCTACCAGCGTGTCGGCTGCGGCATTCGTCACATTCGCGTCGATCTGCGCCCACAGTTCCTCCGGGAAGGGCGCTTCCCCACGGGCCAGGTAATCCAAAACCATACGATCACTCATCCTTTCAGGCGCCGTGGCGCGTTATTCGATCAGGCTGCCCACGGTGGGGCCGGCGGCCTCGGGCAGGCCACCAGACGCATCGGTGAGGCCGAGGCCGGCCATCATCTCCTTCACCTCGCCCTCGCCGTCCAGCAGCTGCTGGGCCACAGCGGGGTCCAGATGGCGCAGCAGGGTCATCAGCTCGCCCACGTGGACGACCTCCTCGTCGCGAATGTCGGCCAGCACCGCGCGGGCCAGCGGGTCATCGGCGGCGGCGGCGTGCGCGTCGTACAGGTAGATGGCTTCCAGCTCGGCGGCAATATCGATGCGAATGGTCTGGAGCAGTTCGGTATGGCTGAGCTTGCGGTCGATATTCCCCGAGAACGGGTCGGCAAATGCGGGCATATCAAAAACTCCTTTCGTTTGGGAACGGCAATGGGACTTTCATACAAAAAGCCCCGCCTTGTGGAAGAGGCGGGGCCAGCCACGTTCCGGCACCATAAAGTATAGGCAGCCGGCACGGGGTCAGTCAATCAAAAAAAGGAGGACTTTGTCGACTGCATGAAATATACTGCGGCAGGGGCGGACGCGCCCCGCGGGAAGGCCCAGCGCATGCTATCGCATGCTGCGGCGCTGCTATCGCATGCGCCGGGTGAGCCCGAACGCCTTGGACGCCTCCAGCACCGGGATGGGCACCAGCGCCAGGGCCAGGGCGATGAGGTACATGGGGGCGGGCAGGATGACCAGCTCGAAGGCCAGGGCCACCGGAGGGATGAGCGCCACGGCGAAGGTGAGTACAATGGAGAGGACGGCCGCCTGCGTGAGGAACTTGTTCGAGAAGGGGCCGATCTTGAACAGGCTCTGGGTGCTGCGCATGTTGAACGAGTGGAACACCTGGGTGAGCGAGAGGACGAGGAAGGCCATCGTCTGGCCGGCCATGTCGTTCCACGCGACGGTGTTCTGGGCCGAGAGGCCCATGTTCCAGAAATGGCCCAGCCAGTAGGCCAGCAGTGTGAGGCCCGCGAACATGACGCCCTGCAGCACCACCTGCATGCCCAGCCCGTGTGCGAAGATGCTCTCGTCCTTGGCGCGTGGGGCCTTGTGCATGATGCCTGTTTCCACCGCTTCGCGCCCGAGGGCCACGGCGGGCAGGCCGTCGGTGACGAGGTTGATCCAGAGCAGCTGCATGGCCACCAGCGGCGACTGCCGCCACACCAGCATGGCAACGAGCACGGTGAGCACCTCGCCGATGTTGGTGCCCAGCAGGTAGGCCACCACCTTGCGGATGTTGTCATAGATGCCGCGGCCTTCGCGCACGGCGTCCACGATGGTGGTGAAGTTGTCGTCTGTGAGGGTCATGTCCGCCGCGCCCTTGGCAACGTCGGTGCCGGTGATGCCCATGGCGCAGCCGATGTCCGCGGCCTTCAGCGCCGGCGCGTCGTTCACGCCGTCGCCGGTCATGGCCACCACGGCGTTCTTCTTCTGCCACGCCTGCACGATGCGGATCTTGTCCTCGGGCGAGACGCGGGCGTACACACTGATATGCTCCACCCGGGCGTCCAGCTCCTCGTCACTCATGGCGGCAAGCTGTGCGCCGGTCACGGCGTCGTCACCCGCGCTCTGGATGCCGAGGTCGGCCGCGATGGCCGCGGCGGTGACCACGTGGTCGCCGGTGATCATGACCGGGCGGATGCCGGCCGTGCGGCAGACGGCCACGGCGTCGCGCACTTCGGGGCGGGGCGGGTCGATCATGCCTACGAGGCCGAGGAAGGTGAGGCCGCTTTCGAGGCTTTCCATGTCGCCCGGCGCGGGCAGGGCGGCAAGTTCCTTGTAGCCCACGGCCAGCACCCGCAGGGCGCCGCGGCTCATCTCGTCGTTCACTGCGCGGCCGGTGTCCACGTCGCCCGCGATGCACAGCGGGGCCAGCGAGTCCAGCGCGCCCTTCGTGATGGCGACGAGCCTGCCGTCCATCTCGCACACCACGGTCATCAGCTTGCGGTCGGAGTCGAAGGGAAGCTCGGCCACGCGGGGATAGCGGGCGGCGAGCTCCTCTTTGGGCATGCCGTTCTGGTGGGCGGCCAGCACGATGGAAGTTTCGGTGGGGTCGCCGATGTGGGTGGCGTTGCCATTGTCAAAGGTAACAGAGCCGTCGGTGCACAGCGTGCCGTACAGGAGAAGCTGTTTCACCGCGTCGCCGTTGTGGCTTGTGATCTCCTCGCGCGCGCCGTCGGCCGTCCACCCCTGCACCAGTGTCATGCGGTTCTGGGTGAGGGTGCCGGTCTTGTCCGAGCAGATGACCGAGGCGGAGCCCAGCGTCTCGACGGCGGGCCGCCGGCGGATGATGGCGTGTTTCTTCACCATGCGCTGTACGCCGATGGCCAGCACGATGGTGACGATGGCGGGCAGGCCCTCGGGGATGGCCGAGACGGCCAGCGAGACGGCGATCATGAAGGTATCCAGCAGGTCCAGCCCGAAGGCGAAGAAGCCGATGGCGAAGATGAACGCGCAGATGGCCAGCGCCGCGATGCCCAGCAGCTTGGACAGCTTTGCCAGCTTGAGCTGTAGGGGGGTGGTGTCGTCCTGCTGGGCGCCCAACATGCCGGCGATGCGTCCCATCTCGGTGCCCATGCCGGTGGCCGTTACCAGCACCCGGGCGCGGCCATAGGCCACCGGGCAGCCGGAGAAGACCATGTTGGCGCGGTCGCCCAGGGGGGCCTTGTCCGGCACCTCATCGTTCGCGTCCTTCTCGCTGGGCACGCTCTCACCCGTCAGGGCGCTCTCCTCGCATTTGAGGCTGGCCGATGTGAGCAGCCGGCCGTCTGCGGGGACGAAGTCGCCCGCTTCGATGAGCAGGATGTCGCCGGGCACCACCCCGGCCGCGTCGATGACCTGTTCGGCCCCGCCGCGCACCACGCGGGCCGTGGGGGCGCTCATCTCCTTCAGGGCGTCCAGCGCCTTTTCGGCCTTGCTCTCCTGCGCCACGCCCATGATGGCGTTGGCCACCACGATGGCCAGGATGAGGATGGGCTCGAGGAATTCAGTCAGCTCGTGGCCGTTCAGCGCCACGATGAAGCTGATGACCGCGGCGGCCAGCAAGATGAGGATCATGGGATCCTTGAACTGGTCTATGAAGCGCATGAACATGGACTTTTTCTTGGCGGCGGCCAGTTGGTTGGGGCCGTATTGGGCCAGCCGTTCGGCGGCCTGCTGGGGCGAAAGGCCCGCCGCTTCGTCGCTGGAAAGGCGCTGCAGCACCTCCTGCCTTGTGATGCTGTACACCGGTTCTTTTTCTGATGCCATGCTCATTTCTCCCTCGTCTGTTTTTTGGCGCGCGCCGCGCGTGCGGCGGGATCGGCGTATGCGGTCAGGCTGCCTTTGGCAAGGCCGAGGCCCTGCTCGGCCACGGCGTAGATGGTGCGGCGGGTGGGCAGCTCGCGCGCGGCCAGCGCGTGCAGCCCCCACAGGAGCGTCAGGGCGCTTTCTTCGGGGCAGGGCGTCGTCACCTCGTCTTTGGCCGCGCCCTCGCGCACCAGCGTCAGCAATTTGAGCGTGAGCAGGGCACGGGCCTGGCCGGCGGGGTCGTCGGGGTCATACCGGAGGGTGGGCAGCGGCATGCGGTGCTCGTCGTCGGCCAGGAACTGGTCCGCCAGGCCGATGAACAGCTCGATGATGCCCGAGAGACGGGCCGGAAAGGGCAGGTCGGCCGTGAGCAGTTCGTCGGCGGCGCGCTCCATCTCGTCGCGTACCTGCGCGGTGACGACCCCGACCATCTCGTCCTTGGACTGGAAATAATAGTAGAACACGCCCTGCGCCACACCCACCGCGCCCACGATGTCGGACACGCGGGTGGCGTCGATACCCCGTTCGTCGAACAGGCGTCGGGCGGCGTCGATCAGCTCGGCCCGGCGTTCGTGCGGCGGTTTGGATACTCTCATGCCACGGCCTCCTTTCGTGTGGGGTGGGAAGGGAATAGGGCTGCGTTGCCGCGGGGTGCGGGTGCAGAAACAGGATAGGTTGTGGAGCAAGACCGATTATAAAATATGACTGATTAAATGTCAATAGTCAGTCAGTCGAATTTTGTCGCACCAGATTTTTGGCCGTGGATGTCGGTCATGTGGAGGAGATGCGACAGGGTCTGTTGTGACAAGCGCCTGCGAATGACGGGGCGCAGAAGGCATCGCGACGGAATGGGATTGCGCGGCATATCGAAAATCTGGGAAAGGCCGACAAAAAAGCATTGCGCAGCGGGGTTTGTTTGCGTATACTAAAAGCGTCCGCAAAAGATTCCGTGTGGGCGCTGTAGCGTCCCCTAAAGGAGAAGCGAGCAGATGGCTTTGACAGAACTCTTCACCGCCGACGCAAAGGTGGTCATTAGCCCGGACAAGATGCGCGCCTGGGTGATGCTTCCCCCGCCGCCGGCGGGCGTCCAGTACACGCCCGAAGCAATCACGGCCTGGCTGCCGCAGCACGGCGTGGTGCACGGCGTGCGCCCGGGCATGGTAAAGGCCGCCGCCGAGGCGCAGCGCTATTTTGAGATGCTGGAGGTGGCCCGCGGCGAGGAACCGCTGGCCCCGGTGGGCGGCGGGTATACGTTGCACGTGGAGAAGAAGCCGTTTTCCGGTCTGCGCGGCAATCCGGACGGCGCGCTGTTTTACGACGACATGAGCTTTTTGCAGGAGGTGGAGGAGGGCGCCGTGCTGGCCGACCTTCATCCCGCGCGGGAGGGCCTGCCGGGGCAGGCCGTCACCGGCGAGGAGGTGCCTCCACCCGCCATGCCCGACGACCGGACGCTGACCGGCAGCGGCTTTGTATTGAGCGCGGACGGCCTGCACGCGCTGGCGCCGTCGCGCAGCCACGTGAGCGTTGTGGGCGAGCAGCTGGTGGTCACCCCGCTTTTAAGGCTGGAGAAACTGGCCCCGCAAGACGGCCCGGTGCAGTTTGAGGGCAATGTGCTGGTGGCCGGGGACGTGCTTTCGGGCGCGGAGATCGAGGCCGGCGGCAGCGTGTTTGTACAGGGGCGCACCGGCGCCGCCAAGTTACGCGCGGCGCGCAACCTGCTCTTGAGCGGCGGCATGCGTGCGCAGGACGGCTTTGGCAAAGTGAACGTGGGCGAAAACGTGTGGGGACTGTGTTTTGAATCGGCGGACATCGAGGCCGGGGGGGACATCTGCACCAACCACCTGGTGGGCTGCGAAGCGCGCTGCGAGGGAAAGGCGCTCATCCTGGGCGGACGGGCGCAGATCTCCAGTACATCGCTGTACGCCAAGGGAGGCGTTGTGGCCGGGACGCTGGGCGACACGCAGGGAAGCGCAACCACCGTGGCGGCCGGCATGGAGGCGGAGTTGATTGAACGCAGCGAGATGGTGACGAAAAAGCTGGAGGCGCTGAACCGAGATATAAACGTACTTTCGCAGAATATTACTGCACACGAGCGGGTGAACCGCGGCAAGACCGGCGGCGGCAAGGACGACCCCGCCTACCGCGAGATGGTGGAAAAGCGGGACAAGATGCGCAGCGTGCTGGGTATCATTGAAGGCGAGCGCACCCGCCTGAAGCGCACGATGGACCAGTTCGCCACCACCAGTATCATTGTGCGGGAGACGGCCTACCCCGGTGTAACCGTGGTGGTGGACACCCGCAGCTATGCTATGCAAAAACCGATGCAGCGCGTTAAATTTAGACGCAAACAGGATGTGGTGGAGATGGTACCGTTATCCAGCGGGCGCTGAGCGCAGGTATGCGCAGGCGGATGAAACTGCGCCACGGCCCGGCCGCTGTCTGTATTGTACAAGAGGGCGAGACGGTGCGGATCCAGCGATCTTGCGCGAGAATGGCCGTGGTGGAAAAATGTTGCACAGACCCCTTGACATTTTTTGTCGAGGGGTTTATAGTATGGATGTTAGTTAGCGATGGCTAACGGTTAGCAGTGACCAACTTACTGCTGCGATGCTTTGTGTGCGGCAGCACATAGATGCATTGGTACAATAAAGGATAGACCGCGCAAGCGATATTGGATGTTATTGGCAAGATGGAGGAGAGCCGGATGAAGCGTGCGATAAGCTGGAAGAAAAAACATACCTGTATGTGCAGCAGCCCCTGTACGGGTTGCGGGGGCAGTCATGTCGCCTGCCACACGGCGGCGGATGACTTACAGCCCGGGCCGGAGCGGGGCCGTATGGAGCCGGGGGTCCACCCGCTGGCGCTGAACGGGCGCGGCGCGCCCGCCCGCATCTGCCAGCTGCATGGCAGTGAGGAGCAGCGCCGCTTCCTGGGCACGCTGGGGTTTGCGCCTGGCTGCGAGGTGCGCGTGATGAACGAGCTGGCGGGCGACCTGATCGTGGAGGTAAAGGGCACCCGCGTGGCGTTGGGGCGTCAGCTGGCCCACAAGGTAATGGTGGTGTAAGCGACGGCAAACCAGTTGGAGGCAAGAGACGTGTCTAACCGTGCGGCGGATGCTTTGCCTTTGATGGGCATGCGAAGCGCCCTGCAAAAGCGGACGATGCCGTGGGACATGGGTGGATGCCGCAGCGGACTGCCCCTGCGGAGCGGCTGGTTTGGCAGGTGCAGACAACAGAAGGGAGGAAAAAGAATGGCGAGAACGTTACGGGACGCAAGACCCGGTGATGTGGTGGAGGTGGCGCGCCTGCTTGGCGAAGGCACCTTGCGGCGGCGCATCATGGACATGGGCATCATCAGGGGCACCCGCATCACCGTACGCAAGGTGGCGCCGCTGGGCGACCCGGTGGAGGTGAACGTGCGCGGGTATGAACTGTCCATCCGCAAAAGTGAGGCCGAGCAGATCGAGATTGCCGGGTAAGGTGGGGCGGATAGAGAGGACGTAAACACCAGCGGGGATGCAAATTTGACCGATGGCGGCAGATAGGCGGCCGGCAAGGCGTGCAATTGCAACAAGGCGCACCCATGTGTTAGCTATAGCTAACCTGTGAATGGAGACCGATTGGGGAGTAGCCGCCCGCCGAAATGAAAAAGGGCACATTGGCAGATACACGATACACTACACTGCGGGGAGGAACACAGGCGACTGCGCACCCAACAAAAGGAGGAGGAAAAGAGGATGAATTGCACCATCGCCCTTGCGGGCAACCCGAATTGCGGAAAAACAACGATGTTTAATAAACTTACTGGCAGCAACCAGTATGTGGGCAACTGGCCGGGCGTAACGGTGGAGAAGAAGGAAGGACGCCTAAGGGGCAGCAAAAACGTGAGCGTGGTGGACCTGCCGGGCGTGTATTCCCTCTCCCCCTATACGCCCGAAGAGGTGGTTAGCCGTGACTACTTATTGCACGGGGATTCGGGGGTCGTCCTGGACCTTGTGGACGGCACCAGCCTGGAGCGCAACCTGTATCTGACCACCCAGCTGCTGGAGGTGGGGCTGCCGGTAGTGGTGGCACTGAACATGGCCGACCTCCTGCACAAGAGCGGCATCGAGGTGGATGCGGACAGGTTGGCCGGGGCGCTGGGCTGCGAGGTGGTGGCCACCAGCGCTTTGCGTGGTGAAGGGCTGGAAGAGGCCACCCGCCGTGCCGAGGCGCTGGCGGCGAATGGCGCAGTGCCAAAGGGGCTTTGCTTCTCGGCGCCTGTGGAGCAGGCGCTGCTGACGACGGCCCGGCTTGTGCACGGGCGCGTGCCCACCGGGCGGGAACGCTGGTACGCGGTGAAGCTGTTCGAGCGGGACAGGGCGGTGCTGGAAGAACTCAAGCTGGACGAGGCGGAGCGCATCGCGCTGGAAGCTGCCGTGCAACCGGTGGAGCAGGCAATGGGAGACGACTCGGAAAGCATCGTCACCGGCGAGCGGTACGAGTGTATCGGCCGCATTATGGCGGCCTGCGTGAAGCAAAAACGGGTGGGCCTTTCCACCTCGGACAAGATCGACCGCGTGGTGACCAACCGCTGGCTGGCGCTGCCCATCTTCGTGGTCATCATGTTTGCCGTGTATTTTATCTCGATCATGAGCGTGGGCGATTTTGTGACCGGCTGGGCGAATGATACGCTGTTCGGCGAATGGATCGGCGGGGGCGTGGGCGCCCTTCTGGGAGGCGCGAACGCCGCCCCCTGGCTGCAGAGCCCGGTGGTGGACGGCATCATTGGTGGCGTGGGGGCCGTGCTGGGCTTTGTGCCGCAGATGGCTATCCTTTTCCTGCTGCTCTCCTTTTTGGAAGACTGCGGCTACATGGCCCGTGTGGCGTTCATCATGGACCGCATCTTCCGCCGGTTCGGCCTGTCGGGCAAGAGCTTCATCCCGTTGCTCATCGCGTCGGGCTGCGGCGTGCCGGGCATCATGGCCACCAAGACCATCGAGAATGAAAAAGACCGCCGCATGACGGTCATCACGACCACCTTCATCCCCTGCGGGGCGAAGCTGCCGGTCATCGCGCTCATTGGCGGGGCCATACTGGGCGGCGGGTGGTGGGTGGCGCCGCTCATCTACTTCGTCGGCATCGCCGCCGTCATCGCCACCGGCATCATGCTGAAAAAGATGCGCATGTTCGCGGGCGAGCCCGCCCCCTTCGTGATGGAGATGCCCCAGTACCACATGCCTGCCCTGCGCAGCCTGCTGATGCACATGTGGGAGCGGGTGCGCAGCTTCATCATCCGCGCGGGCACCATCATCTTCGCATCCAGCGTCATCATCTGGTTCCTGCTCTCCTTCGGGGTGGAGAACGGCTCGTTCGCCATGGTGGAAGATGTGCAAAACAGCTTCCTGGCCTGGTTTGGAGGGCTGTTGGCGCCGTTGTTCGCGCCGCTGGGCTTTGGCAACTGGCAGAGCAGCGTGGGCACCATTGCGGGCCTTGTGGCCAAGGAAAACCTCGTCTCCACCATGGCCGTTATCCAGGGCCTCTCGCCCGAGATGATAGAGGGCGTGCTGGACGACACCGCCCCCATGTGGGTGTTCATGCAGGGGCTGCTGCCCACCATGTCCGCCGGGCTCTCCTTCCTCGTGTTCAACATGCTGTGCGCGCCCTGCTTCGCGGCCATCGGCGCCATCCGACGCCAGATGGAGAGCGCGAGCTGGACGGCCTTCGCCGTCATCTACCAGTGCGCGTTTGCCTACGTTGTAGCGCTCCTCTTCTACCAGTTGGGCAGCTTCTTTGGCGGCGCGGGGTTCACGGCGGGTACACTGGTTGCCTTCCTGCTGGTTGCCGTGCTGTTGTTCCTGTTGTTCCGGCCGGGGTATGCGCCCAAACGCCGCCTGGCGGCCGCGGCGGCCAGGGGCTAGGGCGCGCACCGCGCACAGGGTGTTTTTGAAGATACCCTTGCGCCAAACAAAGGTCAAACCGGGCGTTGCCCGTTTTGATAGTGGGTACCTTCTCTTGTCTGCTGCCGCTGCCGCTTGCGTACGTAGGGGTCGCGAGCGGCGGCGGCACCTCCCTCAAACAACGCGGCGGGCCTCCAATACTGGGGGCCCGCCGCTTGTTCATTTTTTGAAGTGTACCCGTTCTGTTTTCTGTTTTATGTCCCGGGACCGGGCGCTTCGTCCCCCTCGTTGGGCGGGGGAAGGGGCAGGGGCTCGAGACTTTTCAGGTAGGTGGGGATCTGGTCGCCTGGCAGTGGCTGAGCATAGTAATACCCCTGGATGAGATAGGCGCCCACCGAGCGCAGGCGGTCCAACTGGGACTGGTTCTCCACATACTCCACAATCATCTGTACGTCCAGCAGGTTGCACAGATCGAAGATGGTGGCGATGATGTCCAGGTTGGCGGGCTGTTTGAGCATGTCCCGCGAGAGCGAGCCGTCGATCTTAAGTGTTTTGATGGGCTGGGTGCGCAGGTAGAGCAGCGAGGAATGACCCACGCCGAAGTCGTCCATGGCGATCGTGATGCCGATTTCGTGCAGGCGGGCAAGGTTCAGGCGGGTGGTTTCATTCTCGACGAGGGCCGCCGTCTCGGTGATCTCGATCTGCAGTTGGTGGGCGGGCACCTTGTGCTTGAGCAGCAGCGCCAGCACCTGCTGATGGAAGCCGGACACGTTCAGCTGGCTGGCCGAGACGTTGACGCTGACCTGGAAATCGGGCAGGCCCTGCTCCGTCCAGCCCGCGCGCTGGCGGATGGCCTGTTCCATCAGCCAGTGGCCCATGCGCTCCATGCGGCCTGTTTCCTCGGCCAGCGCCACGGTGATGAGCGGGCTGATGACGCCGTATTGCGCGTTGCGCCAACGCAGAAGGGCCTCCACACTGTGCAGGGTGTTCGTGCGGGCATCCACGATGGGCTGGTAGTGCATGTACAATTCGCCACGGGCGGCGGCGTCCTCCAGGTGGTTGGCCAGGTTGCGCGCCACGGCGCCGATCCCGTCGCCCCGGCGGACGAGCTGCCCCTGGGAGGAATAATCGCGCGAGACGAGGGAGGCGAGCTCGCGGTAGGCGCTGTCGAAGCGGGAGCGGTTCATCCGTTCGGACAGGCGCACGAAGGGCGCATAGATGAGCACAGCCAGCGCCAGGTTGACCACCTGCAGGAGGACCCCCGCCACCGACCCGGTGGACAGGTACCCGCTGATGAAGACGGGTGTGGCCCAGGAGACGTCGACGGTGGTGTAGGGCACAAGCCCCAGGTACATGGACGCCATGGTGGTTGTGAGCATGACCACCGGTGTGAGTACGAAGGGGACTGCGTAGATGGGGTTGAGCACGATGGGGATGCCGAAGATGAGCGGCTCGTTGATGTTGAAGATGGAGTTGGGCAGCGCGTAGCGGAAGAGCATCTTATAGCTGCGGCCGCGGCCGAAGACCGCCAGCGCGATGAGCAGGCCCAGCGTAGTGCCCGACCCGCCCATGTAGACGAACGAATCGAACAAGGTTTTTGTGATGAGGTTGGGCGGGGCCATGCCGGCGGCCACGGCGTCCATGTTCTGCTGCATGGCGGGCACGAAGACCGTCTGGGCCACTTCATCCAGAACATTGTTGCCGTGGATGCCGAACAGCCACATAACGTGGGTGGACAGGTTGAACAGCTGCGCGGTGGCGACCGTGTCCCCCCCGTGCAGGAAGGGTTGGCTGAGTAGGTTATACAGAAGGGTGGTGAAGCCGGCCTCCACGCCGCCCCACACCAGCAGCATGCGCACCGCGGCAAACCCCGCCACGATGAGCACTGTGGGCAGAACGGCCACAAACGCCTGCGGAACGGCGAGGTTGGGGTCGTCGGACAGGATGCGCATAGCGCGCCCACGCCCGGAGATGTGGATGAAGATCTCGCTGGACAGGACGGCCATCACCATGCCCACGAACAGGCCGGTGGAGGCCGTCATGGTGAAGGGAAGGGCATCGGCGTCTAACGGCAGCGAGACGGCGATGAAACTGGCCAGCCCCACAAACCCGCAGATGGTGGGGTGCACATTCAGGCGTTTGTGGGTGTTGTACCAGGTGGCCAGGTTCACGCAGACGGAAAAAACGATGAGCAGCGCGATGACCTGCATGGTGGCATTGAAGATGAGCGCGCCGAATGAGCGCCACCCCTCGCCGAACACGTTCTGCATGAACGTCTGGTAGGCGGGGATGGGCAGCTGGTTGACCACCACCGCATAGGCGCCGATGAGCATGATGGGCATGGTGGAGATGAAGGCGGTGCGGATGGAGTAGAAGTGGCGCTGGTCGTACACGCGTTGCAGCCTGCCCTGCAGGGCGGAGAGCCAATCGTTCCAGGTGGTTGTCAAAAGAAGGGCACCTCGCTTGCAGAAAAATAAAGTGGACGATCGCGCAAAGGGGTTGTTGTCAGTATACTACCCCAAAGCCGCCGCCACAAGCAAAAAAAGGCGTACTACATAATTCTTCTAGTCATGCAGGAGAGCGTGTGGTATACTTGTAAAGCAACCATGGGAACAGGGCTTTTGCACAAAAACCCGTTCCAACATCACAAAACGGAAAGGGCGGGATGGGCAGGAGATGACCCCTGAGACTGACGCCGCGGCGTCCTTCCCCAAAGAAACAGTGCGCCCGCTGGCGCTGCTTGCCATGCGCGGCTGCGAGCGGATGGGCAGCATGGTGAACAGCTACCTGCTGCACTGGACAAAGAGCCCCGAGAAAGACATGTTGATGAGCTTCCCGGGTGAGAACAAGCAGAATTTCCTCATCGAGGCCGAGTGCCCCCGCTTCGGCACGGGCGAGGGCAAGGGCATCATCTACGACTCGGTACGCGGATACGACCTGTACATCCTGTGCGACGTGACCAACTACCACGAGACGTTCGAGATGTACGGCATACAGGCGCCCATGAGCCCGGACGAGCACTTTATGGACCTCAAGCGCTTGATTATGGCGGCGGGAAACAAGCCCCACCGCATCACGGTTATCATGCCCTACCTGTACGAGGGGCGGCAGCACCGCCGGGCGGCGCGCGAATCGCTGGACTGCGCGCGGGCACTGCAGGAGCTGTTCGAGATGGGGGTGCATAACGTACTCACCTTTGACGCGCACGACCCTCGTGTGCAGAACGCCGCGCCGCTGAGCAACTTTGACAACGTGCAGCCTACCTACCAGATGCTGAAGGCGATGCTGCGCAGCGAGCGGGACGTGCAGATCGACCCCGACCACATGATGGTCATCTCGCCCGACGAGGGCGCCGCCCCCCGCAACATCTACTATGCCTCCAAGCTGGGGCTGGACCTTGGGCTGTTTTACAAACGGCGGGACTATTCCACCATCGTGGACGGCCGCAACCCCATCATCGCCCATGAGTACCTGGGCAGTGATGTGACGGGCAAAGATGTGCTGGTGGCCGACGATATCCTGGCCACGGGCGAATCGATGCTGGACCTTGCGCGTGAGCTGAAAAAACGCAGGGCGCGCCGCGTGTTCCTGGCAACCACCTTTGGGTTGTTTACCAAGGGCCTTGCCGCCTTTGACAAGGCGTATGCCGACGGTCTGTTCGACCGGCTGTTTGCCACGAACCTGACCCATCTGAACCCGGAACTGGCCGGGCGGGACTGGTTCGTGGAGGTAGGCATGGCGAAATACATCGCCTATCTTGTGTCCACCCTGAACCACGACAGGAGCATCTCCGACCTGCTCAACCCCTCCGAGCGCATCGACCGGCTGCTGACCGCACACCGCCGCCGGCAGGGGCTGGGCGCATAGAAAAACCCGCCAACGTCAGGAGGTATTGCCATTATGATCACACTGGACAGCACGCTGCGCGAGGTGTACAAAAACCCGGTGGGCCGGGACCTTTTGGACATGCTGCTGCGAAACGCGAAGCGCAGCCCGCGCGTGATCGACAACCCCCTTGTGGGCAAAATGAAGCTGCGCCACCTCGAGCGGCTGCTGGGCGGGCGCATGCCCGGCCTTGTAGAGGCGCTGGCCGTCATGATGGCCGGCGAGGTGGAGCTGCCGCCGCCCTCGCCCCCGTCCATCGCGCACAAGTGGTGGAAGGAGGCCGTGGCATATCAGATCTACCCCCGCAGTTTCCAGGATTCGAACGGCGACGGCATCGGCGACCTCGCCGGCATCAAGAGCCGCATTCCCTACCTCAAGGAGCTGGGCGTGGACGTGGTGTGGCTGTCGCCGGTGTACGATTCGCCGAACGACGACGGCGGCTACGACATCCGCAACTACCAGAAGATCGTCAAAGAATTTGGCACCATGCGGGACTTCAATGCCCTGCTGGCCGAGCTGCACAAGAATGGCATGAAGCTGATCATGGACCTGGTGGTGAATCACACCTCCGACGAACATGAGTGGTTCAAAAAGGCGCTGGAGGACCCTGCCGCCCCCGAGCACGACTATTACCTGTGGGCCAAGGGGGAGGGAGGCCGCGAGCCGAACAACTGGCAGAGCCTGTTTGGCGGCCCGGCCTGGAACTATTACGCCGAAAGCGACGAGTGGGCGCTGCACCTGTTCAGCAAAAAGCAGATGGACCTGAACTGGGACAACCCGGCACTTCGTGCCAAAGTGTACGAGATGATACGCTGGTGGCTGGACAAGGGTGTGGACGGTTTCCGCATGGATGTGATCAACTTTATCTCCAAGGACAGCCTGGCCGACGGCAACGAGGCGATTGGCAGGGTGTCCGGCATCACGGGCATCGAGCATTACTTCTACGGCCCCCACCTGCACGAGTACCTGCAGGAGATGCGCCGGGAGAGCTTTGGAAAGTACGACGTGTTCACCGTGGGCGAGACGCCGGCGCTGGGCCTTTCGCAGTGCCGCATGCTGACGGCCGAGGAGCGGGGGGAGCTGGACTGCGTGTTCAACTTCGACCACCTGGACAATGCCGGCAAGAGCCGCATGCAGCCGTACGAGTATGACCTGCGGGAGCTGAAGCCGCTGTTCCTGCGCTGGCAGGGCGAGTACGGCAACAACTGCTGGCCCAGCCTGTACTTTGAAAACCACGACAACCCCCGCATGGTGAGCAAGGTGAACCCCGACCCCGCCTGGCGGTTGGTGATCGCGAAGCTGTTGGCCGTGATGCAGTTCACACTGCGGGGCACCCCCTTTATTTACCAGGGGCAGGAGCTGGGGATGACAAACTCCAGCTTTTCGTCCATCGACGAGCTGCGCGACGTGGAAGCAAAGAACCATTACGAATCGTTTTTGCAGACCCTCTCGCAGGACCATTCCCCCGGCAGGGCGGCCAACCTCGCCTTCAAACGGGTGGCCTGGGGCACGCGCGACCACGCCCGCACCCCCATGCAGTGGGATGCGGGCCCGAACGCCGGCTTCACCGAAGGGGAGCCGTGGATCGGCTTAAACCCGAACTACCCGGCCATCAACGCCGAAAATGAGATGACGAACCCCGACTCGGTGTACAGCTTCTTCAAGAATCTCATCGCGTTGCGCAAGGGCTCGGAGGCGCTTGTGTACGGCGAATTCAAGCCCGTGTTCACGCGGGACGAGAACACCTTCTGTTACTTCCGCGTGGGGCAGGGCGAGCGGTATTACATCGAGATGAACCTGACCGCGAACGACCAGAAGCGCCCCGGCCCGCTGACGGCCGAGCACCGGCTGGTGGCCGGCAACTACGGCGGCACCTCGGTGAAGCTACGGCCGTACGAGGCCAATGTGTACCGCGTGGGCGGGGCACAGGGCGTGGGCGGAGAAGGCTGAAGTCAGTTTTGCAACTACACAATAAACTGCCTCCCATATGGGAGGCAGTTAGACTGTTTAAAAACCGATAGCCTGCACCGGGAGGGTGGGTACGCAACGCACATCTACCTTCCGCGGTGCTCCACGTACAACGAAGAGACGTTGTTCGCGATTCACCTTGCGGCTGACGATATGCTTATGCGCACCTACCCTCCCGGTTCTTGTGTACTTTTTGACGCCTTGACGGCCTCCCATATGGGAGGCCACTTTGCTTCGGGATGGGCATGCGCCGTTTTCACACAGCCAGAAAGCGGGTGCCCTCGGTGATGATCTTCTCTACACTGTCGGCCAGCGTGCGGATGGGCACCTCGTTATCTGCCAGGCCGTACTGTAGCAGCCCGATGAACCCCCAGGCGATGAACGAGTAGAAGATCTCGGCCTGCACCTGCGAGAGGCCGGGGTTCAGGCTCAGGTATTCCTTCACGCTCTTCTCGCGGCCGATGTCGATGATATCGGCCAGGAATTTTTTATCCCCGCGCGGGCCCAGCAGGATGGCGCACATCTCGCGGTTTTTGTCCACAAAAGAGAAGATGGCGTTGATGAAGCTGCTGGTGGCCTCGGGCGTGGTGGACGCGGCGATGACCGGGTTTGCCGCCAGCAGGGCCAGCAGCTCGTGCAGCATGGCGCTCTCCATCTGTTCCTGCAGGTCGTAGATGTCCTTGTAGTGCAGGTAAAAGGTGCTGCGGTTGACGCCGGCGGCGTCGCACAGCTCCTTCACGGTGATGTTCTGCACCGGCTTCTGCGCCAGCAGGGAAAGAAACGCCCCCTGCAGCATCTGCTTTGTGAGGCGCACACGCTGGTCTTCGCGCGGCGGGACAGGGGTCGGGATGAGGGGCTTTTTCATGGTGGCCTCCCGGATGGGTTGATTTTTGGCGTGTGGACGCCTATACTATACCCAGAAAAAACAGGCGTCTTTTTTGGATGAGAGGGGTGACGGGTACGGCATGGAAAAGCAAAAAACGGTGAGACTTCTGAAGCGAGGGCGAGTGATATGGATCGCCGGAGCGATAGTGGTGGCGCTTGTGCTGCTGGGCGTGCTTTTCTACCGGGTGTATGTGTACGACCCGGTCGCTGCGCAACTGGGCGGCAGGGTCACCCATTTCAGCATTGATTTTCGGAACGGGCCCAGCGTGGCCAAGGCGATCGAGTGGCCGGAAGATGTTACCGCGGAACAGCTAGAAGCGGCATATGAAGCATACTATGCGTCGCGGTGAGCCACGGCGACTTACAAGGACAAAAACAGGATGATCCCAACGGCCACCCGTATTTTGGGTGGCTGTTTTGTTGTGCAAGAGGGGCGTTCTTGCGCTCTCACCTGCGCAACACAGGGAGCCGGATGTGTTGGATAAAAATCAGTTTTGCCATCTGTGGCGAAAAAACAACGCGGAGAGGAAGGGGTGTCCGGCATCTTACGCCGGGGCCAAGATTGTTGGTTGCCCGGCGATGAGGTGTGTATTACAATATACATGCGGGAGATAATCAACACGTGTCTAAAATGTGAACACACTGTTAATTCGTGAACATTGTGTTAAACGAAAGAGGTAAAATAACTTTGGAACGCGTATATATTGTGTCAGGCGCCAACGGGCACCTGGGCAGGAACATCCTTACAAAACTGGTGAAAAAGGGCCGGCGGGTGCGCGGGCTCTTGTTGCCGGGCGAAGAACTGTATGCCCCGCTGCGCGGGCGGGTAGAGATATTTTATGGCGATGTGCGGGACAAGGAGAGCCTGCGCCCGCTGTTCGAAGGGCTGGAAGGCGCGCAGGTAGCCGTCATCCACACGGCGGCAGTGGTGGAGATTACCACGCTGCCCTCGCAGCGCGCCCGCGAGGTGAACGTGGAGGGCACGAAGAATATGATTGCGTTGAGCCTGGCCTATGGGGCGTGGCGGTATGTGCATGTGAGCAGTGTACACGCCATCCCCGAACCGGAGGATCACCGGGTGATCCGCGAGGTGGATGCCTTCGACCCGGACGAGGTGCGCGGCGGCTACGCCAAGACCAAGGCCGAGGCGTCGCAGCTTGTGTTGGACGCCGTGCGCGAGGCCGGGCTGCCGGCCGTGATTCTGCATCCCTCGGGCATCATCGGCCCGCTGGACGGCGGGGCCAACAACCTGATGAACGCCATGCGCGGCTTTCTGGACGGCAGCCTGCCCGCCTGCCCCACCGGCGGATACGACCTGGTGGACGTGCGCGACGTGGCCGGGGCGTGTATTGCCGCGGTGGACAAGGGCCGTGTAGGGCAAGCGTACATCCTGTCCGGCCGGCATTATGAGATGGCGGACGTATTTGCCATGCTGCAAAAGCTGGCCCGCCGCCCACGGGCGCTGCCCTGCCCGGTGGTGCCCTCGCCGCTGGTGAAGCTGGTTTCCCCGCTGGTGGAGAAGCTGGCCCTGCGCCAGGGCAAAAGCCCGCTCATAACGCCCTATTCGATGGACGCGCTGAACAGCCACGACAACTTCTCGCACAAGAAGGCCAGCCGGGAGCTTGGCTACTGGCCGCGGGACATTGCCGACACCCTGCGCGATACCCTGCGCTGGTTGGAGCGCGAGCAGGCGGCCCGGCGCATAGCCGTGCTGCGCAGCGCGGCCGCCCGCAGGGTGGGCCGCAAAACGGCGGGCCCCGCCCACGCGTGAGGTGCGGGCATCCTTTTCGATATGAATTTATTGGCACCCCTGCCCAAAACGGCAGGGGTGTTTTTGTGTAATAAAGCAAAAATAAGTGGGCGGCAGGTGTGTTGGGTGCGCCGGGCGGGTGCGCATGGTATACTTTAAAATACAATGACATGCAAAAGCCAATAGCGAAGCGCCGCGGAGCGGCCTGGCACAAAGGGGAGATGGGATGCAGCGTTCGTGGAGGAGATGGTACGACCCATACTGGCTCAGCTTACTTGCCTGTGCGGTGTTTGTTGTGTTTGCGTTTTTTGTGGACACACCGGGCGACATCCTGGCCGGGTTTGGGCGCATCCTTACCTCGCGCAGCCTGCTGAACACCGATTATGTGGTGGTGGGCGGTCTTGGGGCCACCTTCCTGAACGTGGGGCTTACCGGGGCGCTGGGCGTCCTGCTGCTGAAGGCGGCGGGCAGCCGCCCCAACGGCGCCAATATCATGGCCGTCTGGCTCACAATCGGGTTTGCCTTTTTTGGCAAGAACCTGCTGAACGGCCTGCCCATCCACCTTGGCGTGTTCCTTTATTCGAGCTACCAGCGCGAGCCGTTTGCCAACTACTCGCTGAACGCGATACTGGCGTCCACCCTCTCGCCGATGGTGAGCGAGTTTGCCTTCATGCACTGGCGGGGCCAGCCGGTGGACGCGCTCATAGGCGTGGCCGTAGGGATAGGCGTGGGGTTCCTGTTCCCGGTCATTGCCTCTTCGGTGACGCGCATACACGGCGGGTACCTTTTGTACAACGCCGGCCTTGCGGGCGGGGTGGTGGCCGTGCTGCTCATGGCCATCATCAGCAACGCAGGCATCGACATCACCCGCCCCACCCTGTGGAGCGAGGGCAACAACCTTGTGCTGGCCATCTTCCTGTACGCCTTTATGGGGGGCTGGATGCTATTGGCCCTGCTGGCGCCCGACCGCCCAAAAACGGCCAGGGGGGTGCGGGCCATCTTTGGGCACTCGGGGCGCCTTGTGTCTGATTACTACCTGCTGTATGGCGAATCGACCTATGTGAACATGGGGATGTGCGGCATGCTGGGCGTGACGGTGACACTGGCGCTGGGCGCCCAGCTGAACGGGGCGACGATGGCCGGCATCTTCTCGATGATGGCTTACGGCGCATTCGGCAAGCACCCCAAAAACTGCATCCCCGTGATGGTGGGCGCCGCTATTGCCGCCTTTTTCAATCCCCCGCCGCCCACCGAGCCGGGCAACATCCTGGCCATCCTGTTCTGCACCGGGCTTGCGCCCATTGCCGGGCAGTACGGCTGGGTGTGGGGCGCCATTGCCGGCTACCTGCACCTGGCCATCTTCAACCATGTGGGCTGGGTGACCGGGGGGCTGAACCTGTACACAAACGGCTTTACCGGCGTGTTCGTGGTCATCATCCTGCTGCCGCTCATCCAGGCGCTGAAGCGCGGACGGGACCTGCGCGCTGGGAAAGCCCCGGACGGCTAACTGTCCGCAAAATGTCCCCTATACACAGGAGGTGCCCGATGAAACTCAAGCTGCAAAAGAACATGCGCATCCTGGCTGATATGATGGGCTATTGCTACCATCTGGGCGGCAGCCACTTTTCGATGGATATGGACCTTCGGCCCGAGTGTACGCGCATCAGCCTGTGCACCGAGGTGGACGGCCTGCCAGACGGGGAGGTGGCCCGCATGCGCGATACGCTGAACATCCCGCGGCAGAGGGACATGGAGCAGAACTACTGGAACGTGAGCGGCGGCGAGGAGACGGGGGATGAGCTGCTGTTGGTGGGCGTGATGGTAGACGAGGCGCAGGTGCGGTACGAAGAGGGGCGCCTGTGTGTGGAGCTTGTGCGTCGGCACTATTCCCGGGAGGAATGAGCGCCGGAGTGCGGCGCGTGACGGAAAAAGGGGGGGTCTTTCCCTTGGAGAGAGGATGGTAACTATGCCGGACAAACAACGTTGCCCCTGGGTGCGGGACGAGCTGGAGCGCGCCTACCACGACACCGAATGGGGTGTGCCGGAGCACGACGACGCAAAGCTGTTCGAGCTGCTCATCCTAGAGGGGATGCAGGCCGGCCTCTCGTGGAACATCATCCTGAAAAAACGGGAGAACATGCGCCGCGCGTTCGACGGGTTCGACCCGGTGCGCATCGCCGCCTACGGCGATGCAAAAAAGGCGGCGCTTTTGCAGGACGCGGGCATCATACGCAACCGGCGCAAGATAGACGCGCTGGTGGTGAACGCCCGCGCCTTTTTGCAGGTGCAGGAGGAGTTTGGCAGTTTTGACGCCTTTTTGTGGCGCTTTGTGGACGGGAAGCCGATACGCAACGCCTGGCATACGGCGGAGCAGGTGCCCGCCACCAGCGCCCTGAGCGACGCACTGAGCCGGGAGCTGGCAAAACGGGGGTTCAAGTTCGTGGGGTCCACCATCTGCTACTCATACCTGCAGGCGGCCGGCCTGGTGGACGACCACCTGACCAGCTGCGATTTTTACGGGGGGAATCGGCGCGCATGAAATTGTTCCTCACAGGGCCGTCCGGCGCGGGCAAGACGACCATCGTAAACGAGTGCGCCGCGCTGTGGCAGGCTGCTGGGCGCGGCGGGCTGCTGGGCTTTCGCACCTTTAAAGAGCAGCCGCCCCTGATGCCGGTGGCAGGCGAGGGAAGCCGCTCTGCCCAAGCTGCGGCATCCGCCGCAACTTTTGTGTGCCTGTCGGCCGCAGTGAGCGGCGCGCGCACTACGGTGGCCCGGTTTGCAGATGGCGAGAGCCGGCTGTACCCCGAGGTGTTCGACCGGGCGGGCGTGCGGCTGCTGCGCGGGGTGGGACAAGACGCATGCGGCCTTGTGCTGATGGACGAGATTGGCTACATCGAGAGCGAAGCGCTGCTCTTCCAGCGGGAGGTGCTGCGCGTGCTGGCGCTGCCGGTACCGGTATTGGGCGTGCTGCGGGACAAACCCACCCCGTTCCTGGACGCCCTGCGCGCACGGGAAGACCTGACGGTGGTGCGGGTGGAAGAAGGCACGCGGCAGCAGGCGCGCGCCGCCTGCCTTGCGCACCTGGGCCTGCCGGGACAGGAAGCGGGCGAAGAATTGAATCACCGCCGCGGGTATGATAGAATGGAGCGAACGAATAGTACGAGGGAAAGCGGGGCCTGATGAGAAAGAAGCTACTTGAAAAATTGAAGGAATCTGTACAGGCGGTATTGCCCATCGGCGTTATTATCGTCATTCTGCATTTCACCATCGCCCCCATGCCGCTGGGCACACTGGCGCTTATGCTGACGGGCATGGTGCTGCTCATCATCGGGCTTACGCTGTTTTCCATCGGCACCGAGCTTGCCATGATGCCCATGGGCGAGCACATCGGCTCGGCGCTTATCCGCACAAAGCGGCTGTCCATTGTCGTGATATGCCTGTTTATATTTGGTTTTGCCGTTACGGCCGCGGAGCCGGACCTGAGCGTGCTGGCAAACCAGGTGGCGTCCATCCCGAACACCCAGCTCATCATAGGCATCTCTGTGGGTGTGGGCGTATTCCTTGTGGTAGCCACGCTGCGCATCCTCTTCCGCTGGCCGTTGGGGCGTCTGCTGGTCGTTTTGTATCTGGCGGCGTTTATATTTGCCAGCTTTTCGCTTGATTATGTGTCGGTGGCGTTTGACGCCGCGGCCATCACCACCGGGCCCATTACGGTGCCCTTCCTGCTGGCCGTGGGCGCGGGTTTTGCGTCCATCATGGCCGGGCGAAACGCCAACGAGGACACCTTCGGCATCTGCGCCGTATGCTCGGTGGGGCCCATCCTGGCCGTGCTGTTACTGGGGCTGTTCTTCGACCCGTCCAACAACAGCTATATCACCCAGCCGGACACCTCAGTGGCCGGGGCGCGGGAGCTGGTGGCTCTGTTCGGCCACGGGCTGATAGACACCTTTTTTGAGGTGGTGATGATCCTGCTGCCCATCGTGGTCATCTTCCTGGTGTTCCAGGTGGCGCGGTTGCGCCTTTCCAGAACAGAGCTGGTGAAGATCTTCGTGGGCCTTGCCTACCTGCTGGTGGGCCTCACCGTCTTCCTCGCCGGCGTCAACCTTGGTTTTATGCCGGCGGCAAAGTTCCTGGGCGAGACGATGGGGGCATTGTCCTTCAACTGGATCCTGCCCATCCTCTGCCTTGTCATCGGCGCGTGCGTGGTGCTGGCCGAACCGGCCGTGCACGTGATGACCCACCAGGTGGAGGAGGTGACCAGCGGCGCCATATCGCGCGGGGTGATGCTGGCCGGCATGGCCGTGGGCGTGGGGCTGGCCATGTGCCTTGCCATGCTGCGCATGCTGTTGGGCATCCCCATCCTGGCCATCCTGCTGCCGGGGTACATCCTGGCGCTGGCGCTCACCTTCTTTGTGCCCCGCATCTTCGTGGGCATCGGGTTCGACTCGGGCGGTGTGGCTGCCGGCGCCATGAGTGCGGCGTTCGTGCTGCCGTTCACCATCGGGGTGTGCACGGCGCTGGGGGGCAATGTGATCACCGATGCGTTTGGCGTGGTGGGCATGATCTCGATGATGCCGCCCATCACGATACAGCTGATGGGCCTTGTGTATAAGGCCAAGTTGCGCAGGGCGGCCAAGCGCGAAGCGCTGGAGGAAGAGGAGGCTATCCTGGAGACGGAGGGCTTTGGCGGGGACGACCCGACGGTGTCGGGGCTGTAAACAGGTTGCTGCAAAAACCGTGTCTGCATCGAACACAGGAGGAAAGTGGCATGGAGTTGCCGGGGATCGACAAGGAGCAATTGCGCATGAAGGTGCGCGCCAGTTTGGAGGGGCAGCCATTCCAACCGCCCGCCATGAACCTGCTGGGCGTGGTGTTCGACAGGGAGCGCGCCCCGCAGGTGCAGCAGGTGATGGAGGCGCAGCACGTCTTTTTGAGTATGCTTGCGCTGGGGCGCGGCACGGCGAACAACCGCATCCTGGGTTTTTTGGGCCTGGGCGAGAGCGAGAAGGCCGTGCTGTTGTCCATCCTGCCGGAACTGAAGGCCCGAGCGGCCATGCAGGGGCTGGACAAGATGTTGGATTTTTCGCGCCCGGGGCACGGTGTTTCGTTCATCTGCCCGGTGAGCGAGGGTTGTTACCACAAGGTGGTGCACACGGGGCCCACAGATAAAGAGGGAGATACCATGCAATCGCAATCGGAGTTTGACCTGATTATCGTAGTGACCAGCCGCGGCTACACGGAGGACGTGATGGAAGCCGCGCGCGCGGCCGGGGCCACCGGTGGCACGGTCATCCACGCGCGGGGCTGTGGCAGCGCCGCGGAGAAGTTCTTCGGCATCACCATCCAGCCCGAGAAGGAGCTGGTTTTCATCCTGTCCAAGGCCGAGGGCAGCTGCGCCATCATGGAGTCGATCTCCCAGAATGCGGGGCCCGGCACCGACGCGAACGCCGTCTCGTTCTCGCTGCCGGCGTCGCACGTGCGGGGCATTGGCCTGGATGTGCCGGACGAGATCGCCAGGGGGAAGTGAGGGCCGGTATGCGCGCCGCCCGGATATGCGCGGCGCGTGGCCTTGACAGGGCCGGGGCGATGTGATAGGTTTTTAGTACATTCAGGCGCGCGCCTTTAAAATGGGGAGCGCGCCCCAAAAGGACAGCTGCCGTGAAGTGGCCGCGGTGCGAGCGCGCGGCGCGCGGAATGGTACCGCGGGGAATCCGTCCTCGTCTCCATGGGAGCGCGTCTCCCGGGATGCGGGGATTTTTTTTGCCGGAAGGATGTTTGCCATGCCCATCACACTGGACAAGATCTACCACGCGGCCTATGTGCTGAAGGAGGTCGCCCGCAAGACGGACCTGATTGCCGCGCCCGACCTGTGCAAAGGCGGCGGCGTGTGGCTGAAGACCGAAAACTTACAGGTGACCGGTTCATTCAAGCTGCGCGGCGCGTATTACAAGATCAGCCAGCTTTCAGACGAGGAGAAGGCCCGGGGGGTGATTGCCTGCTCGGCGGGCAACCACGCCCAGGGTGTGGCGCTGGCCGCCGCCCAAAGCGGCATCCCGGCGCTCATCTGCATACCGGACTCGGCCCCCATCTCCAAGATAGAGGCCACCAAACGCTATGGCGCCGAGGTCATGCTTGTGCCGGGTAGCTACGACGACGCCTACCTGCGCGCCGTGCAGCTGCAGGCGGAGCGGGGGCTTGCGTTCATCCACCCGTTTGACGACGAGAACGTCATCGCCGGGCAGGGGACCATCGGCTTGGAGATATTAGACCAGATGCCGGACGTGGAAGCCGTTGTGGTGCCGGTGGGCGGCGGCGGCCTTGCCAGCGGCGTGGCGTTCGCCATCAAGAGCCTGCGGCCCGAGTGCAAGGTATACGGCGTGCAGGCCGCGAACGCCCCCTCCATGCTGGAGAGCGTGCGCGAGGGGAAACTCCTTGCGCTGGAGTCCTGCGCCACCTTTGCCGACGGCATTGCCGTGAAGCAGCCGGGCGAGCTGACGTTTGAACTGGTGCGCCAATATGTGGACGATGTCGTAGCGGTGAGCGAGGACGAGGTGGCCAGCGCCATCCTGACGTTGATGGAGCGGCAGAAGCTGGTGGGCGAGGGGGCCGGGGCCGTGGCCATCGCTGCGGCCATGTTCGAAAAGCTGCCCCTTGCCGGCAAAAAGACCGTCTGCCTTTTGTCCGGCGGCAACATCGACGTGAACATCCTCTCCCGGGTCATCACACGGGGGCTGGTGATGAGCGGTCGCAACGCCAACCTCACCATCGCCCTCATCGACAAACCCGGCCAGCTGGAGGGCGTGTCCCGCACCATCGCCGAGTGCGGCGGCAACGTGGTGAGCGTGCAGTACGACCGCTCGGACCCCAACATGGCCATTAACAGCTGTTACCTCACGCTGGCGCTGGAAACGCGCGACCACGCGCACATCGCACAGATCGAGCAGGGGCTGACGAGGGCCGGCTTTGACGTGCGCCAGGCGGCGTATACGGGCGGAGATTGCGGCTGTTGAATGCAGCTGGGGAGTGTGGCCTCTTGGTGTGCGATTCGGCTTGCGGCTGACGATAACCTTATGTGTACCCGCTCCCCCGGCACTTGTGCGTTTTCGGGCACTCTGTTCTGCGGAAAAGCGAATGCTGCGGTTCAAAAAAAGGACGGTGGACAAAGATGAGTGAAAAACAGGCTCTCAAGCAGGCCTGCACACGGCTGCACGCGCTGGCACTTTTCCGGGAGTTGCTGGAGGACACCGTGCTGGCGCGCTTCCTTGCGTTGCTGGACGCATTGGACGGCCCCGCCCCCGCAAGGGTGGACCGATACTGCGCCTTTGTAGCCGCGCTGTACGAGGAGGGGGGAGACCTGGGCGCCCTCCTGCTGCGGCGTGTATTGGAGAGCGAGAACCCCGCCGTGCGCGCCATCGGACGCCGGGAGGAACTGCCCCGCTTCATGCAGAAAAGCCTGGACGAGGAGCTGGCCACCTTCACGATGGTGGCAAAGCTGGCCCCGCCCGACCTTGCGCAGGCGGCCGGGGGCGCCGTCGCCCTGCCTTCCTTCCTGAACACCGGGGCGGATTTTGGAGCGGTGTACACCCGCCGCCTGGCCGAGATCGCCATCCGCGGCTACGGCATCTTTGCCAGCTACCATATGTTCACGCTGGACGGGGCGGGCGCCGTGACGCCGGTAAAGAACCCCGACCCGCAGCGCCTTGCGGACCTGACCGGCTACGAAAAAGAGCGGGAGCAGGTAGTCATCAATACCCGGGCGCTGCTGAAGGGCCTGCCGGCGGGCAATATCCTGCTGTATGGCGACGCTGGCACCGGCAAGAGCAGCACGGTGAAGGCGATTGGCAACGAGTACCACGAGCGCGGCCTGCGGCTTTTGGAGATACGCAAGGACCAGATCTACCGCATCCCGCAGCTGATGGACCAGCTTGCCGACAACCCGCTCAAGTTCATCTTTTTCATCGACGATTTAAGCTTCCCCTCCGACGACGCGGACTTCACCGCACTTAAGGCCATCCTGGAGGGCAACGTGGCGGCCCGGCCGCGCAACATCGTGGTGTACGCCACCAGCAACCGGCGCCACATGGTGCACGAGCGCCACGCCGACCGGCAGGATGAGATGAACCTGGCCGACACGCTGGAGGAGGAGGCGAGCCTGGCCGCCCGTTTCGGCCTTACGGTCACCTTCCTGAAGCCCGACCGTGAGCTGTTTACCGACATTGTGGCAAAGCTGGCCGAGGAGTACAACCTGCGCACCCCCACAGGAGAGCTGCTGGTGAAGGCGGAGGTGCACGCCCTGCGCCACGGCGGCCGCAGCCCCCGCGCCGCACGCCAGTTTGTGGAGTTTTTGAAGGCCGCCGAGGAAGCGGGCAGCGGGCTGGACAGTTTGTAGGTGCCAGCCTGTGTGCCGGGCGAACGGATACGCAACGGCCATCTACCTTCCGCGCCGCCTCGCACACAACGAAGGAACAATTGTATGCGATTCGGCTTGCGGCTGACAATGTCCTTATGCGCATCGGTTCGCCCGGCGCAAGGGCAGTCTCAAAAAACTTTTGCGCAAACGGTTGACAATACAGAATCTATCTACTATAATAAATTCCAATTTCATCATCTGAAATGCGCAGATGGGAACCAGTAGCCTGTGTGCAATGCTCAAGAGAGCTGCCGGCCGGTGCGAGGCAGCGCGGAGCCGCAGGGGAACGTCCTTCCCGGAGCAGCCGCCTGAAAATGGAATGGCAAACGATTCCATGTGTAGGCGCGGACGGAACAACGCCCCGTTACGGCGTTCGGCATTCGAACCGGCAAGGGCCGGGTGGATGCTGGCGGAGCAGGCGCAGCATTTTCCCTTGCGGGAAAAAGCTGCGCAAGAAGAGTGGTACCGCAGGGTTTGCCCCTGTCTCTTTAAGAGGCAGGGGCTTTTGTTATCGCTTCGCGCATTTTGGCAGAGAAAGAAAACCCGACCGCACAGGGCCCGCGAATTGAAAAGGGGGAAAAACCATGAGAATGAATGGCGCAGAGATCATAGCACATGTGCTGATGGAGCAGGGCGTGGATACCGTGTTTGGGTATCCGGGCGGCGCCGTGCTGCACATTTACGACGCGCTGTACAAGCACCGCGACAAGATCTGCCACCACCTGACCGCCCACGAGCAGGGCGCCGCCCACGCGGCCGACGGCTACGCCCGGGTGACCGGCAAGACAGGGGTGGTGTTCGCCACCAGCGGCCCCGGCGCCACCAACCTTGTCACGGGTATCGCCACCGCCTATATGGACAGCGTGCCCATGGTGGCCATCACCGGCAACGTGGGCAGCAGCCTGATTGGCAAGGACAGCTTCCAGGAAGTGTACACCGTGGGCATCACCATGCCAGTGACCAAGCACAACTACATGGTGCAGCGCATAGAAGACCTGGCCGACACGCTGCGCGAGGCGTTCCGCATCGCGGACAGCGGCCGCAAGGGCCCGGTGCTGGTGGACGTGACCAAGGACGTGACGATGAACGAGTACGACTATATCCCCGCCCAGCCGCTGCCGCCGGCGCAGGCAACAGCAGCCAACGACGAGGACGTTTGGGAGATATTGCGGTACCTGGGCCGCAGCACGAAGCCGCTTGTTTGCTTTGGCGGCGGGGTGAGCGCCTCGGGCGCGGGGGAACAGCTGCACCAGCTGCTGCACAAGGCGCAGATACCCGCCGTGCACACGCTGATGGGCACCGGGGTGCTGAGCTGCGACGACCCGCTGAACATGGGCCTTGTGAGCATGCCCGGCAATTATTCCAGCAACATGGCCATCACCGAGACCGACCTGCTGCTCGCCGTCGGCTTCCGCTTTTCCGACCGTGTGGCCCTGAACACCGGGCGGTTTGGTAAGGGAGCCAAGATCGTGCAGATCGATATCGACCCGAGCGAGCTGAACAAAAACGTGACGGTGGACCACGCCGTGGTGGGTGACATCGGCTGCATCCTGCAAAAGCTGCTGCCCATGCTGGAGGATACCCGCCACGACGCGTGGCTGGCCCAGATCGCGGGATGGAAGCAGAACGACTACACCCCCGCCGACTGCTATACGGCCCTGAAGCCCCACCAGATCATCCAGATGGTGGGCGAGGCGGCCGGTGAGGATGCCATCTTCGTCACCGACGTGGGCCAGCACCAGATGTGGGCCGCCCAGTACTGCAAGCGCACAAAACCGCGCAGCTTCCTCACAAGCGGGGGCCTGGGCACCATGGGCTACGGCTACGGCGCCGCCATCGGCGCGCAGGTGGCCGCGCCCGACCGGCATGTGGTGCACATCACGGGCGACGGCTCCTTCCACATGAACATGAACGAGTGCTGCACGGCCGTGAGCTACGGGCTGCCGGTCATCAGCGTGATACTGAACAACAACGTGCTGGGCATGGTACGGCAGTGGCAGTATGCGTTTTACGAGGAGCGTTACTCCAGTACCACACTGGACCGCAAGACGGATTTTGTGAAGGTGGCCGAGGGCTTTGGAGCAAAGGGATACCGCGCGCACACGCCCGCCGAGTTCGAAGAAGCCTTTGCCCAAGCGCTGAAGGCGGAGGGTCCCGTGTGGATCGAGTGCGTGGTGGACCGCGACGAGAAGGTGCTGCCCATGATCCCGTCGGGCGGCACGGTGGAAGACATCATACTGGACTAGGGCCTGTCTGCAAAAAAGGCCGCTTTGTGAGAAGGAGGAAAGACCATGAGTGAAAAAAAACAGGTGGTGTCCATGCTGGTGGAGAACAACGCCGGCGTGCTGGCGCGCGTGTCCAGCTTGTTTGCCCGCAAGGGCTTCAATATCGACTCGCTCACCGTCTCGGCCACGGACGACGAGAACCTCTCCCGCATTACCATCACCACCCGGGGCGACGCGCAGATGCTGGCACAGATCATGAGCCAGAGCGCAAAGCTGGTGGAGATGGTGAACGTGAAGGCGCTGGGCCCGGAGAACAGCATCCAGCGGGAGCTGCTGCTTGTGAAGATCGCCGCGGACGAGCGCACCCGCAGCGCCGTGCGCGAGGTGGCCGAGATCTACAAGGCCAGTGTGGTGGACCTCTCGAAGGACAGCATGGTGGTGGAGCTTACCGGCAAACCGGGCAAGATAGACGGGTTCTTGAGCGTGGTGGGCGAGTACCAGATACTTGAAATGTGCCGCACCGGCGTGACGGCCATGGAGCGGGGCAGCGCGGTGATGGGGCTGGACGACGAGGAAGAGGGGTAAACGGCGCAAACGCTGGACAACTGCGCGCAAAATTTAGTATAGTAAAGAATAGCGACGCAACTGACAATCCAACCAAGACTGTGTGTACGCATAAAGGAAAGGGAGTTTAGGAATCATGGTAAAGAAATATTACGACAACGATTGTAACCTCGGCCTTCTGGACGGCAAGACCGTCGCCATCATCGGCTTTGGCAGCCAGGGCCACGCCCACGCCCAGAACCTTGCCGAGAGCGGCGTGAACGTGGTGGTGGGCCTGCGCAAAAGCAGCGAGAGCTGCAAGAAGGCGCAGGACGCCGGCCTGACAGTGCTGGAGCCGGCTGAGGCCGCCCAGAAGGGCGACCTTGTGATGATGCTGGTGCCCGATGAATCGGCCCCGACCATCTACGCCGAAGCGGTGGAGCCCAACCTGAAGGAGGGCAATATGCTGCTGTTTGCCCACGGCTTCAACATCCATTACAATCAGATCATCCCGCCGAAGAACGTGGACGTGGGCATGGTGGCCCCGAAGGGCCCCGGCCACACCGTGCGCAGCCAGTACGTGGCGGGCGCCGGCGTGCCCAGCCTGATTGCCGTGTGGCAGGACTTTACCGGCCGCGCCAAGGACTTTGCCCTCGCCTATGCCGCCGGACTGGGCGCCGGGCGCGCGGGCATCCTGGAAACGACCTTCAAGCAGGAGACGGAGACTGACCTGTTCGGCGAGCAGGCCGTTCTGTGCGGCGGCGTCACTGCGCTGATGCGCGCCGGCTTCGAGACGTTGGTGGAGGCCGGGTACGAGCCGGAGATGGCCTACTTTGAATGCATCCACGAGATGAAGCTGATCGTCGACCTCATCAACGAGGGTGGCTTTGGCTACATGCGGTACTCCATCTCCAACACCGCGGAGTACGGCGACTACATCACAGGGCCCAAGATCATCACCGATGAGACCAAGAAAGAGATGAAGAAGGTGCTGGACGACATCCAAAGCGGCGCGTTCGCCTGTGAGTTCATCCAGGAGATGGGTGCGGGCGGCAAGGCGCGCTTCCTTTCCACCCGGCGCATGGAGGCCGAGCAGCCGCTGGAGAAGGTGGGCGGCGAACTGCGCAGCATGATGAGCTGGCTGAAGAAATAAGCTGCCGAGAGCGGGAGAGTATACGATGGATATGAAGACACAGAGCAATAACGTGATGCAGGGCCCCGGCCGGGCGCCCAACCGCAGCCTTTTTTACGCCATGGGCTACACGAAGGAGGAGCTGGAGCGCCCGCTGGTGGGCGTGGTGAGCGCCTTTTCCGAGATCGTGCCCGGGCATGTGCACCTGGACAAACTGGCCCAGGCCGCCAAGGACGGCGTGCGCATGGCCGGCGGCACCCCGGTGCTGGTGCCCGCCATCGGCGTGTGCGACGGCATCGCCATGGGGCACGAGGGCATGAAGTATTCGCTGCCCAGCCGCGAGCTGATCGCCGACAGCGTAGAGACGATGGCCATGAGCCACGGGTTTGACGCCCTGGTGCTGGTGCCCAACTGTGACAAGATCGTACCGGGTATGATCATGGGGGCGGCGCGGCTGAACCTGCCCGCCGTTGTGGTGAGTGGCGGGCCGATGCTGGCCGGCCACCGCGGCGGTAAGGAGCTGGGCCTCACACAGGTGTTTGAAGGGGTGGGCGCGCGCATGGCGGGGCTCATCGACGACGCCGCCCTGACCGAGATCGAGCAGACCTGCTGCCCGGGCTGCGGCTCGTGCGCGGGCATGTTCACGGCCAACAGCATGAACTGCCTGGCCGAGGCCGTGGGTATCGCACTGCCCGGCAACGGTACCATCCCGGCCGTGATGGCCGCGCGCACCACGCTGGCCAAAAAGGCGGGCATGGCCATCATGACACTGCTGGAAAAGAACATCCGCGCGCGGGACATCATCACGGCAAAGAGCCTGCAAAACGCCATGGCCTGCGATATGGCGCTGGGCTGTTCGTCCAACAGCGTGCTGCACCTGCTGGCCATCGCCAAGGAGGCCGGCGTGCCGCTGACGCTCGAGGACATCAACGCGCTGAACGCCAAGGTGCCGAATCTCTGCCACCTGGCGCCGGCCGGCCCCGCCCACATGCAGGACCTGGACCTGGCCGGCGGCGTGCCCGCCGTGCTGGCGGAGCTGGCCTCCGCCGGCAAGCTGGACACCTCCTGCATCACCGCCACCGGGAAAACCGTGGGCGAGAACATTCAGGGCGCGTCCAACAAGGACACGGGGGTCATCCGCCCCATCACCGACCCGTACTCCCAGTCGGGCGGCATCGCCATATTGTGGGGCAACATCGCCAAAAACGGCGCGGTGGTGAAGCAGAGCGCCGTGGCGCCCGAGATGCTGCAGCACAGCGGCCCCGCCCGCGTATTTGACGGCGAGGACGCCGCCATCGACGCCATCTACAAGAGCCAGATCAAACCCGGCGACGTGGTGGTCATTCGCTACGAGGGGCCCAAGGGCGGCCCCGGCATGCGGGAGATGCTCAACCCCACCTCGGCACTGGCCGGCATGGGGCTGGACAAGGAGGTCGCCCTCATCACCGACGGCCGTTTCTCCGGTGCGTCGCGCGGGGCGTCCATCGGGCACGTCTGCCCCGAGGCCGCCATGGGCGGCGAGATCGGCCTCATCCGGGAGGGTGACACGATCGAGATCGATATCCCCGCCCACAGCCTGAACGTGAAGCTGCCGGACGAGGAGCTGGAAGCGCGCCGCAAGGCAAGCCCGCCTCGCCCGCTCGACGAGCGCACCGGCTGGCTGGCGCGCTACCGCCGCATGGTGACCGGCGCGGACCAGGGCGCCGTGCTGGAGTGAACGGCCCGCATATCTGCAACAGACAGGCAGGAAACGACGGCCCGGCAAGCATAGGCTTGCCGGGCCGTTTGCGTGTGTACGGGCCGTGATTTTTTGCAGGGGAAGGCCCACCCCATAGCGGCGGGGCCAAGGCGGAGCGCAGCACGCGTGGCGCCCGTTTTAGCGCGGGAGGGCGTCGGCTGCTATTTGTGATATGTTGTCGCTTTTTTTCAGAATGACCTGTAAACGCGGAAAAGTGGAGTGTCAAAATGTACAATTGAGCGCCCGCGCCGGTTGATTCTTGCTGTGGCAAAAGGTATAATATATGGGTATGAACTTATGAACGCTCAGGGACAGGCAGGGCCCCCGCGGGGGCGCAGGAGGGGCAATGAACAAGGTCGTTAAAAAAGAAACACTCAATCCCAGCGTGACGCGCATGGTCATCGAAGCGCCGCTGATCGCCAACAAGGCACAGCCCGGCCAGTTCATCATCGTGCGCCCCGGGCCGGATTCGGAGCGCATCCCGCTCACGATCGCCGACTACGACCCCGAGGGGGGTACCGTCACCATCATCTTCCAGATGGTGGGCGGCGGCACCAAGCAGTTGGGCAGCATTCCCGAGGGCGGCTATGTGGAAGATTTTGTGGGCCCGCTGGGCCAGGCCAGCCATCTGGAGGGCCTGAAAAAGGTGTGCGTTGTGGGGGGCGGCGTGGGCTGCGCCATTGCCTACCCGGTGGCCAAGAAGCTGCACGCCATGGGCGCCGAGGTGCACAGCGTGGTGGGCTTCCGCAGCAAGGACCTGCTGATTTTGGAGGATGAGTTCCGCGCCGTGAGCGACAAGTATGTGCTGATGACCGACGACGGCAGCTACGGCGAGAAGGGCCTTGTTACCACTGCGCTTGAAGCGCTCATCAACGAGGGCAACAACTATGATTGTGTCATCGCCATCGGGCCGCTCATCATGATGAAGTTCGTGGTGGATGTGACGAAGAAGTACAACGTGAAGACCATCGTCTCGATGAACCCGGTGATGGTGGACGGCACGGGCATGTGCGGCGGCTGCCGCCTTACCATTGGCGGGCAGACGAAATTTGCCTGCATCGACGGGCCGGAGTTCGACGGTTTTGAGGTGGACTTTGAAGAGGCGATGCGCCGCGGCGCCACCTACCGCGACTTTGAGACCCACATGCGGGACGACAGCTGCGAGTTGCTGCAAAAAACGCCGGAATAAGAGACGGCGTGTTGCCCCGGCTCCACCAAAGATGGAACTGCGGTAGCCCTTTTTGAAAGGAAGAAACCCCATGCCCAATATGGACCCCAAGATGTGCCCCATGCCCGCGCAGGACCCGGCTGCCCGCGTGACCAATTTTGACGAGGTGGCCCTAGGCTACACCGAAGAGATGGCCGTGGCCGAGGCGGAACGCTGCCTGCAGTGCAAAAACCACCCCTGCGTGGAGGGCTGCCCTGTGAGCATCGACATCCCCGGTTTTGTGGCTAAAGTGGCCCAGCGGGATTTTGCCGGAGCTTATGAAGTGTTGGCCCGCATGACGAACCTGCCCGCCGTTTGCGGCCGCGTCTGCCCACAGGAGACCCAATGCGAAAGCAGGTGCGTGCGTGGCCTGAAGGCCGATTCCGTGGGCATTGGCCGGCTGGAGCGCTTCGTGGCCGACTGGCAGATGCAGAACGGCGCCGACGCCGCGCGCCCCGCGGCGCCCAATGGCCACAAGGTGGCGGTTGTGGGCTCGGGGCCGGTGGGGCTCACCGTGGCGGGCGACCTTGCCAAGATGGGCTATTCGGTAACCATCTTCGAGGCGCTGCACAAGGCGGGCGGCGTGCTGGTGTACGGCATACCGGAGTTTCGCCTGCCAAAAGGCATCGTGCAAAAAGAGATAGACGGCCTGAAAGCCCTGGGAGTGGACGTGCAGACAAACATGGTCATCGGCAAGGTGCTCACCATCGACGAGCTGTTCGAGGACGGGTACGAGGCTATCTTTGTGGGCTCGGGCGCCGGACTGCCCAACTTCCTGGATATCCCGGGCGAAAACCTGAACGGCGTGTTCTCGGCCAATGAGTTCCTCACCCGGGTGAACCTGATGCAGGCGTGGCACCCCGGCAGCCGCACGCCGGTGATGAAGGCGGACAGGGTGGCTGTGATCGGCGGCGGAAACGTGGCCATGGACGCCGCCCGCTGCGCGAAGCGGCTGGGCGCCCAGGAGGTGACCGTTGTGTACCGCCGCGGCATGGACGAGCTGCCTGCCCGCCACGAAGAGGTGGAGCACGCAAAGGAGGAAGGGGTGGCCTTTCGGCCGCTTACCAATCCCAAAGAGGTGCTGGGCGATGACGCCGGCCGTGTGCGCGCGCTGCGCTGTTTAAAATGTGAACTGGGCGAGCCGGATGCCTCCGGCCGCCGCCGCCCCGTGGAGGTGGCGGGCAGCGACTTCGAGCTGGAGGTGGACGGCGTCATCGTGGCCATCGGCACCTCGCCGAACCCGCTCATCCGCTCCACTACGCCGGGGCTGCAGAGCAACAGCTGGGGCGGGCTCATCGTGCGGGACGAGAGCGGGCAGACCAGCCGCGAGGGTGTGTACGCCGGCGGCGATACCGTCACCGGCGCGGCCACGGTCATTCTGGCCATGGGCGCGGGCAAGCTGGCCGCGAACGCCATCGACGAGTATATCCGAGGCAAAAAACAAGCATGACCGGCCTGCTGGTCCGGTTGTTTATCAAAAACCCTCAGGACACGGGCGATCCCGCCGTGCGCGGCGCATACGGCCGCATGGCAGGCCTTGTGGGTATCGTGTGCAATCTGGTGCTGGTGGCGGGCAAGCTCGTCGCCGGCTTTTTGTCGGGCAGCATCGCCATCATGGCCGACGCCGTGAACAACCTCAGCGACGCATCAGCCTCCATCATCACGCTGATCGGCTTCAAGCTGGCGGCCAAACCGGCGGACAAGGAGCACCCCTTCGGCCACGCGCGCTTCGAGTACCTGGCCGGCCTGGCCGTGGCGGTGCTCATCATGGCCATCGGGCTGAACCTTGCCAAGGGAAGCGTCGAGAAGATCATTGCGCCCACGCCGGTGGACTACAGCGTCACCAGCTTCATTGTGCTGGGCGCGTCCATCCTCGTGAAGGTGTGGATGATGAGATTCAACACAACGATCGGCGTGCGCATCGGCTCGCAGACGCTGCAGGCCACCGCGGCCGACAGCCGCAACGACGTCATCTCCACGGCGGCGGTGCTGGTGGCGGCCCTCGTCGCCCGCTTTACCGGCCTTGCACTGGACGGATGGATGGGCCTTGCGGTGGCGGTATTCATCCTGATCAGCGGCTTTTTGCTTATCCGCGAGACGCTGGACCCCATCCTGGGGGCGGCGCCCAGCCCGGAGCTTGTGGAGAGGGTGGGCCGGAAGATACTCTCCTACAACGGGGTGCTGGCCACCCACGATCTGATGGTGCACGACTACGGCCCGGGGCGCCGGTTCGCCTCGGCGCACGTGGAGATGTCCAGCGATGTGGATGCGCTGCACAGCCACGATATCATCGACGATATCGAACGCGACTTTTTGAAGGACGAGGGCATCCACCTGGTGCTGCACTACGACCCGGTGGCTACCGGAGACGAAGCCGTGGACGCCGCCCGCGCGCAGGCGCTTAGCGCCGTGCGCCGCATCGACGCGTGCTTCAGCATCCACGATTTCCGCATGGTGGACGGACCGGGGCATGTGAACTACCTCTTCGACGTGGTGGTGCCACCCGACTACGCCACACCCGAGGAGGAGCTGAAGGAGTGCATCCAGCGGGAGGTGCGCGCCGTTTACGGTGCGGCGACGCCCGACCAACCGTCTGCCAAGCAGGTGTACACTGTCATCACGGTGGATCGATCGTTCGCGCCCATTCCCGAGAGCGGCACCACGCATGAGAAGGACTGGTGAAACACCTGGAGCCGGCGGCAGGGCCGCCTGACGCACATGGCGCGGTTTTGCGAAGGTGTCCCTTATGAGGGGCGCCTGGATTTTTATCCGATTTATTCAAAAAAATACACCAAAAATGCAGAATAAATACACGCTGGATTCCCATTTGTGTGGTATAATATGCTGGCAGTGGGGAATCGGATACCAAAGCGGTTCTCTGCCATACCGATGCGAGGAGAACGCAAATGACCGAACCGTCAACCACCAAAGAACTCATCATGCACAAAAGTGCCAAGCTTTTTTCGACAGATGGATACGGAAATGTCTCGATGAAGATTATTGCCAAGGCATGTGGTATCCAACCCGCGTCCATCTACAACCACTATGCTTCGAAGGAAGATATACTGCATGCACTGCTGAACTACTACCGGGAAAACAATGCCCGCATGCGCCCTACCGAGGAAGACGTTTTGCCCATCCTGCGCGGCGGCAGCGGAAAAGACATTATCAATGCGTTCACCTATGATTTCTTCGATCTGGATGAGCCGGACGGCGGCATCATGTACGACATCCTGCTCATCATCCTGCACCGGCAGTATATAGACCCCGACGTGAGCCGGGTGTTTAAAGAAAGCATCGTGGACGAGGGCATAGAACATGTCATTCGGGTGCTTGAGATTGGCCGGCGTCTCGGACGTATCCAAAACCCATCCGAGGATCTACCGGTCATCGCATATATCATAATGTCCTGCCGGGTTTTCATCGCAGGCTCCGCTGTGTCCGACCCGAACAGCCGCAACTGGGATGACCTGGGCAACGAGATGAGCCGTGTGGCCGGCGCCATGCTGGACCTGGCGCCGCCCCTGCCGGAAGGGAACCCCAATGATGGCTGAGCCCATGCCCACCAAAGAACTCATCATGCGCCAGAGCGTGCGGTTGTTCGCAACCAACGGGTATGATGCCGTATCTGTGAAAAACATTGCGGATGCCTGCAAGATCCGTCCGGCGTCCATCTACAGCCACTATAGCAGCAAGGAGGACATCCTCCACACCATCCTGGCCTATTACAAGGAGAACTGCTTCCGCATGCGGCTGACGAAGCCGCAATACCTGCCCATCCTGCGCCGGGGCACCCGGGAAGAGATACTGGGTATTTTCACTTACGTTTATCACGATTTTGGCCAACCGGACCACATCATGTTCGATATCACACGCATCCTGTTCAGCCGGCGGTATATCGACCCCGAGGTGGGCCAAGTGGCCAAGGACTACCTGTACCTGGCGGCCCTCGAGTTTATTAACGAGGTGCTGCAGGCGGGCCGCGAGGTGGGCCGGATACTGAACCCGCCTGAAACGTTTGATACGGTCGCCCGTGTCATCCTGGCCTGCCGCGTATATATCGCGACCGCCGTCGTGACCGACCCCGAGGAGGCGAAGTGGGAGCGGATCAACCAGGATATGGTGAAGATGATCGCCTGCCTGCTGGAACTGGCCCCGCCGCTGGAGTGAACAAAAATGAAACACCCTGCCGTCAGGCAGGGTGTTTTTCTGTGTTCAGCCGCCGGCCGGCCTGCGGCTGAACACGCAGCCGCAGTAGTCTTGACGATACAGGCCCATTTCTTTGCACAGCTGCACACTGCGCGCGAAGCCACCCCGCTTTTTCAGGTCGGCCGGCAGGAAGCGCGGGGCGATTGTTTCGCCAGCGGCAGCGGCTGTTGCCAGGCCGGCTGCCGCCACGCCCTCCGCATAGATCTGTCCCGCGTCCTTGCGCGGCCCCACGGTGAGCGTGCTGCCAAACCAGCCGAACCCATGCGCCTTCGCCTCGCCTGCGGCGGCGGCCAGCCGCAGGCGGATGCACGCCCCGCATCGTGCGCCGCCCTCGGGCGCGCCGGCCAGCGCAGGAGACGCCGTTTGCGCGTCCCGCCCACCCAGAGCGGTGTAGAAGGGCAGGGGATCCCAGCTGTCCTCCAGCAGCGCCACGGGGCGGGGCAGGGTCAGGTTTTCCACCAGCTGCACCAGCGCCGCCCGGCGGCGGGCGTACTCCGCCGCCGTGTCGATATTTGGGTTGTAGAACAACAGTGTGATATCAAATACCGGGGCCAGCTTTTCCAGCGCCACACTTGCGCAGGGCGCGCAGCAGGCGTGCAAAAGCAGCGGCGTGCCGGGAGCCACCTCGGCCAGAACCCGGTCCATTTGGGCGTTGTAGTCTTGCTTTTGCGTCTGCATAGCGCAGGCCCTCTTCACAGTTTCTTTGAAATTGCTTAAAGATTCCAACAAAGTTCTTTCACAATCCGCCGGTATACTCTAGGCCATAAGGAGCGGCACACACGTTCTTGCGCTTCTTATACGCACCACGAGAACGGGTACGGCCCGGCGCGCGGTGGAACTTGCGGCCCTTTGACCACCGCAGGGCTCGGCGTTCCCCTTGAAGGGAGGAGAGGCCTCGCAGCACGACCAGCTCCACACTGCGGACAAATGCAACCGGCGCCCGGAGAAGAGCGGCCGGGAACAGCAGCCAAAGCTCGAATCGTACGATATCAGCGGGGCGAGGCCCCGAACATATTCCTGCCGTCCCGGCCCTGGCCGGCGCGGCAGACCAAATGCAATCCACGCGGGTGGCCGCAGAAAAAACGCTTATTCGCGTGGTTGATATAGATGGGATAATGGGATAGAACGATAACTCCGAAGACAGGGAGCCTCCGAACGGGAGGCTCCCTGTTTTTTTAATAGCCCTGCATCTCGCGCAGCACCCGCGCCAGCACCCCCACGCCCTCGGTGATCTGCTCTTTTGTGGGGCCGGTGTAATTCAGGCGCACCTCCTGGCAGGGGACGGTGCCGTCCACATAGAACGCGTTGCCCGGCACCATGGCCACCTTACCGTCCAGGCAGCGTTGCACGAACTCCAGCATATCCACGCCATCGGGCAGGCGCATCCACAAAAACATGCCGCCCGCCGGGCGTATATAGCTCACGCGGCCTTCCATCTGCCGGTCGATCTCATCCATCATGTGTTCGGCCTTGTCGCGGTAGATGCCGCGCAGGCGGGCCAGGTGGCTCTCCATGTCGTAGTGGCGCAAAAAGCGGTCGCATATGCGCTGGGCCCACAGGTTCGTGTGCACATCGTTGCCCTGTTTTGCCACCACCATCTTGTCCATCAGTTCCTTCTGCCCCACGCAGAAGGCCACCCGCAGCCCCGGCGCAAAGATCTTGCTGAGCGAGACGGCGTAGATGACGGACGAGTCTTTGTCGAACGACTTGATGGGGGGGATGGCCTCGCCCGCAATGCGCAGTTCGCTGTAGGGGTTGTCTTCCAGGATGGGCACGCCGTGCTTCTGGCACAGTTCGAAGATGGCCTTGCGCTTGGCAAAGCTGGTGGTTGCACCCATCGGGTTTTGGTAGTTGGGGATGGTATAGAAAAACTTGGGCTTTTGGTCGCCCGAAAGCGCCGCCTCCAGCGCGGCGATGTTCACGCCGTCCTCCTCCATCTGCACGCCGAGGAGTTTGGCGCCCTGGCTGCGGAAGGAGTTGTGCGCGCCCAAAAAGGCCGGGTTTTCCACGGCCACGGCGTCGCCCTCGTTGCACAGCAGCTTTGCCAGAAAATCCATCACCTGCTGGCTGCCGGAAGTGACAATGAGCTTGTCGCCCTCGCAAAACACAGGGAACTGGGCGTTCAGGTACTGTTTGCCACTCTCCCGCAGCGGGCCGTAGCCGTCGGTGACCGAATACTGCAGCGTTCCCTCCGGGTCGGTGGCGAGCAGGTAGTCGGATATCTCGCGGATCTCCTTCGAGGGGAAGGCGTTCGAGTCCGGGTTGCCACCCGAAAAGCTGATGAGGTTCTGGTCCGCCGTCTGCTTGAGCAACTGCCGGATGACCGACGGCCGCATGCTGTTCACCCGGTTGCTGTATGTGAATTCCAAATCTGTCTTCCTTCCTGCGGGGGCTGTTGAAAAGCCGCCTTTTCAAGACCGGCGGCAATGTGTAAAACAGGCCTGCCTTCTCTCCATCCCGCCGCCCGTGTGGCGCCAAGATGGCCGATTTTTATTATACACGAAGCGCGGCGGGATGGGAACAGGCCGGCGAAAAAAACCGTTCCTGTTGACCCAGCCCCACCGCACCCGCCCGAAAGGCGGCCTTGTGCCGTTACAGCCCGCCGGGCATGTCGGCCTCGAATTTTGCAATGAGCTTCTCCTGCCAGTCGCCCACCGGCTTCAGCCGGCCGAAGAAGAAGCGCAGCGTGGAGGGTTCCTCCACGAAGGTGAGCCCGCCGATGAGATCCCGGTTTTCGTACAGCCAGGTCAGGCGGTCGGCCGTGAAGCGGATCTGCGAGTAGGTGAACACGCGCTTGGGGATGGCCAGGCGCACCAGCTCCATGTCCGCCATGTGCTCGCTGCCGTCGGGGTTGCGCTGCTCGGAGAGTGTGCCGCGCTCCATGCCGCGCACGCCGGAGGTGAGGTAGATGGCCGCGGCCAGCGAGCCGGAGGGGTACTGCTCGCCAGGTACGTGGGGGATGAAGCGTTTTGCGTCCACATGACAGCCCAGGCCGCCGAACGGTGTGACCACCGGCACTCCGGCTTTCAGCAGCTCCTCGCCCAGCGCGTTCACGAACAGGGGCGTCTGGCTGATGACGTGGATGTCCAGTGTCTCGCGCAGGCCCACGGCCAGCGCCTCCATCTCGCGCACGCTCATGCCGCCATAGGTGAGGAAGCCCTCATACAGGGGCACCAGCTCGCGCATGGTGCGGTAGTGGTCCTCGTTGGAGGTGACGATGCCGCCGCCGCGCACGCAGCCCAGCTTGCGGGCCGAGAAGTAGACGATGTCCATGAGGGAAGCGATCTCCTGCACGATGTCGCCCAGCTCCCGGTCTTTGCAGGAATCCTCGCGCGTTTTGATGAAGTAGAGGTTGTCGGCCAGGAGGCTGGCGTCGAAGACGAGCAGTAGGCCGTTTTCGCGGCAGAAAGCGGACACCTCGCGCATGTTGGCCAGCGACACAGGCTGCCCGCCTACAAGGTTCGTGCCGGCCTCGATGCGCACGAAGGCCACTTTATCACGCCCCGCTTCGTCCACGGCGGCGCGCAGCTTGGCCATATCCAGGTTGCCTTTGAAGGACGCGATTTTGGTGGGGTCCAGCGCGTCATCGCCCACCACCTCTACAACAGTGCCGCCCAGGCGTGTGATGTGCGCCTTGGTGGTGGTGAAGTGATAGTTCATGATGGTGACCATGCCGGGCTTCACGTAGCAGTTGGCGATGATGTTCTCGGCGGCGCGGCCCTGGTGGGCGGGCAGGACGTACTTGGTGCCAAAGACCTCCTGCCGCGTGGCTTCCAGCCGGACGAAGGTCTCGCTGCCGGCGTAGCTGTCGTCGGCGCACAGCATGGCGGCGTACTGCTGCTCGCTCATGGCGTTCACGCCGCTGTCGGTGAGCATATCGAGGAAGACGTCGCGGTTGTGCAGCAGGAAGGTGTTGCAGCCGGCCTCCTGGATGGCGGCCAGACGCTCGCGCGGGGGCAGCAGGTGGATGCGCTGCACCATGCGCACCTTGTGCATCTCCAGCGGGATGTTGTCGCCCGAGAAAAAGCGGATCGTTTCGTTTCCTGTCATGTGTGGTTCCTCCAGTTTCCCTTTGCGTGTTTTTTCGGACTTCTTCGGCAGTGCCGGTGATGGAGGAACGCGTTCCGGGCAAAGAAAAAAGCCTTCGCCCACATGGACTTGCGTCCAAGGGACGAAAGCGAAGCTTCCGCGGTACCACCCTTTTTGCGGCCGACAGTGCGGCCGCCACTTTTTTCGGGCCCATCAACCCTATCCCGGTAACGGGGGAAACCGTGCGGACCTACTGGGCGGGCGGCAGGGGAAACGACCGCCGTTCGGCGCGCAAGCTCGGGAGTGTATTTATGCGCACCGTACGGGCCTTGCTTGCACCGACCGCAAGGTCTCTGTTCCGCCCGGGGGCGGTTCCGGCATAGGTGGCGCCTTTTTCTCCGTCGCAGCTTTTGGCGGGCACGGTAAAGGATCCGCGCCCCATATTGACGTGATTGTATCATGCAAAACGGGTGCTGTCAATACGGATTTTACGTCTGTTCGGCGGGATGCATGAGCTGCGGCGGCAGCCAGCGGCGCAAGCAGGTGTTCAGGGCGCTCAATTCGAGCGGCTTTGCAAGGAAGTCATCGATCTGGTTTTGCAGGAACATCTCCTGCGCGTCCTTCAGCACGTTGGCCGTGAGGGCGACGATGGGGGCGGCGGCGCTGCCGCCATCCAGGCAGCGGATGAGGCGGGTGGCTTCCACGCCGTCCATGTCCGGCATCATGTGGTCCATAAAGATAAGGTCGTACCGGGTGGCGGCGGCCATGCGCACGGCTTCTTCGCCGCTGCCGGCAAGGTCCGGCCGGATGGCGAAGGCGTCCAGCATCGCCTCGGCCACGCTCAGGTTGATCTCGATGTCGTCCACCACCAGCACGCGGGCATCCGGCGCGGTGAAAAGGGGAGCCTCCTGCGGGGGCAGGGGCGCGCCTTCCTCGCAGGCGGCAAGGTAGGGCAGGGTAACCGAGAAGACCGAACCCTCGCCGTAGCGGCTTTCCGCCCACAGGTCGCCGCCCATCAGCCGGCTCAGTTCGTGGCTGATGGTGAGCCCGAGACCGGTGCCCACAACGCCCTTGTTGCGTGCCTTGTCCAGCTGCTCGAACGGGGTGAACAGGCGGTCGAGGTCCTCACGGCGGACGCCGATGCCGGTGTCCTCAACGTCGAAGCGCAGCAGCGCGGCGCCCTCGTCCAGCCGGGCGTAAAGCGCCACCCGGCCCTCCTGCGTGTATTTAAGGGCGTTGGAGAGGAGGTTCGTAAACACCTGCCGCAGGCGGGCCTCATCGCCGCACACGCGGGCGGGCAGGTTGTCGGCAAGATGGAGGGAGAAGGCGAGCTGTTTGTCGGCGAACATGGGCGCGAACAGGTCGTGCAGGTAGGCCAGCATCCCCCGCAGGTCGAACTCCGTCCGGGCGATGTCCATCTTGCCCGCCTCGATCTTGGAGAAATCCAGGATGTCGTTTATGATGCCCAAAAGCGACTGGGCGGAACGGCGGATGTCGGACAGGTGTTTTTTTTGCACGGGATCCAGCTCGCTGCGCTCCAGCACTTCAGACAGGCCGAGAATGGCGTTCATGGGGGTGCGTATCTCGTGGCTCATGGAGGCGAGAAAGTCGCTTTTGGCGTTGCTGGCGTCCTCGGCGCGCTGCCGCTCGCGGATGAAGTCGGTCACATCCACCAGCACGGCCAGGATGCCGGCCGAGATGCCCGCCCCGGCGCCGCGGGCATGGCCGATGGCGATGAGCTCTATGGTGTAACAGCGGGGGTGGCCGTTCTGTTCAAAATCCACCCACCGGCTGTAGGTGACCGTTTTGCCTGTGCGGATGACCTGCGCCACGTCATTTTGGGCGGCATCGAGGGCTTTGGGGGGCAGGTAGGGGGCTAGCACCTCGCCCAGGGTGCGGTTCTTGATGTAATCGAAATTGGGGATGCCGGTGAGGGTGAGGAACATCTGGGTGGAAAGAACGAGCCGGCTCTCGTCATCCAGCAGCAACATGATGTTGGGGCAGCTCTCCAGGATGATGTCCGTGTAGGTGCGCTGGCGGGTGTTAGCCGCCTGCAGGGCGCTCTCCAGCGTGGACTTGGTGTTCATCATCCGGTTCACCTTGTCCAGGTAGCTCTGGGTCAGGCGCAGCTCGCGCGCCAGCTTCTTGTTCTCGAGCCGCAGCCGCCCCACCTCTTCCTGCAGGGAGGAAAGCTCGTTCATGTTTGCGGCCACGGTACCACCTACTTTACTGGGGGATGGGGCGGGAACGGGAAGAACGACCGGAAACTCCTAGAATATACACAACACGAACGCGTTGTTGTGGAACCGGTTGATGGCGCGGTGCTCGTCCACCACGGTGGGGCACACCTCGCCCCCCGAATAGGCCAGCATGAAGGGAAGCCGTCCGCCGCAGGCGCTTTCCAGCAGCTCTACCTCGGCGGAACGGTCGGCCCCCAGCGACATGAGCCGCGAGATGCAGGAGTACACCAGCACGCCGGACGCACCGGGCGCGCTTTGCAGCGCGGCATCAATGGTGGCCCGCGTGGTGGCCAGCACGTCGCCCTTGTCGAAAACGCCCATGTAGAAACTGGCGCCCTCGGGCATGGCGCCGGCGCACACCGCCCAGCCCTCGGGCGTGAGGGTGATGAACACCTTGGACACCCATGGCGTGCCGTCGTTGTAGTCCAGCATGAAGGGGACGCTGGTCATTCCGTAGCTGGTCTCGCTGGCCTGTGTGAGGCCGAGGTCCGCAAAGTAATCGGCCACGGGGCGGCCGTTGAGCTCCTTGAGGATGTGGCGCTCGGACGAGGTGATGCGCGCCTCCCGGCCGATGATCTTGTCGTTTGAGATGGTGGCGATGAAAAAGCGGGGATGAATATCGCCAAATACGAGCAGCAGGCCCATCTCTTCGCTGTACTGCACGCCGCCCCGCAGCATAAAGCAGTTGCGGAAGTCCGGCGTGTCGTCCACAGCCAGCGTGCCGAAGCAGGGTGCGCCGCCCGAGGCCTCGGTGAGTGCCTGTACGTAGTCGTCGCCCATGTTCTCCATCAAAAAAGGCGCAAAGGTGAGGATGAGCGCCGGCTTTTCGCCGCGTGCGGCGGTCTCGTAGGCTGTGGTGATGGCACCGTGCGGGTCGCCCCGCAGCGAGCCGGTGACGGCTGTGGCGAAACGCACATCGTCGCTGGTGAGAACCATCAGGGTAAGCATCAGATCGCCCGCGCCGCCCGGCACACCCTGCCCGGCCGTGGTGGTGCCCACGATGTCGAAGGGCAGGCCCTCGCACACGGCCTGTACCACGCCCGAGAGGACAAATTCATAGTGGCAGGCGATGATGCCCACCATCTGTGTACGTTTGTTTTGCGCGAGGTCCAGCTGGGCCTCCAGCTGCGCGAGGGCTTCCTGTGCGTCGTCTACTTCTGCGGTGTGCGCGACCAGTGTGCGTATCATCTGCGGCTCCTTTCTGCCAATGCGGCTGCATGCGTCTTGTTTGCAGAAATCTCTTAGGAATAGTATACGCGGGCGAGCGTGAAAAATCAATCGGACGGGAGCGTGCTTGTACAAAATGAGGTGGGTGGCATATAGGCCCGCAGCGGCGCCCAGGCTTCCAGCAGGCGGGCAAAACCGAAAGCGGCGTTGGCGGGGCTGGTGCTGGGCAGGCGGACGGCCGACAGGCCGGTGGCCTTTTCGCAGAAGCGCTCATAGTACCGGTGCGCCGCCGCGCCGTTGCAGAAGATGGCCTGGATGGGTGCGTTTTGCAGGAGGCGGGGGATGTCGTTGGGCACGGCGTCTTGTATGGAGGTGTCGGCCGCGCCCACGATGCGGCAGCTCTGCAGCGAGTCCCACAGGGCGAGGTTCGATTCGAGGATGAGGGCCCGCTTTTCCTCGATGGTTCGGGGCGGCTGCCGCCCGGCCAGCGCCGCCACCAGCGGCCAGAAGCGGTTGTGCGGGTGGCCGTAGTAGAAGCCGGTTTCGAAGCTTTTTGGCGAGGGGTAGCTGCCCAGGATGAGCGCTTTGGAGGACGCAGAAAAGAGAGGAGCAAACCCGTTGCCCCTCTCTTCATATGGTTTTCGCCGCCGCTCAGACACTGAGGTAGCCGCTGTTCAGCGGGTTCACATAGCTGCCGTTTTCCTGCACTTCGAAGTGCAGGTGGGGGCCGGTGACGTTGCCGGTGCTTCCCACGGCGGCGATGGCCTGCCCGGTGGCTATCTGTGCGCCCATGCCCACATACAGTGCGCTGCAGTGTGCATACAACGTGCGCAGGCCGCCCCCGTGGTCGATGATGATGAAGTTGCCGTAGCTGTCGCCCCATCCGGCGGTGATGACCGTTCCGGCGGCAGCGGCCATGATGTCTGTGCCCTCGGCGGCGCCGATATCGATGCCGTAGTGCCAGACGGTGTTGTCGCGTGGGTCGCCAAAATAGCTGGTGATATAACCGCCGGACACCGGCCAGAGCAGGGCGCCCTCGGGGCGGGCGGAGCCGTCGGTGTCCGTGCTGCCCCGGGCCTCAGCGTCGGCCATGATGGCGTTGCGTTCGGCAATCAGCTGCTCGTTGCTCTGCCGCGTCTCCTCGGCTTCCTGCTGGTCCTGCTCGATTTGGGCCGCGGCCTCAGAGACCAGAAACTGCATCTCCGCCACCTTGGCGGCCGCCCAGTCGCGGTTTTGCTGCAGGGCGGCCAGTTCCTCGGTAAGCTGGTCCATCGTCTGCTCCATCTCCAGCTTCTGCCGCTCGTAGGTTTCCTTTTCGTCGGTGAGCGTCTCCAGGAGGGCGGTGTCGTTCTGCGAGATGCGCTGCAGCGCGTCCAGCATCTGGAAGAAATCGCTGAATGACGTCACGCTGAAAACCTGCGCCAGAACATTCTGGTTGTTGAGCTTGTAGATGGCCACGAGGCGTTTTTCGAACAGCTCCCGGTTTTTTTGCAGGGACGCGATGGTGGCCGACAGCTCCTCCGTCTTGCGGTCCAGCTGGCCTTCGGTGTCCTGCAAAAGCTGTTCCTGTTCGTCGATGAGGGCGACGAGTTCGTCGTAGTTCTTCTGGTACTCCCGCATGGCGGCCTCGGCCTGTTCCTTGTCGTCGCGGCTGTCGCCGATGCGGCCCTCCAGCTCGTCGAGGCGGGCCATCTGTTCGTCGATCTCCGCCTGCACCTCCTGGGCGGTGCGCGCGGCGGCGGCCGGCGAGAACGGCACCGCCACAAGGCAGATGACGCAGGCCAATGCGACGAGCAGGGGCGCTTGCTTCTTCACGGGTCACGTCCTCCCTTGGGGCGCGAACAGATTTTAGGCATTGCCGCCGGACTTCCCAATCAAACGCTGAGGTAGCCGCTGTCCAACGGGTTCACCCGGCCGCCGCCGTCGTGCACCTCAAAGTGCAGGTGGGCGCCGAACGAGTTGCCGGTGTTGCCCACGGCGGCGATGGTCTGCTTTGTGGCCACCTGGGTGCCCACGCCCACGTACAGCGCGCTGCAGTGGGCGTACAGTGTGCGCAGGCCGCCGCCGTGGTCCACGATGAGATAGTTGCCGTAGCTGTAGTGCCATTCGGCCGTGATGACCGTGCCCGAGGCGGCGGCGACGATGTCCGTGCCCTCGCCGGCGGGGATATCGATGCCGTAGTGCCAGCCGGTGTTGGAGCGCGGGTCGCCGTAATAGCTGCTGATGCTGCTGCTGGCGGGCACCGGCCAGCTGAGCGGCCCGTCGTACCGCACAGATCCGTCGTTGTCGTTGCTGCCTCTGGCGGCGGCCTCGGCAAAGATGCGGTCAAGCTCCGCCTGCAGCTCTTCCACGCTCTCCTCGGTCTCCTCGGTCTCCTGCTCGCTCTCCTGGATGGCAGCCGCGGCCTGTGCGGCCAGGAACTGCATCTCCGCCACCTTGGCGGCCGCCCAATCCCGGTTTTGCTGCAGGGTGGCAAGTTCCTCGGTGAGCCGGCTGATCGAGCCTTCGATCTCCAGCTTCTGCCGCTCGAAGGCCTCCTTTTTGTTTGCAAGGTCTTCCAGCACGGCGGTGTCGTTTTGGGAGATGCGCTGCAGCGCATCCAGCATCTGGAAGAAATCGGTGAACGATTCCACGCTGAGGACCTGCGCCAACACGCTCTGGTTGTTCATCTTGTAGATGGCCACGAGACGTTTTTCGAACAGCTCGCGGTTTTCTTGCAGTGCGGCGATGGTGCCGGACAGCTCTTTCGTCTTGCGGTCCAGCTGGCCCTCGGTGTCCTGCAAGAACAGCTCCTGTTCGTCAATAAGGCCGACGAGTGTTTCGTAGTTCTGCTGGTATTCCTGCACGGCGGCCTCGGCCTTTTCCTTGTCGCTCTGGCTGGAGACGATGCGCTCCTCCAGTTCGTCGAGGAAGGCCATCTTTTCGTCGATCTCCGCCTGCACCTCCTCGGCGGTGCGGGAAGCGTATGCCGGCGGCGAGAGCGGCACCGCCACAAGGCAGATGACGCAGGCCAGGGCGATCAGCGTGAGTTTTTTCTTCTTCAAGGGTCCCCCTCCTTGGCGGTGCGATGGCACCGGATACACCAGATAGATAAATTACATATGGCAATTTACACCGTGTATCTTATCCTAACGCATTTGTACGTTAAAATCAAGCCTTGCGTGTGAAAACTGCGCACACAGGCGGAGGGTGTGGAAATCGTGCCGAAAAAAGCGTATAATGATACAAAATATACCGCTGCAGGCGAAGGAGGATCCGCCGGATGGTCGTGACAAACGGGCTCGTATTCACCGAAGACTGCGCCTTTGCGCGCAGGGACCTCGCCTTCGAGGGGGACCGCATCACCCAGATCGCCCCGGCGGGCAGCTTGCCGGCGGGGCAGGCCATCAACGCGGCGGGGGGGCTTGTGCTGCCCGGGCTGGTGGACATCCACACCCACGGCGCCGTGGATGCCGATTTTTCGGACAGCGACGCGGAGGGTATCCCGCGGATGCTGGACTACTACGCCCAGCAAGGCGTGACGAGCGTGCTGGGCACCGTGCTGGCGCTGGATAAGAAAAAAATGGCCGCGGCGTTGAAGGCGGCAAAACCGCTGGTGGGCGCCGGGGAACACGGTGCAGTGCTGCGGGGCATGCGCCTGGAGGGGCCTTTTTTGAGCGCCAAGCGCCCCGGCGCGCAGGATCCAGGTTTTTTCAGGGCGCCCAGCATCGCGCTGTTCGACGAGCTGTTCGAGCAGGCCGACGGCAACGTGCGGTTTGTGGACGTGGCCCCCGAGCTGCCCGGTGTGCTGGATTTCATCCGCGCGGTGTGCCGGCGGTGCCCGGTGTCGCTGGGGCATTCGGACGCCAGCTATAACGAATCCGCCTCGGCGTTCACGGCGGGCGCGGGGC
>JAVBQQ010000087.1:0-22414 GCA_031548875.1 Oscillospiraceae bacterium
TTTCTCCGGCCGGCGATGCCGAAAGCCTTTGGTTTGCCCTTGCATATGGCGCCGATGCCGTATACATCGGCGCAAAGGAATTTGGTATGCGCTCGGCCAGCCACAATTTTACACCTGAGCAACTGCATGCCGCGGCGATGGAGACACATCGCCGCGGCAAATGCGTGTACCTTGCACTGAACACTTTGCCCGCCGGCGACGAGATCGACCGGGTGCCAGCCGCCGTCTGCGAAGCGCGCGAAGCCGGGGTGGACGCCTTTATTGTGGCCGACCTGGGTGTACTGGAGCTTGTAAAGCGCCATGCACCGGGTGTGGCCATCCATTTTTCCACCCAGGCGGGCATCACGAACCACGCGGCCGCTACGGCTGCACATGCGCTGGGGGCGTCGCGGGTGGTGCTGGCGCGGGAACTTGCCCTCTCAGACATTGCCCACATACGCAAAAACACCCCGCCCGAGTTGGGGCTGGAGGTGTTTGTGCACGGCGCCATGTGCATGAGCGTTTCGGGCCGGTGCCTGTTGTCCAATTATCTGGCTGGGCGCGACGCGAACCGCGGCCGCTGCGCGCAAAGCTGCCGTTGGCGATACAGCCTGGTGGAGGAACGCCGGGGCGAGCGCTACACCATTGACGAGGACGAGTATGGCAGCTATATCCTGAGCGCGGACGACCTGTGCGCCGCGCCCTTCCTTGGAAAACTGCTGGAGGCCGGGGCCACGGCGCTGAAAATTGAAGGACGCAGCAAATCCTTCTACTACACGGCCTCGGTCACGGCGGCCTACCGCTCAGCGCTAGATGCGGCGCTTGCGGACCGGGGGATGTACAGCCTGCCATGTGCGGCGGCGCTGGAGCTGACAAAGACATCCCACCGCCCGTACTCCGGCGGGTTTTACCTGGGGCGACAGGACGCCACCCAAAGCCCGCGCCGGGAGAAGTATATCCGCGAATGGCAGGTGGTGGGGGTGGTGCTGGAGCAAAAGAACGGCCTTGCCCATTGCGAGCAGCGCGGTAAATGCACGCAGGGCGAGACGTTGGAAGCGCTCTGCCCGGACGGCGGCACTGTTTGTTTCACACCCGACTACCTACTGGACGCAGAGGGTGCGCGCATAGACGCCACGCCCCACACCCGCATGCGCTTTGCCCTGCCGGTGCCGGCAGGGATGTTGTTCCCGGAAGGGACCATCCTGCGTCGGCGCACACTGCCGCCCGTGCATGCGGACCGGCAGACGCTGGCGTACCTGGGACTGGCCGATGAAGATGAAGACCCCGACGCCACAAACGAATAAGGCCCGGTTTTGGCGCGGATTTTGACGAATGCAAAGGATTTCATTGTGCGATTACGTGTCTTGTTCGGCGGCGCAGAGTTTTGCCCACAGCTGGGGAAGCTGTGCATCCTCTGCTGTGAATTGCATGCCGGCAAGGTGTGCCAGGCTGTTTTGGGTGGGTAGCACTGGCGCGAAGCTGAGTTTGTATGCACACAGGGCCTGCCGCCGCAGCCCCAGTTGCCGATTTAAGGCTGCGTCGCCATATTTGCCATCCCCCAGCAGCGATGCGCCCAGATACGCAAGGTGGGCGCGTATCTGATGGGTGCGCCCGGTGAGCAGTTCCACCTCGCACAGCGCAAAACGTCCGCAGGTTTGGGCTATCCGCACCTGTGTGGCAATCGGTTTTGCGCCTTCGCACTGCGCCGGGCCAACTGTTACGCGCTTTGCGGTTTTGTCCCGCGAGAGGAACGCCTCATGCAGGCCCTGCGGCGGCCTGCCGCAGGTGATGCAGAGGTAGCGTTTGGATACGCTGCCCTCCCGCAACAGTTCGTTCATGTCGCGCAGGGCGGCATAGGTTTTGGCGGCGATGACGAGCCCCTCGGTGCCGCGGTCCAGCCGGTTGCACAGCGCGGGCGCAAAGCTGTTTTCAATGGCGGGGTCGTATTCGCCCGTTGCCGCCAGCCGGGCGGTGAAGGCGTCCAACAATGTGGCGTGGCCGCCTTCGTCGGCGTGGCAGAGCACCCCGGCGGGCTTGTACAGGATGGCGATGGAAGCATCCTCCCACACGACCGAAAACGTGGGCAGCGGGCCTGCAGTGATGGGAGAGGACGTGGGGGAAGGCGGCCCCTGTGGGAAAAATTCATCGTTCAGGTACAGTTCCACCACATCGCCCGTGACCAGGCGGCTATCCGGCGCGGCACGGCGTCCGTTCACCTTGATGCGCCCCTTGCGAAAGCTCTTGTATAGCAAGCCGTTCGGCAGGTCTTTTGTTACCTGCAGCACAAAACGGGACAGGCGCACACCCTCTTCGTTTTTGCCTGCTGTCAAGCACTTCACAGGAAGGCCTCCTTTTGGGGATGTGTAAATTATATGCATCAGATGGTGATTTCTGTTCCGATAAGGCCTTTCTTTTTTATACACAAGACGGTATAATGTGGTTAGCAAATCAGATGTGTGCGCATGAACACGCAAAACGTCCGGTGGGCAAACGGTATAGTAACCAGTATAACGCTGTAAAGCAAACGGCACAAGAGATCGTCCATGTCGGGGAAAGCGGGGAGAACGCAATGGGCGTACACGACGGCCACAGGGAACGCCTGCGTGCCAGGTTCCTGCGAAGCGGCTTGCGGGATTTCGACGAGCACAATGTGCTGGAGCTTCTTTTGTTTTACGCGCGGCCTCGATGCGACACGAACGTGATCGCACATGACCTCATCCAGCGCTTTGGCAGTTTTGCGGGCGTGCTGGACGCACCCATCGAAGAACTTGTGAAGGTGAAGGGTGTTGGGGAAACCAGCGCTGTCGTCATCAAGATGATTCCCGAGCTGGGCGCGTTTTATCTCAACTCCCGGACAACACCCGGCGATGTCCTTATATCCACCGAACGCGCCGGGGCGTTTTTCCTGCCCAAGTTTTTTGGCAGGAAGAACGAGGAGCTGATGGTTGCAGCGCTGGACGACAAGCGTAAGATGCTGCGTTGCGTCAGTTTGGGCGAGCATGGCATCGTGAACGCTGTGCCCATCTCCATACGCAAGATCATCAGCGAGGCAGTGAGCGCCAATGCCACCGGTATCATTCTGGCCCACAACCACCCCGGCGGCCTTGCGCTGCCAAGCGCAAACGACAAATGGATGACCCGACAGGTCTTCCAGGCACTGCGGCTCATCAATGTGGACCTTGTGGACCACATTGTTGTGGCTGACGGGGATTTCGTCTCACTGGCGGACAGCGGCTTTATCGAGATGCTGAAACGCGAGCTGGGCTGAACGGCCCGTGATATGGAACGATAGGAAAATAGGACGATTTGAGACCGGCGCCGCGCAGACGCCGGTCTTTCTGTTTGGACCACGGTTTCGGGTGGGTGAAATATCACACATTTCCTGCCGTTTTATGATATACTTAATCGTTAGCTATTTTTTGCTCCAGGAAATTGTACCCGATGTGCATAGAGCCCTCTGCGAAATCGAGAAAGGATCTGCCATGGATCAGTTTAAATTGACATCGGAATACCAGCCCACCGGGGACCAGCCCCAGGCCATACAGGCGCTGAGCGAAGGGCTGAACAAAGGCTACAAGGGGCAGGCGCTGCTGGGTGTTACGGGCAGCGGCAAAACCTTTACGATGGCCAACGTGATTGCAACGGTGAATCGGCCCACGCTGGTGCTGGCGCACAATAAGACGTTGGCCGCCCAGCTGTGCACAGAATTCCGCGAATATTTCCCCGAGAACGCCGTGGAGTATTTTGTGAGCTATTACGATTACTACCAGCCGGAGGCATACATCCCTTCCAGTGACACCTACATCGAGAAGGACAGCGATATCAACGATGAGATCGACCGATTGCGCCACAGCGCTACGTCGGCATTGTCCGAGCGGCGTGACGTCATCATCGTGGCGTCAGTGTCGTGCATCTACTCGCTGGGTGACCCCATCGATTACCGCAGTATGGTCATCTCTCTGCGGCCAGGCATGCAGATGAAACGGGACGAGCTGCTGCGCAAACTGGTCGACCTGCAGTACGAACGCAACGACATCAACTTCGTGCGCAACAAGTTCCGCGTGCAGGGGGACGTGGTGGAGGTACACCCCGCCTACATCGACGAGATGGCCTTCCGCATCGAGTTTTTTGGCGACGAGGTGGACCGCATCAGCGAGATTACTCCGCTAACCGGTGAGCGGCGGCGCGTCTTGAACCACGTGGCCATCTTCCCGGCCAGCCACTATATCGTGACGCCGGATAAGCTGCAGGACGCGCTGGCCGATATCCGGGACGAGCTGGACATGCAGGTGAAGGCTTTTACCGAAGAAGGCAAGCTTATCGAGGCCCAGCGCATCGCCCAGCGTACCCACTACGACATGGAGATGCTGGCCGAGGTGAATACCTGCAAAGGCGTGGAGAACTACTCGCGGGTGCTCAGCCGTCGGCCACCGGGCTCTATCCCGTCCACTCTCATCGACTACTTCCCCGACGACTTTCTGCTGATGGTAGACGAGAGCCACGTGATGCTGCCCCAGTTGCGCGCCATGTATGGTGGGGACTATGCCCGCAAGAAGAACCTGGTGGACTAGGGCTTCCGGCTGCCCTCCGCCTTCGACAACCGGCCGCTGCGTGACGAGGAATTCTGGGCCAAGGTGGGACAGGTCATCTACGTGAGCGCCACCCCCGGCGAATACGAGCGGACGCATTCGGAGCAGGTAGTGGAGCAGATCATCCGCCCTACCGGCCTTGTGGACCCCATTGTGACTGTGAAGCCGGTGGAGGGGCAGATAGACGACCTGCTGGGTGAGATCAACGAGAGGGCCGAGCGCGGCGAGCGGGTGTTGGTGACAACGCTGACCAAAAAGATGGCTGAGGACCTGACCGACTTTTTGGCCGAGCACGGCGTGAAGGTGCAGTACATGCACCACGAGATCGACACCTTTGAGCGTATGGAGCTGATACGCGACCTGCGCAGCGGCGAGATCGACGTCATCGTGGGCATCAATCTGCTGCGCGAGGGGCTGGACCTGCCCGAAGTGTCCCTTGTGGCCATTCTGGACGCCGACAAGGAGGGCTTTTTGCGCAGCGGCACAAGCCTTGTGCAGACTATCGGCCGGGCAGCGCGCAACGCGAACGGCGAGGTGATCATGTACGCCGACAGGGTGACGCCCAGCATGGAGTACGCTCTTACCGAGACGGACCGCCGCCGCGCCATCCAGCAGGCCTACAACGAGGAACACGGTATCGTGCCCAGAACCATCGTGAAGGAGATCGCCGGGCTTATCGAGATATCCAAAGAGGTGGATGAGGGAAAGAAGGGCAGGCGGCTTTCCAAGGGCGAGCGTGAGCAATTGGTGGCACGGCTTACGCGCGAGATGAAGGAGGCGGCCAAGATCCTCGAGTTCGAGCACGCGGCCTTCCTACGCGACCGCATCGAGAAGATCAAACGGGGCGACCCCATTACGAACGAGCCGCCCAAGGGGCGGGAGCGACGGGGGGCGAACCGCGCCCGCAGCTGGGAAAAGGAACAAACGGGCAATCCCAAAAATAAAAGTGATTGATACACAGGGATTTTATTGCAGACAAGCCGGTGACCGTATGCAAAGGAGCGGCGCATGAAATTTAAACTGTACCCGGATGGTTTTTGGTTTGAAGTGATATTCGTGCTTCCCTTCGTTGTGTTGGTTGTGTGCGTGATATTGGCGCTCACTTACCGCCTTGGTATGGCGGAAAGCGTCTTGGCATGGGTGGTTTTCTCTGTTGTTTTGTCGCTGCATCTGGCCTTTCTCTTTGTACGGCGAAAAGATTATTTCAGCTGCATTTCGATCGATGAGAAAGGTCTGTCCGCGCGGCTGTTTGGCAAACAATGGTTTTGCGCCGATTGGAGTGAGGTTAAATTCATCGGCAGGATGCGCAGGACGCATATAAAAGGATTTCAGGAGTGTTTGTACTTTGCTAAAAAACCCGTCTGTCTGAAAGAGTTGAAGAAACGCAAACTCTTCGGTTTGGTACCCGCGGGCCGCGTATTGGAAGGAGACGGACTATTTGTGCAGACTGTCGGGGACTTCCTAAAAGGCGGGGCGTTTTTGAATGCGCTTGAACAGTATGTGGATGTTGACAATATCCCATACGAGGGGTCCTTCCCAATGTATCGATTGATGTGAACATATAAATGAACATACCAAAGGAGCAGGCCGTGGCCAACGATAAGATCATCATCAAGGGTGCCCGAGAGCACAACCTCAAGAATATCGACCTTACCATCCCGCGAGACAAGCTGGTTGTGATGACCGGGCTGTCCGGTTCGGGCAAATCCAGCCTTGCGTTCGACACCATTTATGCGGATGGCCAACGTCGCTATGTGGAGAGCCTGTCCAGCTATGCGCGCATGTTCCTGGGCCAGATGGAAAAACCGGACGTGGACGATATACAGGGCCTTTCGCCCGCCATCTCTATCGACCAGCGCACGACGTCGAAGAACCCGCGCTCCACAGTGGGTACCGTGACCGAAATCTACGACTACCTGCGCCTTTTGTATGCGCGCATCGGCGTGCCCCACTGCCCGGTGTGCGGCCGGGTAATCGCCCAACAGACGGTGGACCAGATGGTGGACGCAGTGCTGGCCCTGCCAAGCGGCACCCGCTTTTTGGTGCTGGCGCCTGTGGTGCGCGAACGCAAGGGTACCCAGCAGAAGGAGTTCGAGGCTGCGCGCCGGGGCGGCTACGCCCGCGTGCGGGTGGATGGTATCATCTATGACCTGTCCGAGGAGATTCCGCTTGAAAAGAACAAGAAGCACAGCGTGGACGTTGTGGTAGACCGCCTTGTGAAGAGCGACGAGGTGCGCAGCCGGCTGGCCGATTCGCTGGAGACGGCCATCGCGCTCACGGGGGGGCTCGTCACCATCAGCGTGGTGGATGCAGACGGAATGCCTGGCGAGGAGATGCAGTTCAGCCAGAGTTACGCCTGCCCCGAGCACGGCACCTCTATTGAGGAACTGTCCCCCCGCATGTTCTCGTTCAACAACCCCTTCGGCGCCTGCGAGACATGCACCGGCCTTGGCACCTTCATGAAGGTGGATCCCGAGCTCATCCTGCCCAACAAGAACCTCACCATCCGCGAACGAGCCATCAAGGCCAGCGGCTGGTACTATGCCGAGGGTTCGATGAGCGAGATGTATTACATGGGCCTTGGCAAGAAGTACGGCTTCACACTGGACACAAAGATAAAAGACATGAGCCCCGAGGCCGTGGAGGCCATCCTGTATGGCACCAAGGGCGAAAAGCTGCAGATGTATCGCGAGAACGAGTTTGGCTCGGGCAATTACGTCACCGATTTCGAGGGCATCATCCCGAACCTCGAGCGACGCTTCCGCGAGACGAACAGCGAGTGGATGAAGGAGGAAATCGCACTGGTGATGAGCGGGGTGGAATGCCCCGACTGCCACGGCCAGCGCCTGAAGCCGGCCAGCCTGGCCGTCACCGTGGGCGGGCATAACATCAGCGAGGTGACCGACCAATCAGTAAGCGAGGAACTTGCGCTGTTCAAAAACCTTGACCTGACCGAGCGGGAGCACATGATCGGCGACGGGGTGTTGAAGGAGATTTGTGAGCGACTGGGCTTTTTGGAGAGCGTGGGCCTTGGCTACCTCACACTGGCGCGCGCGTCGGCCAGCCTGTCCGGCGGCGAGAGCCAGCGCATCCGGCTGGCAACGCAGATCGGCAGCGCCCTCACCGGCGTTTTGTACGTGCTGGACGAGCCGTCCATCGGCCTGCACCAGCGGGACAACGGCAAGCTTATCGCCACATTGAAGCGCCTGCGCGACCTGGGCAACACACTTATTGTGGTGGAACACGACGAGGAGACCATCCGCGCGGCAGATTTCATCGTGGACATCGGCCCAGGGGCCGGCGTACATGGCGGGGAGCTGGTGGCTGCCGGCACGCTGCAGGATGTGGAGAGCGCCCCCCGCAGTATCACCGGCAAGTACCTCTCGGGCGAAAAACAGATATCAGTGCCCACGAAGCGCCGCAAGGGCACCGGCCATTTCCTGGAGGTGCTGGGCGCCAACCAGAACAATTTAAAAGACCTGCACGTTAAGTTTCCGTTGGGCGTAATGACCTGCGTCACCGGTATCTCCGGGTCGGGCAAATCTAGCCTGGTGAACGAGATACTCTATAAACGCCTGGCCGCCGACCTGAACGGCGCCCGCGCCCACGCCGGCGCGCACAGGGAGCTGAAGGGCGAAGAATGGGTGGACAAGGTCATCGGCATCGACCAGAGCCCCATCGGGCGTACACCACGTTCCAATCCCGCTACCTACACAGGCGTGTTCACAGACATTCGCGCCCTGTTTGCCCAAACGGCCGAGGCCAAGGTACGCGGCTATGGGCAGGGGCGGTTCTCCTTCAATGTGAAGGGCGGCCGGTGCGAGGCGTGCGAGGGCGACGGCATCCTCAAGATTGAGATGCACTTCCTGCCGGACATCTATGTGCCCTGCGAGGTGTGCAAGGGCGCGCGCTACAACCGCGAGACGCTGGAGGTGCACTACAAGGATAGAAACATCCACGACGTTCTGGAGATGACCGCCGAGGAAGCCTCCGCCTTCTTCGAGAACATCCCGCGCATCCACCGCAAGATCAAAACGCTGGTGGACGTGGGCCTCGGGTACATTAAGCTGGGCCAGAGCGCCACCACCCTTTCGGGCGGCGAGGCCCAGCGGGTAAAGCTGGCGCTTGAGCTGGCTAAGCGCGCCACGGGGCAGACGGTGTACATCCTGGACGAGCCCACCACCGGCCTGCACATAGACGACGGGAAAAAGCTGCTCACGGTGCTGGACAAGCTGGTGGACGCGGGCAATACGGTCATCGTCATCGAGCACAACCTCGACGTTATCAAACGGGCAGACTATGTGATCGACCTGGGGCCCGAGGGAGGCAACGCCGGGGGAGAGCTTGTGGCCTGCGGCACACCGGAGCAGGTGGCGAAAACACCCGCCTCTTTTACCGGGCAGTACCTGGCGCCGCTGTTGCCAGCCTTAAAGAAATAAGGTATAATATACAAGTTAGGATTCTGACTTTATCCCGCCGCGTTTGACGGCACCGGACAGGGCGGCGCAACGACAATACCAAACCGAAATCGCGTCCACGGCAGGCCAACGGAGGAAGAGGAACAGGTGGAACGATCGAATTATAGCCGTGATGAACAGGCAGCCGGCATCCTGCAGGCACATTATGGCCGCACACCGGCTGCGTATGTGCGCAGCTTTGGCTGCCAGCAAAGCGTGAACGACGGCGAGCGCCTGAAGGGCGTGCTGGCCGATATCGGGTATGCCATCAGCGAGGAGCTGGGCGAGGCAGATCTGATCCTGTTCAACACCTGCGCCGTGCGAGAACATGCGGAGCAGCGCGTGTTTGGGCATCTCGGCTCGCTCAAAGGGCTGAAAACGCAAAAACCGGGGCTGCTCATCGGCCTGTGCGGCTGCATGGCGCAGGAAAAGACCACAGTGGAAAAACTGCGCGAGAGTTACCCTTATGTGGATCTTGTGCTGGGCGCCAACGTGGCCGATATCCTGCCGTCGCTCCTGGTGGATAAAGTAACCACCCGCAAAAAGGCGCTGCGGCTGCCTCCCCTGCGCGAAGACGTGGTGGAAGAGATCCCCCATATACGCGAGTCCGGCTTCAAGGCTTTCCTGCCCATCATGTATGGGTGCGACAACTATTGCTCCTACTGCATCGTGCCTTATGTGCGCGGCAGCGAACGCAGCCGCGCTTCCGCCGACCTGCTGTGCGAGTTTGAGGGCCTTGTTCAGGCCGGCTATAAAGAGATCACCCTCATTGGGCAGAACGTGAATTCCTACGGCAAGGGCCTGGAGGAAAAGACGGATTTTGCCGAGCTGTGCGCGATGTTGTGCGCCACCGACGGTGACTACCGTGTGCGCTTTATGACCAGCCACCCCAAGGACGCCACCCGCCGGATGGTGGACATGATTGCCAACACGCCCCACATGTGCAAGCACCTGCATCTGCCGGTGCAGTCGGGCTCGAACGATATCCTCTCCCGCATGAACCGCAAATATACGGTGGAGGACTACCTGGCGCTCATTCGCTACGCGAAAGAGACCTGCCCGGAGATGACCTTCTCTTCGGATATCCTGGTGGGCTTCCCGGGCGAGACGGAGGAAGATTTTGAGCAGACGATGGCCCTGGTGCAAGAGGTATGCTTTACGCAGTTGTTCACCTTTATCTATTCAAAGCGCGCCGGCACAAAAGCGGCCGAACTGCCCGACGACACCCCTCACAAGGTGAAGACCGACCGGTTGGCCCGCTTGCTGGAGCTGCAGGACGGCATTGTGGAAAATCTCATTCACCAATGGGTGGGTGGCGTATATCCCGCCCTTGTGGAGGGACCCGCGCGCGAGGAAGGCCGGATGGCTGCGCGCCTGGATAACAACATGATGGTGGAGTTCCCGGCGTGCGATGCCGCTCCAGGCGAGATCCGGCAGGTGCGCATTACCGGTGCGAAGAACGCCGTATTACACGGCGAGCTTGCATAAACGGTTGTAGAAATGGGCCACGGCCCAAATGAGAATAGATGGGAGACTGACATGGATTCGATTCAACTGTTCAAAGAGGCTGCAAAGGCTTTCCAGCAGGACGAACGCTACCTCACCTTCGCGGCGGCGCGCAAGGCCAACGACGAGGATGCCGAGCTGCAAAAGAATATCGGCGAGTTCAACCTTGTGCGGCAGGACCTGAACAATGAGATTGCCAAGCCCGAGCGCGACGAAGACAAGGTGCAGACGATGAACACCCGTATCAACGAGCTGTACAACGGTATCATGGGCAGCCAGACGATGCAGGAGTACAACAACGCAAAGGACGGCATCGAGCAGTTCATGAACTATGTGAACGCCATCATGAACACGGCAATTGACGGTGGCGACCCGCTGCAGGTGGAAGAACCCCAGCCGGACTGCGGCGGCAGCTGTGCCTCCTGCTCGGGCTGCGGCTGAGTGCGGGTCTTGCAAAACACCACGCCGGGTTGCGGCATTGCATTGCCCTGCTTTTTGAAGAACGGGACATCCCCGTTCTTCAAAGCTTGCAGGGCAATGTTTTCATAAGACGGACGGGACAAGGGGAGAAGAGGATATGGCGTCTGGCTCGCCAATGTTGCAGCAGTATGTGAGCATCAAGGACCAAAACAAGGATAAGATCCTGTTTTTTCGTGTTGGCGATTTTTACGAGATGTTCTTCGACGACGCGATCCTCGCGTCCAAAGAGCTGGAACTTACCCTCACCGGCAAGGAGTTTGGCCAGGAGGAGCGCGCGCCCATGTGCGGCGTGCCCCACCATTCGGCCGAAGCGTATGTTAAAAGGCTGATCGAAAAAGGCTACAAGGTCGCCATCTGCGACCAGGTGGAGGACCCGGCCATCGCCAAAGGCCTTGTGGCCCGTGAGGTGGTGCGCGTGGTCACGCCCGGCACCATCATCGAGGACAACATGCTGCGGGACGACCGCAACAACTACATCGCCAGCATCTTCATCGAGGGAGATTCCGCCGGTCTCTGCTTCGCCGATATCTCCACCGGTACGGCGCACACAGCCCATCTGGATGGCGAAAACCTGGAGCAGTCCATCATTGGCGAGCTTTCCCGCTTTGCGCCCAGCGAGGTGCTGTTTGGCAGCGAGATACTCATCCACAAGCCGATCACCGATTTTATCAAGGCGAACCTCACCTGCAGTGTGGAGTTGCTGGACGATGCGGAATTTGACGAAGGGAATGCGAACCGCCTGCTGCGCGAGCAGTTCGGCGAGCGTTTGGATGAAGTGGCAGGCCTGCCGCACGACGCGCCCGGCCTGCGCGCGATGGGCGCGCTTCTGGGCTACCTGCGCGCAACCCAAAAGCGCGGGGTGCAACGGCTGAAAACGGTGAACCGGTACGAGGGTTCGCAGTACATGCGGCTGCCCCTGCTCACCCGCGCAAATCTGGAATTGACCGAGACGCTGCGCGGCCGGGAAAAGAAGGGCACATTGCTGTGGGTGCTGGACAAGACCGGTACCGCCATGGGCAAGCGCCTGTTGCGTGCATGGGTGGAGCAGCCGCTGTTGGACGCGGACGCGATCAACGACAGGCTGGACGGCGTGGAGGAACTGTACAAGGCTAGCGTGCAGCGGCTGGAGATCTGCGAGGAACTAGGCCATATTTTTGATATCGAGCGTCTGATGACCCGCATGGTGTTCGGCTCGGCCACGCCGCGGGAGGTGGACGCCCTGGCGGCCACCTGCCAGCGGCTGCCCGGCGTATTGGAACTGCTGCGCCCCTTTGAAAGCGCGGAGCTTATGCAGCTGGCCGAGAGCATCGACCCCTTGGCCGACGTGCTGGCGATGATCCGCGCCGCCCTATGTGACGAGCCACCCGCAAACCTCAAGGACGGTGGCATTATCCGCGAGGGGTACAATGCCGAGGTGGACGAGCTGCGTGCCGTCGTACACGGCGGCAAGGACATCCTCTCCGGCATCGAAGCGCGCATGAAAGAGGAGACGGGTATCCGCACGTTGAAGGTGGGCTACAACCGGGTGTTCGGCTACTACATCGAGGTGAGCAAGTCGTTTGTGGACCAGGTGCCCGACCACTTTGTGCGCAAGCAGACGCTCACCGGCGGAGAGCGCTACATCACCGAGGAACTGAAGACGCTGGAGCATCGTATCCTGGGTGCAGGCGAGCGGTTGGAAACACTGGAACGCGCTTTGTTTACGGACCTGCTGGATCAGGTGTCCGCCCAGCTCGCGCGCATCCAGCGCACGGCGGCGGGCATCGCCCGGCTGGATGTACTGGCCAGCCTTGCGCAGGTGGCTGTGGCAAACGGCTACCAGCGCCCGGTGGTGGACTCGTCCGACCACATTGAGATACAACAAGGGCGCCACCCGGTGGTGGAGCTGATGCAGCGGGATGCGCCCTTTGTGCCCAACGACGCAAAGCTGGACTGTGCGGACAACCGCATGCAGGTCATCACCGGGCCCAACATGGCTGGCAAGTCCACCTTCATGCGGCAGACGGCGCTCATTGCCATCCTGGCGCAGATCGGCTCCTTTGTGCCCGCGCAGGAGTGCCGTATAGGTGTGTGCGACGCCGTATACACCCGTGTGGGCGCCTCTGATGACCTTGCGCAGGGCAAATCCACCTTCATGGTGGAGATGACCGAGGTGGCCGACATCCTGTGCGACGCAACGCATAAAAGCCTTATCATTCTGGATGAGATCGGCCGAGGGACCTCCACCTTCGACGGCATGAGCATCGCCCAGGCAGTGGTGGAGTTTATTGCCGACCCGTCTGCCGGCCCCGGCTGCAAAACGATGTTTGCAACCCACTACCACGAACTCACCGACCTGGAAAACTCGATCGACGGCGTGAAGAACTACAACATCGCCGTGAAGAAGCGGGGCGACGACATCACCTTCCTGCGGCGCATCGTGCGCGGCCCGGCCGACGACAGCTATGGCATCCAGGTTGCAAAGTTGGCCGGCCTGCCCGAGCCGCTCATCCAGCGCGCAAAGCAGGTGTTGAAGATACTGGAAGCGTCCTCGAACACCCTCAACCGCGTCACCCAACTGGACTTCGAGGCGTTTGAGGAGAGCCAGGGCGCCTGCCTGCCGGCAGAGCTTGTGCAAAAGCTGGAACAGGTGGACCCCGAGACCCTCACACCGCTGGAGGCGCTGCAACTGGTGTATGACCTGAAAGCCGGCCTTGTGGGCGATTGACCGCTGTGGCGGGAGCATTATCCGTGATGCTGGGTTTCATGCAAAACAGTAGAACGTAGCAGAACAGCCGTGCTGAAAGAAGGCCATATACCAGAAAGAAGGTGTTTTCCATGCCCATACGCCTGTTGGACGCCCACACTGCGGAGCTGATTGCGGCGGGCGAGGTGGTGGAGCGGCCGGCCTCGGTCGTGAAAGAGCTGGTGGAAAACGCCATCGACGCGGGGGCCACGGCAGTGGCCGTGGAGGTCGATCGTGGGGGCATCCAGCGCATACAGGTGCAGGACAATGGCTGCGGCGTACCGCCGGATGAGATTCCCCTGGCGTTTTTGCGCCACGCTACAAGCAAGGTGGAAACCGCGCAGGACCTGGACGCCATCCACACGCTGGGTTTTCGCGGCGAGGCGCTTGCGTCTGTAGCCAGCGTGGCCCGGGTGGAGTTGCTCACAAAACCCGTGGATGAAGAACATGCGAGTCTCTACCGCATTGCCGGCGGGCAGGAGGAGGGGCTGCAAACCGCCGCCCGTGCTAACGGCACCACCATCACGGTGCGGGAGTTGTTCTACAACACCCCCGCCCGCATGAAGTTTTTGAAAAAGGATTCGAGCGAAGGGACCTTTGTTGGCGATGTGATGACCCGGCTTGCTCTTTCCCATCCCGAGGTGGCGTTCCGCTTTGTGCGCGACGGCAGGCAGGTGTTTGCAACGCCCGGCGATGGGCAGTTGGCCACCGCCGTGTATGCCGCTCTGGGTGGCGCTTTCGCGCGGGAGTTGCTTCCCGTGGGCCCCGATGCAAACGGTCCCTACCAGGTGCACGGTCTTGTCACCCAGCCGCACATGGCGCGGGCCAGCCGTTCGATGCAATTCTTCTACATCAACGGCCGGTTCGTGAAGAATGGCACGATGATGGCCGCGCTGGAACAGGCGTACCGCGGCACCACGATGGGCGGGCGCTTCCCTGGCGGCATATTGTTCCTACAGATGCCCTGCGAGCTGGTGGACGTGAATGTGCATCCGGCCAAGACCGAGGTGCGTTTTGCCCGGGAGAAAGATGTGTTCGAAGCCGTGTACCGTGCGGTGAAAACGGCGCTGGCGGCGCAGGGAGCTGGCGGCTATGCTGCGTTGCGGTTGGAAGATGCCGCGATGCCGCAGGGGAGCCAGCCGGCCAACGCGCCACAGATGGAAGGGGCCACGCTCCCTCGGCGAGAAGAAAACCACGTTTTGGGCGCAAACGCAGGGTCTGCCACACCGGGGCCGGTCGGTCAGCGTCCGCCAGACGGTACGCGACCGCCCCGCCCCGCGCCCGGGCAGGCGGCCGCCTACAATGCCCTTGTGCAATCGCTTGCGTCCGAGAGCCGCTTTGCGCCCTACACTACCGCAACACGACCTGCAGTACCGGCCTCTACGTGTGAATATGCGTTGGACATCTTGTGCGATGGATCTGCGCCGGCGGTTGGCAAGACAGAGGGCACTGTCCCCTCTGCCGTGGATGTGGCGGCTTCGGCGCAGGTAGAGCAAGAGACTGCGCCGCCTGTGCAGACCGCGCTGCAGCTCGGGCTGGACGAACCCATGCTGCGGCTGGTGGGAGAGGTGTTCAAGACTTACGTCGTAGCGCAGTGGGGCGACAGTCTGGTGCTGGTGGACAAGCACGCCGCCCACGAGCGCATCTTGTACGAACAGTTGGCCCAAAGCCGCGGCAGGCCGGACGTACAGCAGTTGCTGTCGCCTGTCGCCGTGCGTCTGTCAGCCGCGGAGAAGGTCGCCCTGCTTGAAAACGGCGACGCATTGGCCGGCGCGGGTATCGAACTGGAAGAATTTGGCGCGGCGGAGGTGCTTGTACGCGGCGTCCCGGCCGACCTGGAAGTGGCCGATGTGGAGGGGCTTGTGATAGACGTGGCCGCGCACCTTGCAAAAGGCGGAAAGGACGCGGAGAGCGAGCGGGTCGCCTGGGTGCTGCACTCGATAGCCTGCCGGGCCGCCGTGAAAGCGGGAGACAGCACCCCGTCCGGTGCGCTGCTGCGTCTTGCGGAGGATATACTGAGCGGTGAGCTGCCGCCCTACTGCCCGCACGGGCGCCCGGTGGTGCTGGCCCTTACCCGCAAAGAACTGGAAAAGCAGTTTGGCCGCCTGGGGAGCCTGTGAAAGGCCCGTGCGGGCCGGTTTAAAGCAAGGATGGAAACAAGCGATGGATCCGATACAAACACGGCAACAGGGGCCGGCCGGCCGCATCATCGTCGTATGCGGTCCCACGGCCACCGGCAAGACCGAACTTGCCACCCGCCTGTGCCGCATCTATAATGGTGAGATGGTGGGCGCCGATTCGATGCAGGTATACAAAGGCCTGCGCATTGGCACGGCCGTGCCCGATCCGCAAATGCTGGGCGGCATACCCAGCCACCTGATTGGCTGCCTGCCGCCGGAAGAGCCGTTCTCGGTGGCCGATTACGTGTCCCGGGCCGAGAGCATTATTGGAGATATACTTCGTAGAAACGCGGTTCCTGTTGTGTGCGGTGGCACGGGCCTATATATCTCCAGCCTTGTGAATGGCATTGGCTTTACAAAACAAAAAACAACGCCCGATCGGCGCATTGAATTGCAGCAAACGTGGGAGGAACAGGGTGCTGCGGCTATGCTGGCGCGTTTGGCCCGGTTGGATCCGGAATACGCCGCCCGTTTGCATCCCAATGACAAAAACCGCATCCTGCGCGCGCTGGAAGAGAGTGAGCGCGACGGTTCCACGTTGGCCCAGCGCAATGCCGCCTCCCGTGCGCGCCCGCCCCGCTTCGACGCGCTGCTGCTTGGCCTTAGCTACCCCATGCGGGAAGATTTGTATCTCAGAACCGACGCGCGGGTGGATGCGATGCTCTCTGCCGGCCTGTTGGAAGAAGCGGAAGGCGTGTATCAAAACCGGCAACGGTACAAAACGGCGGCGCAGGCCATCGGCTACAAGGAGTTGTTCCCCTACTTTGCGGGCGAACAGACCCTTGAAAATTGCATTTATGCGTTGAAGAAGGCTACCCGTAACTATGCAAAACGTCAACTCACCTGGTTCAAACGCACGCAGGGCGTCCATTGGCTGGATGCCGACGCATCCGACCTGTCCTGTAAAGCACAAAAGCTTGCTGATGCGGCGGGGTTTATGCCTATCCTACCCTACGGGTGAAAGGTTAATACGGAGATAGGGATACAACAATACAACAAAACGAAAAAAGTGACAAAAAATAGCAAGGAGGGAGCGGCATTGGGCAGTATGGACGACAATAAAACCGGGCAACACACAGCCCCGCAGCACGCCGCGCCCCAAGGCAAAACAGAGGCCCGCCAGCGCGCCCGCGCCCGCTGGCGGGTGATCAGGTGGATCATCGTGGCGCTTGTGGTGGTGGCTGTTGTGTATTTTGCCATCCAGGTCGTCATGGTGATGATGCCGCGCATGCGCACGCAGGTGGCCATTCTGGAAACGATGACCGATTCTGTGGATGTGACAGGGTTCGTCTGTCTAGATTCCGCTCCCGTGCAGGGTGCCGATGGTTCGCTGTACTATCTGGTGCCCACGGGCGAGCGCGTCTCGGCCGGCACCGACATCGCCCTTGTTTTTTCCAGCGAAGCCGCCGCCGAAAAAAAGGCAGAATTGGCGACCGTGGAAAAAGAACTCGCCCTGTTGGAACAGGCGCGCGGTACCGGGGCCGACGGCTCGGATGTGGATACGCTGCTGCGTCAGATGAACACCGGGCTTACCGATTACCTGAACATACTGGAAAAAGGCGACTACGGCAGCATTGAAGGAGCAAAGGACGAGATTGCCCTGGCGGCGAACAAGATGCAGGTGCTCACGGGAGCCGCAACTGGCTTTGATGAACGGGTGGCCGAGCTCCAACAGCAAAAATCGGCGCTGGAGACTGCTGCTGTTTCCACAGGGGAACTGGTTGCAGGCGAAAGCGGCTATTTCGTGCCCTCGTCCCACTACGACCGCGTGATGCCGGACAGGGACCGGCTGGACAGCCTTTCTCCCGAAGCGCTGCGCGACCTGTGCGGCCAGCCGCTGGCCGATTCCGGCGTATCTGTGGCAGGGCATATCATACGCGATTACAAATGGCAATTCTACACCACCATCACGGCTAAGCAGGCACAAAAATTCTCTGAGGGCATGAAGCTGGAACTTGCTTTTCCAGACACTAGCGAAGATACAGTGCCCATGCGTGTGGAGACATTGACCGAGAGCGGGACGGAAGACGGGCTGGTTAAGGTGGTGCTCTCCTGCGAGAATATCAGCCCCGAGATCATGCAGATGCGTCTGGAGAACGCGCAGGTCATTTTCAGTACGGTCAAAGGCCTGCGGGTGGACAAGAACGCCCTGCGCGTCATCGAGGGGGACACCTGCGTATATGTCAAATTCGGCAACCAGGTGTACCTGCGCCGTGTGAAGGTGCTGTTGGAAGATGAAAACTATGTGCTCATGAGCCGTGACTACGAAGAGGGTGTGAACGAACTGAGCCTGTACGATGAAGTTGTGGTGGATGCGGGAGGTGTGGAACTGTATGATAAGCGGGTCCTCTGACGGTAGCCTCACCATTCGTGAACGGGTGCTAGCCGTGCGCGGGCGCATCGATCGCGCCGCCCGCCGCGCAGGGCGCGACCCTGCCGAAATTACGCTGGTGGGGGTTACCAAAACACAAAACGCCGCCGCCGTATGCGAGCTGATAGACGCAGGTGTGGACGTGATTGGTGAGAATCGGGTGCAGGAACTGCTGGAAAAGGAGCCCGCTCTGGCCGGCCACCCCCACACGACCCATCTGATTGGAACGTTGCAGCGAAACAAGGCGAAATTTTTACCAGGACACGTGGATATGTTGCAAAGCCTGGACAGCGTGAAAACGCTCGAGGCGCTCGAGCGTGTATATACGAACGCCAGCCAAAAACTGGATGTGCTGATCGAGGTAAATATTGGCGAAGAAACGAACAAAACAGGAGTGCTTCCACGCGATTTCGACGAGCTGTTCGAGCGTGCCCGGCACTCCCCCCAGCTGCGTTTACGGGGGCTCATGGCCATACCACCCTTTGGCTTGGGAGAGGGTATCCGCCCCTATTTTGCAAGTATGCGGCATCTGTTTGTTGACAGAAAGGCTAAAAACATGGATAATAGTACTGTTAACGATATAGATAACGATGCAGATTCGTTTCAAATCCTGTCGATGGGCATGTCTGCCGATTTCGAGATCGCCATCGAAGAGGGAGCCACTATGGTGCGTGTGGGCACCGACCTGTTTGGCCCGCGCGCGGCCCGATAAAACGCATATTTGTGCCGCCAGCATCTGTGGTGAACGTGCGGGCCGGCCATGATATCTGGATGGAATAGGAGACTGAAGATGAGCTTTATTGGCAAAATCAAGGACATCATGGGCGTAGAAGATGAAGAATATGAGGGCGAAGAGATGGACTTTATCGGTTCCCGCGGTGCAGGATACAAGGATGACCCGGCCGACGACTACCAGATGGAAAAGCGCAACAAGGTCGTCAATATCAACGCCACCACCCAGCTGCAGGTAGTGCTTGTGAAGCCGGAGCGCTTCGACGACGCGTCCGCCGTGGCCGACCACCTCAACGCGCGCCGCACGGTAGTGCTCAATCTGGAATCCACAAACAAGGAAGTTTCCCGCCGCCTGGTGGATTTTCTCTCTGGCGTTGCCTATGCAAATAATGGGCAGATCAAACGCGTAGCCAACAACACCTTTATCATCACACCTTATAACGTGGATATCGTGGGTGATATCCTGGACGAACTGGAAAGCAGCGGCGTCTTTTTCTAAAACGCGCTTTCAATGCCGGCACCTTCGGCGCAGGGCGTTTTGCTCTGCGTATTTGGTATGAAACATGCAGTTGCCGCATGTGTGCCGGGGCCGCCCGCTTTCGCGGGCCAAACCAGTATGCAGGTTGCGTAACATATAAGAGGAGGCATCGTCATGACTTCGGAGGATATAAGGAACGTTACATTCGAACAGGTGAAAAAGGGCTACCGCGTGGAGGACGTGGACGACTTTCTGCAACAGGTTGCCCGCACGATGGACGAGCTTGGAGCCGCGCATAACGCCGCCGTCGCCGAGCGCGACCAAGCCGTGGAAACCGCCAGCGCCAGCGAGAGCAAGATGATGATCCTGGCGGAAAAGGTGGAAGAATACCGCGGCCAGGAAGACACCCTCAAGAACGCGCTCATCAACGCCCAGCGCATGGGTGAAACCGTTGTGCACGAAGCCAAGCAGAAGGCAGATGCCATGCTGCGCGATGCCACCGGCCAGACCGAACTGCTGCGCCAGCAGGCGGAGGTGGAGATTCTTCGCGAACAAAAGCTGCTGGAAAAACTGCAGAGCGAGGTCAAGCGTTTCCGCTCTGCCATCCTGAACCTGTACACACAGCACATCGAGTCGCTCAGTGCGCTGGACGTGCCGATCGAACAGGTGGATACCTTCATGAGCGACAATGCCATCGAGCGCACGGTGGAGCATGTGGAAGAGGTGCCCGAGGCGATCAATTATGCGGATGCCGAGCCGGAACTGCCCGATGACCGTGAGGAGGCCGTCCAGGTCGCCGGCATCGAGACGGAGGCCCCTTTAGAGGACGAGGCGCCGGTGATCAACCTGTTCGAAGCCACCCACTTTGAGGGTGTGCAGATCGAGCAGCCGGCCTATGCCGACCCGCAGCCGATGTACGGTGAGCCGCAGCCGGCTTATACAGACCAGCAGGCCCCTTATGTTGTGCAGCCCCCATACGCGGAGCAGCAGGCGTATGCCCCGCCGCAACCCCAGTACTATGCCACGCAACAGCCGCCTGTCATCGCGCAGGAGCCCCCCATTTTGGAAGAAGAAGAGTGAGCGTTGGCTCTGCCCCCGTTCCATATGTTTCTAAACGGCAACGCCACAGGCGCTCGCGCGCCTTGGGCGTTGCCATTCGTATATAGGTGTTTTTTAGGTGAACCTCGCGTTAAGGAGAGATGAAACAGTGCCCGACAACTACAACGAGACGCTGAATCTGCCCCAGACCGAATTCAGCATGCGGGCAGGCCTGCCGGCAAAAGAACCGGTGATGCTGCAAAGCTGGCAGGCGGACGACTTGTACCATAAGATGCTGGAGGCGAAAGAGGGCAAGCCCGTGTGGGTCTTGCACGACGGCCCGCCCTATGCGAACGGTGATATCCACATGGGTACCGCCATGAACAAGGTTCTCAAGGATATCATCGTGCGGTATAAGAACATGGCCGGCTTCAAGGCGCCATATGTGCCCGGTTGGGATACGCACGGCCTGCCTATTGAGCGCAAGGCCATGGAGAAGGTGCGCGCAGACCGCAAAAAAGCCGCCAAGAAAGGCGATGCCGCCGCGGTCGCGCCCATCAATGACGTGGAACTGCGCGATCTGTGCCGCGAATATGCGCTGCACTATGTGGATGTACAACGCGAACAGTTCAAACGTTTGGGCGTTCTGGGCGAGTGGGAGAACCCTTACCTTACGCTGGCACCCGAATACGAGGCGAACCAGATTGGCGTGTTTGGCGAGATGGCCCGCCGGGGTTACATCTACAAGGGCCTGAAGCCGGTGTATTGGTGCCCGGTGGACCGCACGGCCCTGGCCGAAGCAGAGATCGAATACGCCAACGACCCGGTGGATTCCATCTACGTCGCTTTTGACGTGGTGAAAGACAACGGCGCGCTGCAGGCCGCGGGTATCCCGGCGGACAAGACGGCCGTCGTCATCTGGACGACCACCCCCTGGACGCTGCCCGCCAATGTGGCCATCAGCCTTGGTCCCACCTTCGACTATGTAGCCGCAAAAGTGGGGGAGAAGTACTATATCGTGGCCGAGGAGCTATCGGCTTCTGCATTTGAGGAATGCGGCATCTCCGATTACGAGATCGTCGCCCGCTTCAAGGGCAGGGATCTCGAGCGCATCGAGGCAAAGCACGTCTATCTCGACCGAAACTCGCTGCTCATCCTGGGTGACCATGTGACGCTAGAGAGCGGCACCGGCTGCGTGCACACGGCGCCCGGCCACGGCCTGGAAGACTATGAGGTCGCCGTCAAGCACTATCCCGAATTGCCCATCCTTGTGCCGGTGGACGACGATGGTATCTTTACCGACGAGGCCGGCCCGTTTGCGGGGCTCTCGGTGCTCAAGGCCAATCCACAGATCATCGAGATGCTGCGCGAGAACGGACACCTTGTGGGCCTCACCCACGGGGAGCACCAATACCCCCACTGTTGGCGCTGTAATACGCCGGTGATCTTCCGCGCTACAGAGCAGTGGTTCTGCTCTGTGGAGGACTTCCGCGAGGATACCTTTAAAGCCGTGGAATCGGTGAACTGGATCCCCGAATGGGGCCGTGAACGTATGATGGGCATGGTGCGCGACCGCGCCGACTGGACCATCTCCCGCCAGCGGTTGTGGGGTGTGCCCATACCGGTGTTCTATTGCGAGGACTGCAGCGGCTATCTCATCAACGACGACACCATCGCCGCCGTGCGTGAGTTGTTTGCCAAAGAGGGTTCCAACGCCTGGTTCAAATACCCGGCCGAACAGATCCTGCCGGCCGGCACTGCCTGCCCCCACTGCGGCGGGACGGCCTTCCGCAAGGAGCGGGACACGATGGATGTCTGGTTCGATTCGGGAACCAGCCACGCTACGGTGCTGCACGACTGGAAAGACCTGCACTGGCCG